>CAYWFK010000012.1:0-52620 GCA_964457375.1 uncultured Anaerolineales bacterium
TGTTTTCTTGACGGGGAATTAACTAACAGACTCGGGTGTCAAACCCTTTCTGTGGATGTATTTACCCATGCCTGCTTTGCCATGCCATTGCCCATGGTCTACGATGATCCGGCCTCGCAGAAACACAGTTTCAGGAAATCCGGTTAATTCCCAGCCTTCGTAGAGATTGTAGTCTGTGCGGTGCCGGGCGTATTTTACGCCATAAGTCAGTTTGCGATTTGGATTCCACAAAACGATATCTGCATCTGCTCCGGGAAGGAGAGCACCCTTTTGAGGATATAGTCCAAAGATTTTCGCCGGATTGGTGCTGGTAAGCGCCACGAATTGATTGGGTGTGATGCGGCCTGAGACAACCCCCTTTGTCCATAGAATTGGCAGGCGGTCGCCGACGCCCGGCAAGCCATTGGGGATTTTTGTGAAATCATCTTTCCCCAACTCCTTTCCGGGTATTTTGATTTGACTTCCTTCGTAAAGGATTGGTTTCGTCCCATCGTAGAAAAACGGGCAGTGGTCAGTCCCGATGGTATCGATGATTCCCTGCTCGATTCCTTCCATGAGACGCAGGTTGTCTTCTTTGTTTCTTACCGGAGGTGAGCAAATCCACTTTGCCCCGTCTTCCCTTTCCAGTTTATGCTCGGTGAAGAACAGGTATTGCGGACATGTTTCTCCGTATATGTGAATGCCAAGTTTTCTGGCGTAGTTGATTTGGTCGACACCACCGGCTGTGTTCATATGAACGATATAGACCGGTGCATTCGCCTGCCCGGCAAGCAGGCACGAACGGAGGACAGCGTCAACAGCGCCCCACTTGGGCCTGGTTTTGGCATGCCAAATCGGCTGTGTACGCCCCTGTTTCAGGGCTTCCCGAACAAGGATCTCGATGACATCACCGTTTTCTGCATGAACCATGGTAAGCATATTGTTTGAGCCGGCTATGCGCATAACCGTGAATATTTCTCCGTCCGTTAGTCTCAGCCGGCCGTTGTATGCTGTGAAGACCTTGACTGAGGTTATTCCTGCCTCGATCAGATTTGGAATTTCCTTTTCTATGGATTGATTTAAAGCGGTGATGTTCATATGAAAGCCAAAATCCACTGCTGCCATGTGATCGGCTTTTTGATGCCAATGCGTGATTGACTCTTTCAATGTCGGAAAACTTTGAGGAACGAAGTCTATTACCGTTGTTGTGCCACCGAAAGCAGCAGCTTTGTGCCCTGTATAATGGTCATCGGACGATACCGTACCGAACATCGGTAAAGCAAAATGTGTATGCGGATCGACACCTCCGGGCATGACCAACAGCCTGGTCGCATCGATGATTTTTGCGTTGTGATCTTCCAGGTTCTTCCCGATTGAAACGATTTTTTCACCGACGATTTTAATATCCCCCCAGAATGTTTCAGCAGCTGTAATGATCGTACCGTTTTTGATAATTATCGGTTGCATCTGACTCTCCTGTCTTGCCGGTATGCACATCTTCGGTTGCAAGGCCTTGGTGAAAGGATCAGTGTTCTTTCAAATTGCCGATACCCAGCAACAAGTCAATGATATCCTTCGATAATCTTTCAGGTTCGATGGATGGAGACTCTTGTTGGCTGTCAGTGCGCTTGTAAGCAGCATTGATTTTTTCGTGAAGCGTCTTCCAAAGCACTTGTTTTTCATAGTTCCGCACGACAAGGTCATTGATCGTTTTGGCTTTGGATAAATATTCGCCGGTGGTGTAAAGAAACGTGAGACGTTTCCACTTCGATGCAAGAATGGGTTCGGGTAATTTTATCAGGGAGCCAAGCTGTATTTTGAAGTATTCATCGTTGACGCGTGGATGACTTGTTTCGTTTCTCAATAATTCTCCCCTGGTGGTCAATTCATGCCCTCTGACCGGTGCAAGGAATTCGATCCGCCATTTCTTTTCACCAAAGGATGATGGCTGATAAAACGCAAGATAATCAACGTCGATTACTTTTGGTGCTGTTCTGACCGGAATTTTATACCAGCCTAACAAGCGGGCGATTTCAAGATCGCGCGGTTTTGGCAGAATAGTTACAAGTACAATCGAGGTGAAGTCAATCATCATTTCACCTGAATAATCCGAAAGGACTTTTATTAAGCAAAGTCCTTTCGGATGAATCTTTTTTGTGAATTTACAACAACCCGACGCGCTGATTGAATTCGGTAATCAGTTCGTCTATTTGAGCAATTTGCTTTTGGTATGTGGTCCAGTAAGTCGGATCATACCATTGTTTCATAATCTCTTCGTATGTTTTGCCTTGTTGCTCGACCCATGTATAGTATTTCAGGTTGTGCACTCTGCGTTTGCCAACATAGGTTAATTCTTCCAGATTATCAGTGCTGATTCCTTTCAGGTAGCGGGCGAAATGAGCAGAAGCATCTGTTTCGCTATATTGTCCGTATTCCTCGTGCATTTCTTTCAGGCGGCTCTGGTAGAGTTCCATCGAATCTGTCCAGACCGTGAGAACAATGTCGTTCTCGCCCAGCTCATAGTACTTGGCAAATTTGATTGCCATGATGGAATTGGCAATGCTGGAGAAGCCCAGCAGGTCGAGTTTCGAAACCATTTCTTCGGGAACACCATTCTTTACCAGGTATTCTCGTCCTGCGGGTTCATTGAACAACCGTGCCAGACTGACAACAGCGTTATCATCGATGTCGACTACCATATCGGTGTTTTTCACGTTATGAATCCACGGCACGTGTTTGTCTCCGATACCTTCGATGCGGTGGGCACCAAAACCGTTTTCAAGTAATGTCGGGCATTGTTTCGCTTCACCGGCAACCACTTTGCTGGTTGGGAAAATTTGCTTGAGATAATCACCACAACCGATGGTACCTGCCGATCCGGTTGTCAGAACAACGCCTCTGTAGTTTCCGTCTTTGCCCAGCTCATTTTTCAGGACTTCTTCCATGGCATGACCGGTAACTTCGTAGTGCCAGAGATAATTCCCGAATTCTTCGAACTGATTGAATACGAAGATATTATCGCGTGTTTTCCGTAGTTCCCAGACCTTATCAAAGATTTCCTTGACGTTGGATTCACTTCCCGGCGTGGCGATTACCTCACCAGCAACCTTGGCTAACCAATCGAAGCGTTCCTTGCTCATGCCTTCCGGAAGAATGGCGATTGATTCACAAGCCAGCAAAGCAGAGTCATAAGCGCCGCCGCGGCAATAATTCCCTGTCGATGGCCAGACTGCTTTATGGAAAGTCGGGTCGAATTGCCCGGTAACTAGTCGGGGAACAAGGCAGCCGAAGGTCGCACCGACTTTATGCGCGCCTGTCGGGAACCATTTGCCAACCAGAGCGATGATTCTGGCATCGACACCGGTCAGGCTTTTCGGAAGCTCTACATAATTGACGCCATTAAAACCACCGCCAAATGCAACCGGTTCGTTTTTCCAGGTAATGCGGAAGAGGTTGAGCGGGTTGACATCCCACAACCCGACTGTTGCTAATTTTTCCTTGATGGAGTCAGGGATCAGGTCCGGATTTTTCATTTGAGCAAAGGTAGGGATAACAATATTGCGATCCTTTGCTCTTTTTACGGTTCTTTTCAGTTGTTCTTCTACAATCGTCAAGTCAATCATTATTCTTTGTTTCTCCTTCTGAAATAGGTTTGTTGACATTAGGTTGATTACGCACAATGTATAATGGGCGTCCTTTGGCTTCATCATAGAGCCGGCCGATATATTCGCCTAATATTCCGAGTGAAATCAGCTGAACACCTCCCAGAAACAATACAGCGAGCAAGGTGCTTGCCTGCCCCAGAAATGCGTGGGAGCCCATCAATCTGCCGATGATTACTACGGGGATGGCTACCGTGCTAATTCCCGCAGTAACGAAACCAAGATACATTGCCATTTGCAAGGGAAAATAGGAAAAACTGGTAATTGCATCAGCCGCAAAACGCAGCATTTTCCCGAGTGGATATTTTGTTTCGCCGGCGAATCGTGGTGCTCTTTCGTATTCTACGCCTGTCTGCCTGAAACCAACCCAAACAGACATGCCTCTCAAAAAGCGGTGTTTTTCGCGCATCTGATTGAGAATATCGACTACTTTTCTGTCCATCAATCGGAAATCCCCGGCATCCATGGGAATGTTCACGTCGGTAATTTTACGGATGATTCGGTAGAATAGAGACGCCGTGAAAAGTTTGAACCAGGTTTCGCCTTCTCTTTTCGAACGAATGGCGTATACGACCTCATAACCAGCTTTCCATTTTCCGATTAAATCGAGAATGACTTCAGGGGGGTCCTGTAAATCCGAATCGATGACGATGACCGCTTTGCCGCGGCTATAATCCAGCCCCGCAGTGACGGCGATTTGATGCCCGAAATTTCTGGCGAAAATCACGGGGACAATATGGTCATCCTGTGCCCCGAGCTGCTGGATAATGTCGGTAGAGCCGTCGGAAGAACCATCATCGACCATTATCAGTTCCCATGGCTCAGCTGTAGATTCCATGACTGTTTTGATCCGCTTGTAAAGCTCAGGGATGTTCGCCTTCTCATTATAAATGGGTGCAACAATGGAGTAAGTAATCATTGGAAGAATCCTAGTTTGCTTCTTCAGAATCATTCGGGTTTTCTTCGTCCAGTTCCGGAAATGGCGGAAGCCCGTAAATCCTTCGCCTGACGTAGCTGCCGATGACAAGTGTGGAAACTAACAAAGGTACGCTGATAAATGCGGCAAGCGGCCCGTTGATCATCAGCGCACCGAGTACGACCACAAAGACGATTGCTTCATGGATATGTACGCCTCTGCCGATGATAATTGGCCGAATCCAGATATTTTTAATGTTTACGATGATGAAGTAGACAATCAGAACGATTACTGCAAACCAAAAGTTCGAGACATGAATATATGTCGAACCTTCCAGCAAGGCAACAGTAACTGAGAGAAAGCCGGAGAAAAATGCACCTAATTCAGGCACGATGCTGGTTATCCCGGTGATAACTGCAAGGATAATCGCTCCGGGTAAGCCAATGGCAAACCAGGCAATCGCATCGATGACACCCACGACAATCATGAAAAGTAATTGACTGCGGATATAGGCAGACCAAACAAGGTCTAGTTCTTTTGTGAGCCTGATGATGTCTTCCTTGTATTCTTCCGGGGGAACACTTAGCAGCCAGGCGTAGAGTTTGTCCCAATCTTTCAGTAAGTAGTAGACGACAATCAGGATGATCAGAATCCAGGCGAAATTTTTCGAGATGAGTTCGACAACACGGAATGCATTCCCTGCAATTGGTTTGAGAATATTGAAAGACATTCCGGAAATATCGGGTAGGAACTGTCGTGGATAAAATGACCACTTGCGGAAAAGGATTGGTGTCGAGACAAATTTTTGGTATTCAGTGATCAATTGCACCGAATCGATTTCGAGGAGTTCGATTTGATGGATGAAAACAGGCGTCAATATTGCCGGAATAGCAGAAATTGTCAGAATACTGAAAACATATACGATGATGACCGATGCCTTGTGCGGCAGCCTGGTCTTTTTTGAAAGGTATAGCACGACAGGATGAATTGTGTAAGCGAATAACGCCGCAATGATAATCGGACCGAGTAATTCCCGAAAATACCAAAAGAATCCGACACAGACCAATCCTGTCAGAATGAGAGTCAGGTAGCGTACAGCAGGGCTCCAGTTTTTACCGAATTTCATGTTCCCCTCTTTTCATTATATGCGCATTCATTGGTTGAAATACTTCTTTACTTCGTTCAGGTTGGGTTCAATGACGGGAGCTTCCCTGACGGACTGCATGGCTGTTTTGACATCTTTTAATCCGTTCCCGGTATTGAGAACGATATTGATACTATCCCTGGACACCATTTTTTTATCAACAGCTTTTTTAATGCCGGCGTAAGATGTAGCCCCGGCAGGTTCTGCAAAGATGCCGGCACTGCCCAAAGCGGCAATACTATTGATGATTTCTTCGTCTGTGACAGTGATGAAAGCACCATTGGTTTGTGTTGCAGCACGCAATGCCCTTAACCCGTCGCGCGGCAAGTCGACACTAATACTATCGGCGATGGTATCCGCTTCCACAGCGCTGATTTTTTCTGTCCCCGCTTTGTAGGCGTTAGCAATTGCGGCCGAACCGGTCGACTGGATGCCGAATATTCTGGGGAATTTGTCCAGTTTGTTGATTGCGAACAAATCTTTGAAACCTTTATGAAGTCCGGAGATGATGTTCCCGTCACCTACTGACACGAATATATTGACTTCTCTATCGAAATAGTCCGGGTAACGTGTCTTCAGAAATTCCCAAATTTCGAAAGCAGCGGTTTTCTTGCCTTCCAGAGTGAAGGGGTTGTAACCGGTGTTTCGGCAATACCATCCGAAGGCTTTGGAAGCTTCGATGGAGAGATCGAATGCTGCATCATAGTTCCCATCGACGAGCAATACTTTGGCACCATAGACAAGCAGCTGTGCGATTTTTGCGGGTGGTGCGGTTTTGGGGGCGAAAATGACAGCTTGGTGTCTTACCGCAGCCGCCATTCCGGCAAGGGCTGCACCGGCATTGCCGGTAGACGCGGTTACGACGATTTCAGAATGAATCTCTTTTGCACGGATGATGACGAGTGCGCTGGCTCTGTCTTTGAAAGAAGCCGTCGGGTTACCGCTTTCATCTTTGATCCATAAATGGTTGATATTGAGTTCATTTCTCAATTTATCCGGTGCATACATCGGTGTGAAACCGACTTTGTGCAAGGGCGTGTCCTCGAAACCGGGCACATTCACCGGAAGTAAAGCCAGATAGCGCCACATTGATTGTTCAGTTTGATTAATCAGCTGGTCGTCACGAAGCGTTTTCAGGTTTTCGTAATCCAGTACTACGTCCAGATTCCCGCCATCATGCGGGCAAACATACCCCTGATAATCTTTTTCGAATTGTTCACCGCAAACAGAACATTGGTACCCAATAAACTTGCCCATCAATAAATAAACTCCATTTTCGAAAGATTGATTGTTTCAAATGCATACTTGTCTTGGCGATCGTTTTGCGTCATGCGCCTCGTTCGCCGCGAATATAGGGAACACCCAGCGCAGCGGGAGAACCGATGCGTTTGCGAATTGCTTCCCGCGAACCGATGACAAGCACGATGATAGTAAAGGCGTAAGGCAGCATTTGCAGGAAGAAACCCCAATACGGATTGTAGTAAAACGGATTGCGTATTCCCAAAAGCATCATGGGACCTTGGATATCCAGAATCAATCTGCGCAATGCCCCAAATGCATAAGAGCCGACAGCTGCGCGTAACGGGTCCCATTGAGCGAAAATAACCAGACCGACAGCGATCCATCCCTGACCGGCTGTTGTCAGTTCACTGAACCAACCCGGGGAAATTGCCAGACTAATCGTTGCACCTGCAAGACCGGCCATCAACCCGCCAACGAAGACATAAAAATAGCGCAGACGGTAGACGTTGATCCCCAGAGTGTCAGCTGCAACAGGATACTCACCGACTGCACGCAGATGCATTCCCGGGCGTGTTTTGTTGATGTAATACCAGGACAATGGCACCAGCAAGTATCCAAGATAGACCATGATACTTTGCTGGGTAAAAAATATTGCGCCAATGAATGGTATCCTGGATAAGAGCGGTATCGAGAATTGAGGAAGAAGTGCACCGGTGCCGGCTTTGCTCAGCCCTTCGCCTAACACAAGACTAATGCCGGTGCCTAAAAATGTCAGTGCCAATCCGCTGACAACTTGGTCTGCCTGAAGATGAATGGTGATGAAAGCATGGATCTGGCTCAACAAGCCTGCCGCAAGCATTGCAACCAGCAAACCAAGCCATGGATTCCCTGTGGAAATGGAAATGTTGAATGCACTCATCGCCCCGACAAGCATCATCCCTTCGACACCCAGATTGAGGATGCCGGAACGTTCGGCAAAGATTTCACCGATGGTGGCAAAAAGCAGCACAGTACCGGAAGCAACACCAGCGTTCAGAATGATGATCCAGTCCATGTTTATGCCTCCTCCGATTGTTTTTCGATGCGAATCCGATAACGAAGCAAAAAGTCACTTGCAATCAACGAAACCAGAATGATTCCTTGTATCATTTTTGGGATACCCGATGGTTGAATTTCTCTGCCTGCCAGAATAAGGGCGCCGAATAAAATGGATACTAAAATGACGGCGAACGGATTTAGTTTTGCGAGCCAGGCAATGATAATACCGGTAAATCCGTAACCGGGGGAAATATTACCCTGAAGCCGATGAACCACACCGCTGATTTCCGACATTCCTGCCAGACCGGCTAAAGCACCTGATAGGGTCAACACGAGAATGATGTTTTTGGAAATATTGATACCGGCGTATTTGGCAGCTTTGGGATTATCCCCAATCAGGCGGATTTCATACCCCCATTTGCTGCGGTACAGGATGAACCAGACAATGAATGCAGCGAGCAATCCGAAAAGCAGTCCGAGGTGAACCGTCAATCCCCGAAACATCTTGAAATCTTTTGCGTAATTTGCCAGCCTTGGAAGCCATGCATTTTTCTGGAACATGTGGCTCATTTGAAAGCCGCCTTCGCTCCAGATTGCATAGATGAAAAAATTGTTAAGGGCAACGGCTATGTAATTCATCATCAGCGTGGAGATGATTTCATTGACGTTGAATTTTGCCTTGAGAAAGCCGGGAATGAATCCCCAAACAGCGCCCGCAAGCATACCTGCTAACATCATTGCCGGAATCATGATCCATGGTGAAGTATCGGGCGGGAGTAAGGGCGTCAACACCACAGCGCTTGCGCCAAAAGCACCAAGATAAAATTGGCCCTCTGCACCAATGTTCCATAGTTTCATGCGAAAGGCAACGGAACATGCAAGCCCGACGAGTATCAGCGGTATTGCTTTGACGAGCGTATCGGAGAATACACCCAGGCTTCCGAAAGACGCCTTGGCAATGTGCGCATATGATTTGAACGGGTCACCACCGGCAAAGGCAATGATTACTCCACCCAGGACTAGTGCAACGACAATGGCCAGCAGAGAAATGAATGCCGGATACCATTTGGGCGGTTCATTGATTCTGGTTTCTATCCTAATTCTGTAAGGGAAAAACTTGTTTGCCCTTATCTCGCCGGACGATGCAGCTTCTTTTTCGGTCATATCAAGAAACTCCTGTTGGGGTGATTTCATGAAGCGGGGTTCCTGTCATCATTTCGCCAATGGTGCCGATATCTCCGTCAGTAATCTCCCCCATGATTTGCCCTTCGTAAATTGCATAAATCCGGTCGCTCAATGAAATCAATTCTTCCAGTTCTTCGGAAACAAGCAAGATTGCTGCACCGTTATCACGCTGTTCAAGAAGCAGCCGGTGAACGCCTTCGATTGCTCCGACGTCCAGCCCGCGTGTGGGCTGCATCGCCAAAAGGAATTCCGGTTCGCCGGAAATTTCTCTTGCCAGGATTACCCGCTGAAGATTACCCCCGGAAAGCATTCGTGCCGGGGTTTCTACGGAAGGCACAATGATTTCATAACCTTTCTTGAGTTTCTCGGCGAATTTTCTGGCGATTTTCATATCAAGGATCAATCCCCGGGAGATAGGCGATTTCCTGTATTTTTTCATGATCACGTTGTCCGTGATGCTCAGATTCGGCGAAGTACCAACATGGGTTCGGTCTTCGGGAATATACCCCATCCCGTTTTCGATGACGAACTGGATAGGTTTATTCACAATTTGCTGGTCATTGAGAAAAATACTGCCTTTTACAGCCTTTCGCATGCCGGCAATTACCTGAGCGAGTTCGCTTTGCCCGTTTCCCGCAACGCCAGCCAAACCGACAATTTCCCCTTTCCGAACGTTCAATGTGACACCGCGCAGAGCTGGCAAACCTTTATCGTTGATAGCGTGAATGTCTTTGACATCCAGGATAACCTTGCCGGGTTTGGATGTTTTCTTCTTGATATTGAAAACGATATTTCTGCCGACCATTAATTTTGCGAGTTCGGAACGTGTGATGTTTTTTACTTCCAGATCTGATGCGACCACTTTCCCTTTGCGGAGTACGGTAACCCGGTCGGCAATGGTTAGCACCTCATTGAGTTTATGGCTGATGAAAATAATTGCTTTGCCCTGAGAGACCATGTTCCGAAGCGTTTTGAATAAGCCTTTGACTTCTTGAGGGGCAAGAACAGCTGTCGGCTCATCGAGAATAAGCACATTGGCACCGCGATAAAGCATTTTAAGGATTTCGACACGTTGTTGTTCCCCAACAGAAAGTTGCCAGATTTTTGCGCGAGGATCGACTTTCATTCCGAATTGTTGACTTAGTGCTTCGATTTTTTTCTCATACTCATTGAGTTTTAGGATAAATCTTGGTTCGTCCAACCCTAAGAGGATATTTTCGGTTACAGTCTGAGATGGCACCAACATAAAGTGCTGGTGTACCATTCCGATTCCTGCTTTGATAGCATCACGCGGGGAGTTGAAAATTTCAGGTTCGCTATTGATCAGGATAGACCCGGATTCCGCTTTGTATAAACCGGCTAAAACATTCATCAAGGTGCTTTTACCGGCTCCGTTTTCTCCCAGCAATGCATGTATTTCGCCTTTACGCAATGCAAAGTTGACGTGGTCATTCGCCAAAACCCCCGGAAACCGTTTGGTGATATCTTTCATCTCGACAACGTATTGATTATCAGTTGAAGCCATTATGGACATCCTTTGACCGGTAATTAATAGGTTTTTTCGAACCACAAAACAGGGTTGGTTTTTTGATGCCAAAAAACCAATTAATCAATCAGGGCTGGATAGCTGGGCTATCCAGCCCTCTTGAAACAGTAGCGATTAATTATTTGTCTCTGGCAGTTCGGCTGTAATACCTTCTGCCCACCATTTCATGCAATATTTGCATCCGGACTTGAATTCGGGGAATTGGTCGAGATCGAGTTGTTCCATCTTCTCGCCGGCAGGAACAACGACATTGCCCTGGTTGTCCTTGATTGGTCCGGCGAAGACATCAAAGCGGTTGAATTTCCCTTCGAGCATTTGTGCCAGAAGCGATTTGACTTCATTGATAACTTCTTCGGGTAATTCAGAAGCGCCTTTCGTGAGTTCTTGCCCTTCCATGAAGCCGTAGAGTCCCAAACCACCGCTGTCAGCATCGAAGTAGTCCCATCCCGGTGTGTAGGTACCATCGATGACACCCTGGGTGATTTTGGCATAAACCGGGCCCCAGTTCCAGTACGGTGCGGTCAGACATGCATCGACTTTGCAGGAACCATACCAGTCATAGGTAATGCCCCATTTGCCTTTTTCCTGGGCAACATCCGCAACAGCCGGGGTATCGGCACCGGTCAAAACAACTTGTGCTCCCGCATCGAACAAGGATGCAGCCGCTTCTTTTTCGACGATCGGGTCATGCCAGGTATTGATCCAGCGGACGTCCATGGTGCATTCTTCACAGGTTTTTCTCATACCTAGTGCGAAAGCATTACCCAGGCGCAATTCTTCCGGAATTGGGAATGTAGCCATGTAACCAAGTTTGGGGTTGTCATCCATTTTTGCGCGGGCACCGGCAAGCATTCCGGCAAGATATTTCATGTCTTCCATAGCACCCATTAAATTGCCGAAGTTCGTTTTGTTGGATTTGAACCCGCTGACGTGGATGTACATGATGTCGGGGAATTCATCAGCTACGACTTCCATCGAATCCATGTAACCAAAAGAAGTGCCGAAAATCAGGTCAAACCCTTTTCTGGAAAGACTGCGGAAAATTTGTTCGGAGTCGGCACCTTCAGGTACATTTTCAATATATGCAACATGGACATTGGGGACATTCTTTTCGATATATTGAAGACCTTCATAGTGCGCTTGTGACCAGCCACCATCATCATGCGGGCCAATAAGCACCATAGCGACGTTGAATTTTCCTTCTTCAGTCGTTGGAATTTGGAAACCGGCAACTTCTTCTGCGTTTTGCTTTTCTTCTGTTTTTTGCTCTTCTGTCTGCTGCGGTTGTTGTGATTTCTCAGGTGTTGTCGACTTGCAACCTGCAAGGACAAGGGCAAGTATCAGCAGAATGCCGATGATCCAAAATGATTTGCGTTTCATTTTTTTACTCCTCCGATTTGTTCAATAGGACGATTTGTTGGTTTTGCTTACCTAAGTCGAAATCATATAATCCTGTTTGAATCAATTCCCTTTGACCTCCTTTCACTATGAAGCGCTTATAGCCATAAGCCTATCATACTCTATCTAAAGAGAAATTGGTATAGGATTATTGGATTTTTGCCCTGTCCCTGCAGATTAATATTTGTCTTTAAGGTACGATTATCGTACCCGTTTCTCCTTTCAATGCTCGCCCGATGTTTTCCGGATTTGTGATGATGGCTTTCTTGCCGCCTTCTTCCAGATACCACAGGATTGCTTTGATTTTTGGCTCCATTGAACCCTTGGCGAAGTGCGTGCCTTCAGCGAGATATTGCTTTGCTTCCGCAACGGTAAGTTTATCCAGCCACTTCTGATTGGGTTTTCCAAAGTTCAGGGCAACTTTTTCAACAGCGGTCGAGATAATAAACAGATCAGCCTTTATCGAAATCGCCAGGAGTGCTGATGCGTAATCTTTATCGATGACCGCTGCAATTCCTTTATATCCACCGTCTTCCGTTTCCACAACGGGGATGCCGCCACCACCAACCGTGATGACGATCATTCCGGCATTGAGCACAAGTTTGATGACGGCTTCTTCAAGAACCTTTTTGGGTTTGGGGGAAGGTACGACTCTTCGCCAACCGCGTCCGGCATCCTCGACAACATCCCATCCGAGTTGTTCCTTCCGCATCTTTGCTTCGTTTTCTTCCATGAAACTGCCGATGGGTTTGGACGGATTCTTGAAAGCAGGATCGTTTTTATCGACGGCAACTTGTGTAATCACAGTTGCAACCGGTTTTTTGATTCCCCGGCGGGCCAATTCATTTTGCAGGTTTTGCTGTAAGGCGTAGCCAATTGCACCCTGCGTATCAGCACCGCATACATCCAGAGGAACTTCATGCATTCCTTCGGTTTTGTGAGCAATTTCTGACCGGCGCAAAATAAAACCGACTTGAGGACCATTGCCATGACCAATAGCGACATCCCAACCCGCTTCGATCATGTCAGCGATATGCAAGGTAGTTTCTTTTGCCGCAAGATATTGGTCCTCGACTGTGATATGTTTCTTGTTTTTGATAAGCGAATTTCCGCCAATTGCGACAACAGCTGTTTTATTGTTTTTCATCATCATCCTCTACCGCATTGTCAGTGCCATGACGGCTTTTTGGGCATGCAATCGGTTTTCTGCTTCATCGAAAACGACAGAATGCGGGCCATCCATAACCTCACTGGTGACTTCGACATCCCGATCGGCTGGAAGCGGATGCATGTAAATGGAATCTTCTTTTGCAAGTGCCATGCGTCTCGCATCGGTGATCCAGTTTTTATACTTGTCCTGAATAGCCTTACCCTTTTCGGGGTCTTGTGTGGTCAAAAGAGGGCCCCAGGATTTTGCGTAAACAACATCGGCATCTTTGAAAGCTTCGTCCATGTCTTCGACTATTTCGAAACCAGTATGAAACTTGCGGGCTTGTTCACGAGCCTGTTCCACGATTTCCGGTCTCAGCTTGAATTCAGGCGGGCGTGCCAGGACAACATCCATCCCGAATCGGGGCATTTGCAGGATCAGGGATTGTGGAACAGACATGGGTTTCAGGTAAGAAGACGCGTAAGCCCAGGAAACAACCATTTTCTTTCGTTTCAGGTTACGACCTTTTTTCTCGATGATCGTCATCAGGTCGGCTAAAATCTGGAAAGGATGGTAAATTTCACATTGCATATTGAAAACAGGCACGCGGGATGCTTCTGCCACAAGGTTCAAATAGCGGTTCCCGATACCCCAATCGACATGGCGAATAGCGATGCCATCGAAATAACGGCCGAAAATTTCACCAAGTTCTTTTTCGGTATCGCCGTGAGAAATTTGTGTCGTCCGGCTTTCGATGAAGGCGGCATGCCCGCCCAGTTGTGCCATGCCGGCTTCGAAAGAACCGCGTGTTCTTGTGCTGGAAAAGAAAAACAGCATTGCGAGCACTTTGTCCCGCAAGTATGCGTGGGATTCGCCCAATGCACGTTTCATTTTAAGATCCCATGCGAGATCCAAAACGGTTTCGACTTCTTCCTTGCTAAAATCGAGATCGCCGATTAAGTCTCTGCCTCGTAAATCTGTTTGCATTTCATTGCTCCATTCTTGTAATTTGTTCTGTCAGCCTATTCCATTGCGCCAAGGATAAGCGCGAGAAGTGCCATTCTCATGACGACACCATTGAAAGCTTCCTGCCAATAACGTGACCAGCGGGTGATGTCGACATCCGGAGGAATTTCATCCATTCGAGGCAGTGAGTGCAAAAGAATCGCATCCGGTTTTGCTTTCGTCTCGAGTAGTTCACGTGTAATCTTGTAATTCGAGGGGGTCAAACCGTGTTCTCCTGCTTCCTGGCGTGATTTGGTGTAATCAGGCTGTACGACGGGCTCAACAAGGATCACATCGGCGTCAGCGATTGCCTGTTCGACATGTTCGACCTCTTTGAAATCAAGGCTGAAACCTTTGAGTTCTTTCTTGAAATCGTCCGTAAGGGATTTGTCAGGAGGCGAAACAAAAGTAATCGGGCAATCAAACTGTGTCAGTCCATAGCTCAGGGAATGCATTGTCCGCATGCGCATATCGCCAACTGCAAGCCATTTCAATCCGTCGATTCGTCCTTTTTCGCGTAAAACCGTATAGAGGTCAGTGAGGATTTGTGTGGGGTGTTCTCCCCAGCCATCTCCGCCGTTGATGATCGGAACACTTGCCCATTTGGCGGCCTCGTGCGGGGCGCCCTGCCGGAAGTGACGCATAACGATGACGTCTCCGTAGTATTCAAGCATCTTTACGGTATCCTTGATGGACTCTTGATACCAGTCGCCTGCGCGTGTGTTTTTGGCATCGGAAAAGCCGGTAACCTGACCGCCAAGCCGAATCATTGCTGCTTCGTGTGCCAGCCTGGTGCGTGTGGATGGCTGATAGAAAGCGGTTACGAGGGTCTTTTCTTTCAGCAAATCGACATTGCGGCGATTTCTGGCAATCGGTTCCAGTTCCTTAGCAACTTCGAACACTCTGAAAAATTCATTTCTTTCGAAATCCTTCAATGACAAAATGTCACGTCCCAAAAAACTTCTCATTTCAAAACCTCCAATGTGTGTATGATTTGGTTTTTTATTTGACAATACTGCGTACTACGTGGAAACTGAAATAACCCGGAATGAAGTAACTGTGAGAATAATCTACCGGGTTACCTTCTGCGGAATATAAAATCGATGATAGCTGAAGCAATGCAATCCCTTCCTTGATTTCAAGAGATTTGGCCAGTGATTGGTTTGCGGTGATAGCTTTGATTTCGCATTTTGAGTTTGCCAGCAATGGATTTTTTCGCTTCAGCAATAAATCCAATACGGAACCTGAAAAACCTTTTGAAATATCACTCAGCGAGAAAATATTGACAGGCAGATTATCGACGAGAAAAGCGACAGGCCTGTCTTCGGCGTTGATCACTCTGGAAACACTGATGATTCTTTTCGTTTCTCCTTTCAGCTGTAGAATTTTTTTAATTTCATCCGAAGCTTCTATGATTTCGACTTTCAGATCCCCCATGTGGACTTCCAGGCCAATTCTTTCTGAAAGCGTTTCGATACTTTCGAGCATTTCCAAACCGCTTTCGATAACACGATGAGGGCGAACGACAAAAGTACCGACTCCCTGCTGTTTTCGAATCCAACCCTCAGTCTCGAAAGATTGCATAGTTTCCCTGAGTGTGGCACGTGATACGTTCAGCATTTTTGCCAATGTAGGTTCGGAAGGAAGCTTCTCCCCGGGAAGTGTCTTTTCGATTATTTTTTTTAGCCTTGAATACAGAGCCGATGTTGTTTTTGTTTTCATAAGTTTATTTTCAGGGATACATACTATAAATTGTTTACTTCGTCTCGATAACGGGTATGAATTTGAAATGATTGACATCTACCAAGCCAAGATCGGAAAGCCGCAGCTCCGGGATAACGACGAGTCCCAGTAAACTCAGTTGCATGTTCGGATTGTTCAAATCGCAGCCACATTCCCGAAAGCCTTCTAGCACAGAAGCAGCCTGACTGGCAACGATTTTTGCCGGTTTATCGGACATCAATCCGGCAATCGGCAAAGGGACTTCCCCGACGATAGTACCGTCGATGACAACAACCTGCCCGCCTTGCATTTCAATCAATTTGTTGGCAGCGATGGCCATATCGCTTTCGTTGGTACCGGCGATAATCATTTGATGACAATCGTGGGCGACTGTGGAGCCGACAGCACAAGGTTTATCGAAATGGAAGCCTTTAACAAAACCGACCTGAATTCGTCCGGTTTGATGATGTCTTTCGATCACGGCTAATTTGGCAATATCACGCGTGATGTCGGTTTGAACGCTGTTCCCGATGACCGGCAAGGTTTCACGCAGATGTTTTGTTGGCGCCTGGTTCTCGATGATTTCGATAATATTGGCAGTTACAGCAGTTACAGAGGAATATTCAGGTAGTGCTTTTACCTGAAAATCATTTGCTTCGAACGACTTGCCAGGTTTCACCGAATGTGTTACCCAATCGGGATAAGTGAATGTTCGGTTGCCGGATAAATACTTTCCATCTTTTGCGATGAGTTTTCCTTTTGCGAAAACCAGATTTGCTTTCAGTTCATGCAGGTCTTTGATGATGAGAATGTCAGCAAATCTTCCCGGGGCAATCATCCCAAGGTCTTTCGATAAGCCAAAGTGTTCTGCTGTATTGATTGTCGCCATTTGAAGAGCGGTCATCGGGGGTAACCCGAGATGGATAGCTCTGCGGAGCACCCTGTCCATGTGCCCTTCCGTAACAAGGGTTTCCGAATGGCTGTCATCGGTGCACAAGATGAACCGCCTGGGATCAAGGTGAAGGTCGAGAATTGCGCCCACCTGGTTGGCGACATCGTGCCAGGCAGAGCCATATCTGAGCATCGGTTTCATGCCTTGTCTGGCTCTTTGGACAGCATCTTCAATTCTGGTTCCTTCGTGGTCGTCTTCCGCCCCGCTTGCAACGTACCCATGGAATGGTAGTCCTAAATCGGGAGATGCGTAGTGCCCGCCGACAACTTTCCCGGCGGAACGGGTTTCGGCAATTTCGGAAATCATTTTTTCGTCATTGTTATACACACCGGGATAGTTCATCACTTCTCCGAGGCCAATGATTCCATCCCATTGCATTGCTTTTGCAACATCATCCGCTTCGATGCTGGCGCCGGGTGTTTCGAAGCCGGGTGATGAAGGAACGCAGGAAGGCATCTGTACCCATACATGAATTGGCTGGGACTTGGCTTCGTCAACCATCAGGCGTACACCGTCAAGCCCGAATACATTGGTTATTTCATGGGGGTCAACGAAGATGCCGGTTGTCCCTAACGGGGCTACGGTTTTGACAAATTCGCTCATGGTCAGCATGCTGGATTCAATATGCATATGTGCATCCAGAAGTCCGGGCACCAAATATTGCCCGTTTGCATCGAATACTGCCGTTTCAGAACCGATAGTATGGGAAGCATCGCTGCCTACGAAGGCAATTCGTTCGCCTTTAATCGCGATATCCATATGTGGAATGATTTCAGCAGTTTGTACACACACCCATTTCCCGTTTTTGAGTACGATATCCGCCGAATCTCTTCCCATGGCGACATCAATGAGCTTGCCGGTACGGTTACGAATTTCTTGTGCCTTCATAAACAAATCCCTTTTGTTTTGTTACGAAAACAGACGTCTGGCTGAACGGTTGTGGTCAACAATCAGGCGTTGGTAGTCGACCGTTTGCAATTCGCCATTTTTGACGATCAGTCTGCCACCCACTACTGTGTAGTCGGCTTTGACAGAAGAGCAAAACACAATTGCTGCCACCGGATCATGCAGTGCACCGGCGTATTCTATTCGGTTTAAATCGATAGCAAAGAAATCTGCTGCTTTTCCCGGTTCCAAAGAACCGATATCATTTCTCCCCAAAACTTTTGCCCCGCCGATGGTTGCCAATTCAAGGGCTTGGCGGGCGGTCATGATGTCGGGGGAATCCTTTTGCGATAACGAAGCGCCGGTGATGCCTGCCCCAATTCTGGAAAGCAGCATTGCTTGTCTGACTTCTGCGAGCATATTCGAGCTGTCGTTACTGGCAGACCCATCTACACCTAACCCGACGTTTACATTTTTGCGTATCATCTTTGTGATTGGTGCAATGCCTGAAGCGAGCCTCATGTTCGAAGACGGACAATGGGCAACACTGCAACCGGTACTTTGGTAAAGGTCCAGTTCATCCTGATTGACATGAACGGAATGAGCAAACCATACGTCGTCCCCAATCCAGCCTAATTTTTCCATGTAGTGAACAGGACGTGCCCCAAATTTCCGGATGCAGAATGCTTCTTCGTCTTTTGTTTCTGCTAAATGGGTGTGCAAACGGACGTGATATTCCCTTGCAAGCTTTGCAGTTTGTTTCATTAAATCAGGTGTCACACTAAACGGAGAGCATGGTGCAAGAACAATTTGTGTGAAAGAACCGGGCTCCGGGTCATGGTATTGCTCGATTAACCTTTGAGAATCTGCAAGAATATCATCCTCGTTTTCGACCACGCTATCAGGCGGCAAACCGCCTTTGCTGGTGCCAAGGCTCATTGATCCTCTGGATGCATGCAGGCGAAGGCCGATTTGGTTGGCTGCGCGAATCTCGTCGTCAAGCTTCGAATGATTTGGAAAAATGTATAGATGGTCGGATGCTGTTGTGCAGCCTGACAATGCCAATTCCGCCAAAGCAGTTTTCGTTGAAATTCGGATATCCTGCGGGGTTAGTTTTGCCCAAATCGGGTAAAGGGTTTTCAGCCAGTGGAAAAGATTCGCATCTTGTGCTTCGGGAATGACGCGAGTCAGTGTTTGATAAAAATGGTGGTGCGTATTGATTAAGCCTGGCAGGATGATATGGTCGGTGAGATCGAGTATTTCGTCCGCTTCAGTCGGGAGAGAATCTGTATCACCCACAGCCTCGATGAAGCCATTGCGAATAAAAAGACCACCATTCGCGATTTCCCGACGGTGGTCATCCATTGTTACGATTAGATGTGCATTCCGTACCAAAAGAGTTGGCATGGTAAAATTGTCTCCAGTTTCAAAATAGTTCCTGAATTGGTTGTCTGACAACTTGCCTTATTAGTTTAGCAAATTATTCCCCCTTTGTCAATTGTCTGACAACATATTTCTTGAGAATAAAAAAACTGCGTTTCGTTCGAAACGCAGTTTTTTGTAATTGTGATACTAGTGAGAAGCCGGTTCGATGATGATTGTCTTGGTCCCTTTTCTTTTGATCCGGAACTTCCCGGTAAACAGTTTGTTGTCACGATGGTAAACATACACATACTTGCCAGGGACGACCTCGATCGATGTTTTTCCTGACTCCATGTCCATTGAGTAAAACTTTGGACCAATCAGGTAAAGATGGATGGTGTCCGATGTGCGGTTTTTCACCACTACCGTTGCTGGACGTCTGGCTTTTGATGTATGCTTTGCTTTATGTTTGGCTTTTGTCGTTTTTGCTTTGTCAGCGTACCATGCACAGCTATGGAGCTCCATTTCGCTATTTCCTTTTTTGGAAATGTGCACTTTCCCGCTGAAAGTCCGGTAGCATGCCTTGTAGGTATACTTGTACCAACCTGCCAAAACGTGCCAGGTCGATGTACCCGGTCTGACCTTGATTTTATAGTAATCATGGCCACTTAATCGAAGGTCGATTGTCTGACCAAAGTGGCTTTTGATTCTAAACCTGGTCATTTTCAAAAAGCAGGGGCGAATGACAAGCTTGAAATTCTTTTCCAGTGAGAGATCGGATTTGTGAGTTACTCCGCAAGCAACATATTCAAGCTTATAATCCCCTTTCAGGATTTGAATTGATTTCTTGTTGCCAGCAGTAACCTTAAACGTGTAGTTTTCAGGTCCTTTTAGTTTTAGCGTTACGGTTCTATCTGAACGGTTGGCAACTTTGAAAACAATATTCTTCGTGCCCGCAAGTGATGCTGCGCTTGCAGGGACAAATGCCGTGAACAAAGTGGTGATTATCAACACGGAAGTGATGATAAACGATATTTTTTTCTTCATTATTAACCTCACTTTCTTTAAAAAGTGTCTGTATCGTACTGATTTTCACGATGGTTGTCAAGGAGAGAATATTGTGTTTGATTCTCAAAATCAGCGCGACATTAGGGCAGCGGTGTCTGTTTACGTAGCGGATTTGGGACGCTGCATGTAATAAAAAAGGCTGTGGTTCAATTGAACCACAGCCTTTTTTTTGTTAGAAAGTACGGTTACTTTGAGCCAAATCGTTTCGATGGTACCAGGATGAGCGACGTCGAGCCGCTTTTCTTCACCTTGATAATTCCGGAGTGAAGTTTATTATCCAGATAATATCCATACTCGTATTTGCCGGGTAACACTGAGAAAGCGTTTTTACCTGGTCTGATCTTGAACGAGTAGGAAGACGGACCGATGAGGAACATTTGGATGGTCAGCGATGAACGGTTCTTGACAACGAATTTTGTTCGGCGAATAACTTTGCCGTGTTCATTATTCGGGCGGTCGAACCATTCACAGCTATGCATGACCAGCTCGGTTTTTCCACTCTTCGCGACATGGATTTTTCCGGAGAAGGTTTTATTGCAAGCTTTGTAGGAATACTTGTACCAACCTGAGTAAATCCTCAACCGGGATTGCCCCATTTTGATGTTGAATTTGTATTTCTGGGGGCCTTTCAGTTTGAGTTCGATGGTACTGGCAATGTGGCTTTTAATACGCATCTTCGATGGTCTGATAGCACATGCGTAGATGATCATTTTGAAGTCTTTCTTGAGAGAAAGATCTGCATCATAGGAATCACCACATGATGTGTATTCCAGCTTGTAATCACCTTTTACGATTTGGACTTTCTTTTTCTCGTGGCCCAAAACTGTAACGACGTAATTTTCCGGACCCGTCAATTTGACGGTTACAGTTTCTTCAGAACGGTTGATAATTCTGAAATTGATCTTCTTGGTGCCAGCGAGTGGTGCTGCTTTCGCAGGTACGAAAACAGCGAACAACATGTTGATTATCATCAATGAAGAGATAATAATCGTCAATTTTTTCTTCATTTGAACCTCACTTTCTTAGTAACGTACGGTCATATTACTTATTTTCATATTCATTGTCAAGTGCAGAGATGCTTTTGTGATATGGTTCTCATTTCCTATTTATTTAACGAAAAAAGGGGATTTCGAGTGGTTTTTTCGTTTTCAACAGGCGGATTATGTCTTAAACAGGCTGTGAAAAAAGTTTAGTTTGATGGCGTTGGTCTCCATGCCGGGTCGAAATCCCAGGAAGGATCAGTGGTTATTCTTGTTAATTCCGCTCCGTTAGGAAGCATGATGTAAATATCATGATTGCTACCTTCCGGCCAGGCTTCAAACGCAATCCAGATACCGTCGGGTGAGTAATCGGCGTTTCTCATTGGAATTACTTCGGGTAATCCGTAGACGGGAAATTCGCCAACACCTTGCTCAGACACCCGTACGCCAGTCAGCCTTGGAATCGATGATTTCGATTTGGTTTGCGTATACAAGATGATTTGACCGTCCGGTGACCAAACGGGGTGCGTATTCTTTTTGTCTTTACTTACAGAAAACCTGAGCTGGTTATTCCCGTTTTTATCCATAATCCAAATTTGATAAGGTCCTCTGCGTGTCGAGATAAAGACAATCTGTTTCCCGTCTGGTGACCAGCTCGGCTGGAAATCGCGAACGAATTTTTCTTTGGTTAGCTTGGTAACCTGATTGTCAAGCAGGTTGTATTTATACAATTGTGGACGTGCACCGTTTCTCAGGGATGTGAAAACGATACTGTTTCCGTCAGGAGACCATGCAGGATCGTAATCCCCTCCCCCTACTCCAAGAATTGGTGTTAGTTCCGAGCCATCTGCATTGATGACGAACAACCCTGCCCCGCGATAGATTTCCTGATTGCTCTGGCATGGTGAAATGAATACCAGTTTACTGCCATCGGGGGACCAGTCCGGTTGGCAGGCGCCCCCTTTCATATCCGTGATTTGTTTCATCTCTTTGTCGTCGAGGTTCACCAGCCAGATTTGGGGTTTTCCGCTACGTTTAGATGCAAAAGCCAGTTGTCCATACCCGCCCCCGATAGGTGTTGCTGTCGGGTTGTTTGATTGGGCAGGGTTGGCGGTGAATTTAGGCGTTGCTGTTACGATAACCCCTGCTCCTGCCCGGACAGTTGAAGTCTCTGTGGGCAAAGGCGTTTGTGAAACCTTTTGAACAACAGCTTTTGTGCCTGACGGGGTGAGGCCCGGATTGTCTGCGGCACTTGCTGTGTTTTCAAGTGTCGCTTGTTGGGTAGCCGTGTTTATCACGGCAGTTTCCAAAATTGCGGGTACAGTTTCAATGGTTTGTTTGGCAACAGGTCGATTCAACTTCCAGAAGGAAACGATCGCAATCAGGAAAATAATGAATGAAGAAAGAAACAAACACCCCCAATTGTGTTTTTGTTGTTCCTTTTGCGGTTTATTGATAGGTTTATACGATTCACTAATCGGGATTAAATTTTGTGTGTCTTCCGCTGGTGGAGGATTCTTTTCCGCAGGCTTGTCCGGAATATCCCGAATGGCTTTGTTATTCTTGTAAGGCGTCGGCGGAATTGTGTTTAAACTGGTTCGCCGTCTTCTTGTAATGCTGCGTGCACTCAGCAAGGCTTTCTTGAATTCACCGGCAGTTTGATAGCGGTCTTCAGGGTGTACCATCAAAGATTTTTCGATGGTGCTTGCCAGTTTGCGCGAGACTTTTTTGTTTCTGCGTCTGATTGGAGTAAGTTTTGTTTGCCCCATCACTTGGGCAAGGGAATCTTCCGGTATAAAACCGGTAAGAGCTGCGTAAAGGGTTGCCCCAAGTGAGTAGACATCCGATCTTTGGTCGGTACGGGCACCACCGTATTGCTCCGGCGGTGAATAACCGGGCGTCATTGCCCGTGCACCGGTTGATGTTTCTATTTTAGAAAGGGCAATCTTTGCTAATCCAAAGTCGACAAGATAAATTGCTCCTTCCGGAGTAATTTTGACATTGCCCGGTTTGATGTCACGATGGAGAACCGGAGGGTTTTGCGAATGCATATAACTCAGAGCGTCGCAAATTGTCGTGCCAATGGTGATGACATCGTTTTCAGGAATCGCTCCAAGCCTGTCCATCCTTTCGCGCAAGTCTTCCCCTTCTATGTAATCCATCACCAGATATTGCCCCTGGCCTTTGATTACAAAGTGGTCGGAAACGCGGGGAAGGTTCGGGTGGCGAAGGTTGGCAAGGATGATTGCCTCCCTCCTGAATTGCCGCGCATATTCCTCGGTGGTGAATAAATTTTCTTTGACAGCAACATCGATGCCAAGGTTTTCATCCACTGCCCGATAAATTGCTCCCATGCCACCCTGACCAAGGATGGCCATGATGCGGTATCTGTTGTTTAGTAAAGCACCTCGATTAAGTGGCATAGTATGTTATTTACAACCCACGTAGTTTCATCACAATGCAGTTTTCTCGTTGATCAATCGCCCAAGCATACAAAATAGGAAATAATAAACGACGGTTTGCTCACTCGTCAGCTCTTGTTCCTATTTTACATCAGATATCCAGATTCCTGACTTCTCTGGCGTGCGTCTGGATAAAGCGTCTGCGCGGCGGAACAGCAGAGCCCATGAGCATGTCAAAAGTACGGTCAGCTTCAGCAGCATCTTCGATTGTGACAAGCAATAGTGTTCTGCTTTCGGGATCCATGGTTGTTTCCCACAATTGCTGGGGATTCATTTCACCCAAACCTTTGTATCTGGATAAGGAGACTGAATCGGGAGAAACACCGAATTCCTGCACGATAGTATCTTTCTCTGCCTCTGTATAGGCGTAGCGCTTTTGCTTTTTATAACTGATTTTGTACAGGGGCGGTTGGGCTATGTATAGATGCCCTTCTTCAATGAGAGGTTGCATATACCGAAAGAAGAAAGTGAGCAGCAGGGTGCGGATGTGAGCACCATCCACGTCGGCATCGGTCATGATGATGATACGGCCATAGCGTAAACCTGAGACATCGAAGTTATCGCCGATACCTGTGCCCAGAGCGGAAATCAGGGCTTTGACTTCATTGTTAGCCAATATCTTGTCAAGCCGTGCGCGCTCTGTGTTCAAAATTTTACCTCTTAGCGGCAAGATTGCCTGGAAATGGCGGTCCCTGCCTTGTTTGGCAGATCCACCTGCCGAATCACCCTCGACGATGTACAACTCCGTTTTATCGGAGTCACGTTCTGAGCAATCCGCTAACTTGCCGGGTAATGTCAGGCTTTCCAACGCAGATTTGCGAATGATCAAATCCCTGGCTCTTTTTGCTGCATCACGAGCTCTGGCAGATGTCAGGCATTTCCTGATGATGCTTTTTCCGGCAGACGGGTTTTCTTCCAGGAAGGTACTAAACGCCTCGCTGATAACTTGTTGCGCGTAAGTTTGTACTTCCGGGTTCATTAATTTTACTTTTGTCTGACTTTCGAATTGGGGATCCGGATGTTTGATGCTGATGATGGCTGTCAAACCTTCGCGGGTATCCTCACCGCTGAAGTTAGGGTCGGAGTCTTTCAATAAACCCGATTTGCGTGCGTAGTCATTTATCGTGCGTGTGATGGCAGAACGCAAGCCGGTCAGATGAGTGCCGCCGTCGATTGTATTGATAGTGTTTGCAAATGCATAGACGGATTCGGCGTAGGCGTCTGTATATTGAATGGCTGCATCGATTGTGATACCATCCACTTCTTTTTCGACATGCATGACGGGGTGTAAAACCGTGCGGTTACGATTGAGATACCTGACGAAAGAGGTGATGCCGCCTTCGAAATAGAAATTCATTTCGCGATTGGAGCGCTCGTCTGCAAAATGGATTCTCACACCTTTGGTGACGAACGCCATTTCACGAAAGCGTTGAACCAGTGTTTCGAAGCGGTATTCGAAATCGCCTTTGAAAATTTCCCGGTCGAAAAGAAAAGTTTGTTTTGTACCGGTGTCATTTTGGGAAACTTTGCCAATGACTTCGAGGGCTGTTACCGGTCTGCCGCGTTCGTATCGTTGGTGGTGAATTTTCCCGTCGCGGCGTACTTCTATCTCGAACCATTCGGAAAGTGCATTTACAGCAGATAGACCGACGCCGTGCAAACCGCCGGAAACTTTATAGCCGCCACCACCGAATTTACCGCCTGCATGCAAAACAGTCATTACCAGTTCGAGAGCTGGTTTTTTCTTCTCCGGATGAATATCTACCGGAATACCACGTCCGTTGTCTGTGACTGTAACAGAACGATCTTCATGAATAATGATTTCGATATTATTACAATAACCTGCTAAAGCTTCATCGATTGAATTGTCTACGACTTCATAAACCAAATGATGCAGCGCTTTGATATCCGTGCCACCAACATACATCCCTGGACGCCTGCGAACTGCTTCAAGTCCTTCAAGAACCTGGATGTCTTTTGCATCATACGTGTTTCCACTATTCTGAATTCCCACACATTCCTCCAATCTTGTCAAGTACAACCCGGTTTTTATTCGGTAAGCATTTCCGGATTGTTATCTTTCGTTTGAATCCTTTCGTTGACCCACAAGTTTACATTTCGATAAAAATCAAAACTGGATGCGAGCAAGCACGTTGCAATGAACGCATGCCCCAGTATACCAATCAATAATAGCCAGGAGTTACTTTTAGGAATTTTCCATATGTAGTCAAAAAGCTGCGAACTGAATAGTACAACAAGTACATACAGGATTACAGGCTGCATGCCAAAATACCAGGTTTTGATCCCTTCCTTGATACTTTTAATTATGCCATAATCAAAAACAAAAATACCATAAGTAGAAACGATTGCCGGGATAAGTATCCAGAGCAGAACATTGCCATAAATCAGGAAACCAATAATGCTGATGATACCTCCCCCCATCAAGCTGACGCTCATGATACAGCTCAGTGGAATAGAGGCGGCAAACAAAATGATAACCATGAGTAATGTAATACCAAGGATCGCTGGGAAGCGACGGGTAAGAATTACGATTGACTTAATCCAATTAGGTCCACCTTCGATCACCGCTTGAGAAACGACATTGTAGTAGTACGTACCAATCAGCAAGCCTGACAAAGTTATCAATAAATAAACACCAATAAAAGTGATTACATTATCAATGCTGAAAACACCAGGCTGCCCATAAGGCGTATCGACAGGCATTAATGATGACATAAGGCTGGGGATACCAACGGGCAGCGTTCTGAAAGAAACAAATACATTGAATTCCTGAGCAATCTTCGTGAGAATAAGCTTGTTTTGCTCGATGAGATTAGCCAAATTTTGATCGGTCAGCATGCTTTTTCCTGGCAAAGCATCGATCATCTTATTGATAAAGAAAGAAACGGAAATATGCGGCCCGAGCCAAAGGAACAGGTCAAGAAATAGTGGGAGCAAAATAAGCCCAAGATTATTTGATGTTATATCGAACCCCGCCTTTAACGAAGAAACAATGCCGGGGGGCGGATTTTTAGGTAAATTTGAATTTGTCATACAACTTATCATTTTACCATAACGAGCCCTATTCTCCTTGATTTGTTGTTAATGTCATATTTTTACGGGTTAATTTATCATTCTTTTATGATAAATAATATATAAAAAATGGACATTATGCTTGACCAACGACTGGGGGGTCCGTAAAATTTTATTGTTAGCATTTCCCACTTCTTTGTGACGTTTTCTAAAAATATACTTTTAAATTCGGAACATGACCATTTTTAATGGTTGTTTTGGAAAAAACAGACAAGTGGATTTCAACATAGTGAAATATCAAATTGCTTCGAAAGGAGGTTGTTATCGAAAGATTGCACGTGAAGTGTTCTAACAAAATTAGCTGATATTTCGTCAAATGATTAATAAATAAAGAGGAGGAAGAAGCATGAAACGCTTTCTCATACCAATTTCTATTATTTTACTGGCAGGTTTGCTGCTGGGTGCCTGTGCGCCAAAGTATGAATGTAGTGACCCGCTTGGGTGTGTAACTTATGCACCCGGAGATCCCATTCGTATTGCATCTGCGTTGGTGATTTCAGGCCCTAATACCGATTTGGGTGTGGATTCACAGCATGGTGTGGAAATTGCCATGGAGTTTCGTGGCAAACTATTGGGACATGATATTGAACTTCAGGCAGAAGACGATGGCTGCAGCGCTGAAGGTGGCCAGACGGCAGGGCAAAAAATTGTATCTGATCCGACAATTGCTGCTGTGATTGGTACATCTTGTTCAGGTGCTGGCGTCCCGATGTCCGAAGTTATTTCAGAAGCCGGGTATGTGATGGTTTCACCGTCGAATACGGCGCCTTCACTTACCAATCCGGATGAAGCATGGAAGCCGGGTTACCTGCGTACAGCTCATAACGATAAGGTTCAGGGTAAAGCCATGGCGGAATTCGCATACAACGAACTGGGTGTGCGCAAAGCCGCGGCAATTCATGATGGTGATCCGTATACAGAAGGCCTTGCTAAGGTTTTCGCTGATTCGTTCAAAGAACTGGGCGGAGAAATTGTTGCTTTCACAGCTGTGAATAAAGGCGAGTCGGATATGCGCCCTGTGTTGGCTTCTGTAGCCGCGGCAGGACCTCCTGAATTCCTGTACTACCCTGTGTTCACTTCCGAAGGTGGATTCATCACCAAGCAGGCAAAGGAAGTCGCCGGTTTGGAAAATACTATTCTTGCTGCTGCTGACGGCATGATCTCAGAAGCCGCTATCAAAGCAGTCGGCGACGCTGGTGAGGGTATGTATTTCTCAGGGCCTGATCTCTCCTTCTCCGGTGAACTCTACCAAAAGTTCCTGGATGCGTACGAAACAAAGTATGGTTCGAAGCCCGTTTCGGTATTTCATGCTCATGCTTTCGATGCTGCTAATATGATTTTCGATTGCATCGAGAAAGTTGCACAAACCGACAAAGATGGCACGATTCATATCGGCCGCCAGGATTTGCGTCAGTGTCTGTATGCAACAAAAGATTTCAAGGGTATTACCGGTACGCTCACATGCAGTCAGTATGGTGACTGTGCCGACCCCAAGATTTCTGTCTCGCAACTCAAAGAAGGAAAATACGAAAAGATTTGGCCGTAAGCCTTTTATAGTAGAACCGACTATTTTCTGAACAAGATGGGTCATTGGCATAATGACCCATCTTGACGGGTTAGATTGAGAGGAGAGCAAGCATGCGCCAACGTTTTAAGGATATTGATTACCTTGGAGTGATCCTGTGGATACTCCGTACATCCATTATTGTTTTAGTCATTTGGGGGACTGTTGCTACGCTTATTCAAAATCCATATTCATCTAGAACCTGGACGGACTTTTTTGTTTTTGGCATTGCCCAGGGAAGTCTTTATGCATTGATAGCTATCGGCTATACGTTGGTTTATGGCGTCTTGTTCATGATTAATTTTGCCCATTCCGAATTTTTCATGTCCGGGATATTAACAGCCACGATCTTTTTGGCAAATCCAATGAGTGAATCCGGATATCTGGACGCTCATCCTTTCATTGGTCTCATTCTTATTACCTTGCTCGCAATTTTCATTTCGGTAGTTGTGGCGTTATTAACCGAAAGAGTTGCCTATCGCCCTCTTCGCAAAGCACCGAGATTAGTGCCCTTGATTACTGCAATCGGAGCTTCATTCTTCTGGCAATATTATTTCCGGGGCTTATTTGGTTCTGAAGTCAAGCCGTTCCCAAAAATCAAACAATTCTCCGGGACGATTTCCTTCGCTGGCACTGAAATCCTGAAAAATCAGGTGGTTGTCATCATCGTAACAATCATCATGTTGATTGGCTTATATATTTTTGTCATGAAAACAAAGATTGGAAAATCCATTCGGGCTGTTGCAGAAGATAAAGACACAGCAGCTTTGATGGGGATTGATGTCGATAGAGCAATTTCGATGACTTTTGCAATGGGTTCCGCGATGGCTGCTATTGCCGGCGTTTTATATGCGATGGTATTCCGACAGGTACACTTTTTCATGGGCTTTATCCCGGGGATTAAAGCATTTACTGCTGCTGTATTAGGTGGTATCGGCAGTGTTCCGGGTGCTGCGGTTGGGGGCCTCGTTCTTGGTCTTTTCGAATCCGTGGGACCGGGATTGTTCTTGCAGGGATTGGGTATACCGGCACCACATCAATTGAAGGATGTGATTGCTTTTACGATGCTTGTATTGATTTTAATCTTTCGTCCCCAGGGTATTCTTGGAGAACGTTTGGCTGAGAAGAAAGCTTGAGGCAATTAACCATGGATGGCAGACATTTGAATTTACGTGATTTGATTAAACAAGGGTTGTTGTCCGGAATCATTGCTCTGAGTTTGAGCATGATTGGGATGGTGGAACTTTTTAATCACCGTCAATTAATTTATGGAATTCTCACACTCGGACAGGTTTTCCTGTTTTTGGCACCGGTTGTTATTGCTTATGTCAATACCGATGAAACGGCAGAGAACGGTGTAAAACAAGGTTTATTAACTGGGACGATCATCGGTTTGTTCACTGCAATCCCGCTGGTGCTCTTAATCGTGATTGCTTCTGTTGTGGATTTGAGACAGTATCTTGTCAATGTCTCTGCTGATTTGATTTCAATGTTGACGTTTGGCCAGGGAGTTTATATTGGCAGTGTGTTGTTGGTTGCATTGATGATTATCGTGGGCATGGTGGCATCATCAATCAAATATATTCCTGATAAATACAGGAAACCATTGTTTCGGGGCATTGTTTGGACATTGGGTGTATCGCTCTTCTCGGAAGTGTTATCGGAAAGAGTGCGCACTGCTTTGGGGACTATGGTTACTAAATTGATTTTCAAGTCTAAAGCCACTCAACCTGTTACTGCTCTGGTTTTGTTTCTGATGGTTTCCGGCGGATCCTACGCATTTTCAAAAATGAATATCGGGTTACCACTCAAGGAGAAACTGAATAGTAATTTGCCGGATAAATCAAAACGTTTGATCAATATTCTGTCTTTCGTGCTGCTTTTGATTTTGTTAATTATTCTTCCCAAATTATTAGGGAGCTATCTGTCAGAGGTAGTCAACAATGTTGGTATTTACGTGCTGATGGGATTGGGTTTGAACATCGTAGTTGGTTTTGCGGGTTTGTTGGACTTGGGTTATGTCGCCTTTTTTGCTATTGGTGCTTACACCATGGCTATTCTAACTTCCCATGGCGCATTGGGTATTGCCCATTTCTCTTTCTGGGGTGCTCTGCCATTTAGTGTCGCAGCTGCTGTTCTTGCCGGTATCATGTTAGGTGTGCCTGTTTTGAGAATGCGCGGTGATTATCTGGCAATCGTGACATTGGGGTTTGGTGAAATTATCCGCGTGCTTGCCAATTCCGATTTACTGAAGAATTACATCGGGGGTGCTCAGGGTATTCTGCAAATTCCCAAACCGGTATTCTGCGGAAATAATTTGTCGAAACCGCAAGAATTGTATTTTGTTATCCTTGTTGGCGTTTTGATCGCTGTTTATATTTCGACAAGACTTCGGGATTCCAGGCTTGGTCGTCAATGGATGGCAATGCGGGAGGATGAGGACGTTGCCGAGGCAATGGGAATCAATTTGGTCAATTCCAAATTGCTTGCATTCGCGATTGGTGCCGGATTTTCCGGTTTGTCAGGTGCAATCTTTGCCAGCAAACTATCATCGATCTTTCCGCACAGTTTCAATCTTTTGATTTCGATCAATGTTTTATCATTGATTATCGTTGGCGGCATGGGCAGCATTCCCGGAGTTGTTGTTGGTGCGGCAATCCTTGTTGGTTTGCCGGAGTTGCTCAGGGAATTCAAAGAATATCGTTTGCTCATGTACGGCGGATTGCTGATTGTGATGATGTTAGCAAAACCGGAGGGATTTTGGCCGTCTGCAATTCAAAAACGCGAATTAGAGGCTTACCGAGACACTGACAAGAAGTTAAGCAACGAAACGCCAATGGCAGATGCAAGTTAGGAGAGGAAACTATCATGGTTTTATTATCTGCAAAAAAAGTTGTCAAACAATTCGGCGGTTTGACCGCTGTTAATGAGTTTTCTTTTGATTTGTCTGTCGGGCAAATTGCCAGCATCATCGGGCCTAATGGTGCCGGGAAAACAACATTTTTCAATTGCGTTACCGGTTTTTATCAATACGATGGCGGCGAGATTCTGTTTGACGGGCAAGTCGTTCGGGGAAAATCACCTGATAAAATTGCCAAGATGGGCATTTCACGCACGTATCAAAATATCCGGTTGTTTTCCAATATGACAGCACTTGAAAATATCCTGGTTGGTCTTCATACCAGATTGAAATCATATTGGTTTGAACCGCTTTTTTTCATCCCACGGGTACTCAAAGAAGAGAAGGAAGCCGTAAAAGAAGCGAACAGAATTTTGAATCTTGTCGGGTTGGCAGGTGTTGGCGACAAACTGGCACGCAATTTGCCATACGGTGCTCAGCGGCGCCTTGAAATTGCCAGAGCTTTGGCAAGCAAGCCGAAATTATTGTTACTCGATGAGCCGACGGCCGGAATGAATCCGCAAGAATCCTCCGAGATGATGCATTTTATTCTTGATCTTCGGGAAAAAACAGGCATTACGATATTGTTGATCGAGCATGATATGCGTGTTGTCATGGGGGTATCCGAAAATATCGCCGTGATGGATTTCGGTACAAAGATAGCGGAGGGCACTCCCAAAGAGATTCAATCCAATCCCCGTGTTATTGAAGCCTACTTGGGAAAAGGTGCCGCAGCGGGCCCCATGGTGAATTGATTAAAATGATAAACGGGAGCAAAATCGCATGGCAATGTTAGAAGTCAAGGATATCCATTCATACTACGGAAATATACATGCTTTACAGGGTATTTCATTGACCGTAGAAAAAGGTGAGATTGTAACTTTGATTGGCGCGAATGGCGCCGGCAAGACAACTACCTTGCGTACGATTAGTGGAATACTTAAACCAAGGAAAGGTTCGATTACACTCGACGGTGAAAATTTATTGAAATACAAAGCCCACGAGATTGTTTACAAGGGTGTGTCGATGGTGCCGGAAGGACGAGGTATTTTTTCGAAGTTAACAGTGCTTGAAAATCTCGAAATGGGGGCATATTCAAGAGATGACAAAGAAGGAATTGCCCGTGATCTTGAATGGATGTTCGAGCTGTTTCCTCGATTGCAGGAGCGTCGTTCACAGGTATCCGGTACTCTTTCAGGCGGTGAACAGCAAATGCTGGCAACCGCGAGGGCTTTAATGGCAAGGCCTCGTCTTTTGCTCATGGACGAGCCTTCCATGGGGTTGGCGCCAATTCTGGTTGAAGGGATTTTCGATACCATCAAGCAAATCAACGAGGAAGGGACCACGATTTTGTTGGTGGAGCAAAATGCCACTATGGCTTTATCGGTTGCCCACCGGGGATATGTTTTGCAGACGGGCGAAATTGTTCTTCACGATAGCGCTGAAAAATTGAAAAATAACGATATGATTCAAAAGGCTTATCTTGGCATAGATTGACAACTCACTGAGTATTTCTATAAAACGCAGTAGTGGTAAAATTCTGTATACTATCGCTACTGCGTTTTCCGTTACCACTTTCCGATATTAATTCTAATGGCGTATGATGCTTATTCTTAATAAAACTGATTTATTTAAAGTGCTATCTATTGGCGAAACAATTGATGCGCTGAGAACTGCTTTTGCATCTTTTTCATCGGGTAAGGCGGTTGTTCCCGAACGCATCAGGCTTGATGTCGATACCTATCATGGCTCCACTTTGTTCATGCCTGCTTATAACAATAGCAGGGAAAACGTACCTGAATTGACATGCCTAAAAACCGTTTCTGTTTACCCTGAAAACACAGGAAAAGGGTTGCCAACGATTAATTCTGTAATCCTGTTGCTCGATTCAACCAATGGAAAACCAATTGCTTTGATAGATGGCGGATTTATCACTGCAATGAGGACTGGTGCAGCAGCAGGTTTGGCGACAGAACTCCTGGCAAGGACTGACAGCCAGGTGTTAGCAGTTTTCGGGGCTGGTTTGCAAGCAGAAACCCAGTTGGAAGCTGTCTCGGAAGTGCGGGATATTCGGCAAGTTTGGATATATGACCCTGACAGAAAACGAGCCGAGCGCTTGGTGAAGAAAGTTGAAATGATGAAATTGAAAATCCCGCAGGTGTCGGTTGCGGACTCTCCGCATGAGGCTGTAAAACATGCTGATATTATTTGCACTGTTACGACTTCCCGGAGGCCTGTTTTCAACAGCGATTCTGTAAAACCCGGCGTGCATATCAATGCGATTGGTTCGTTTACACCGGATACATGGGAAATACCGGCAAATATAATATTAAACTCCATGCTTGTTGTCGATTCAAGAAAGGCTGCACTGAGGGAAGCTGGTGATATCCTTCACCTGATTAACGAAGGAAAAATGGCAGATGGTCATATTCATGCAGAGTTGGGAGAAATAATTCTGGGTGTGAAGAAAGGCCGTCTTGATGATCGACAGATTACTGTTTTTAAGTCGGTTGGTATCGCTGTTCAGGATTTGTTCGCTGCAAAAAGAGCATGGGTGAAAGCCCGTGAAGCTAATCTTGGTCAAACAATCATAATGTAAGAATGAGTGATATCATGACTGAATTACCAAGTAAAGCGGATATTGTCGTAATTGGCGGGGGCGTCATGGGAGCTAGCACTGCCTATCATTTGTCGAAAACACCGGGTGTTTCTATTGTTTTGCTGGAACGCGGTGCATTCTTTGGGCAAGGAGCGACGGGCAGATGTGCCGGGGGTGTGCGTTATCAATTCGGTACAAAAATCAATCTTCAACTTTCCAAGCTGAGTTTGCCTATGCTGGAAAAATTTGAAATGGAAACCGGACAACCGATTAATTATCAAAAAACAGGATATTTGTTTTTGCTGACCACCAATGATGAAGTTGGGATTTTTCGTAAAAACGTCGAGTTGCAGCATTCGCTGGGTGTAAATACGGAATGGCTGGATAATGAGCAGCTTAGGGAAAAATTACCATTTATGAACCTGGATGATGTCATCGCGGGGACATATTATGGCGAAGGCGGGATCGTTGATCCTAATAGTGTTGTCATCGGTTACATCAATGAGGCAAAACGGAACGGTGTTCGTGTTTTCAATAACATAGAAGTAGTCGACGTTGTGATTGAAAATGGCTCTATTACACGTGTTACCACGAATGCAGGTTCTGTCACATCATCGTTTGTAGTAAACGCAACTGGGCCCTGGTCAGGAATCCTTTGTGAAAAGGCTGGATTTCAAATTCCGATTGAACCGCTAAGGCGGCAATGGGCGGTGACAACATCGTTTGCCGGTATGCCACAAAAGATGCCGTTTACCATTGATTTTGGCAAATCGTTGTATTTCCATCGAGAGGGAGATGGAATTCTTACCGGTATGTCTAACCCTGATGAGAAACCCGGCTATTCGCAACGAATTGATACCGACTGGGAGCTTGTTCACTTCGAGAAAGCAATTGAACGAATCCCGGATATGGCAAATGCCGGTGTTGTGTCCAGAACAGCCGGTTTATACGCTACAACGCCGGATGCACACCCGATACTAGGCAAATCACCGGTGAACGGATTCTATTTAATTACAGGTTTTTCAGGTCATGGTTTCATGCATGGACCAATCGCAGGAAAGCTGTTATCGGAGGTAATTCTTAGTGGTAAAGCAGAAACACTTGATATTTCTTCTCTTGAATTAAAACGATTTGATGAGCAAGGGTTAATTCATGAGTATAATGTTATCTAATCTGAAAAAAGTATATAGATAGAAGGGTAAATAAATATGCCAACCGCAGAGGTTATTACAATTGGAACTGAGTTATTGTTAGGTGAAAACGTTGACACGAACACGAGTTATATAGCCAGATTGCTTCGTGACGAAGGGATCGATTTGTATCGTACATCGACGATCGGCGATAACAAGAACAGAATTGCACAGATAATTCGTGAAGGAATGGAGCGTTCTGAAATTATCATTACGACCGGCGGCTTAGGGCCGACGATCGATGATCCGACAAGAGAAGCGATTGCTTTGGCTTTTGACGTTGAAACAGAATTCAGTGATGAATTATGGAAACAAATCGAAGACCGATTCCGCCTAAGAGGGCGAAAACCGACGGAAAATAATAAACGGATGGCATATATCCCAAAGGGTGCTTTGCCAATTGAGAACCGTTTGGGAACTGCGCCTGCTTTCATCATGGAGACAGAAACGCATTCTGTGATTTCGTTGCCCGGTGTGCCTCGTGAAATGGAGAATCTCATGCAAACCAAGATACTCCCCTACTTGCGGAAAAGATACAAACCGGATCATGTTATTGTCTCGAAAATATTGCACACTGCGGGAATTGGTGAGTCAAAAATTGATTTCATCATTGGCGAACTAGAGGAACTACGTAACCCGACTGTTGGATTGCTGGCGCATGCAGGACAGGTTGATATTCGCATTGCAGCAAAAGCAAAAAGCCGTCAGGAAGCCCGGGTGATGATTGATGGTGTTGAAAGTAAAATTCGTCAATTGCTTGGTGACGGGATATTTGGTGAAGATGAGGATTCTCTGGCGGATGTTGCCATGAATCATTTACAGGAAAAGAATCTTAGAATTGTCATTCTTGAATCAGGGCTAAGCGGTTTGTTAATTCAGAAAATTGCAAATAAAGGGACTGTGTTTGTCAACGGAAAAGTATTACCAGTATCGCCAGAGCAATCCGATATCATTAAAAAAGTCGATGAGTATTCGGATGAGTTTAAACATGATAACGATGGTGTATTGTACATGGGGGTGTTTTTCTATCCTGGCCAGGAGCAACAGAAATTGACATTGGTAATTAAACAAAATCAAGAGAAGCATATATCAAATTATGTCTATGCTGGTCCACCGGATATGGCGCCTGAATGGGCTGTTAATGAAAGTTTAAATTTAATAAGAAGAAGTTAAATTGTTGGTATTAATGACTACACGCATTGAGGGCTGATAATGACTAAATCGATTGATTTGCTATTGATTAACGCCGTTGTATTAACTTTTGATGATTCCTATAACTTGCATGACCTTGGTTTTGTCGGAATTAGCAACGATCAAATTGCTGCCGTAGGTAAAATGAGTGATCTTGATTCTGATTTGACTGCCGGCGAAACCATAGACTGTAAGGGAAAAATCTTGATGCCCGGGTTGGTCAATACACACACCCATTTGCCGATGAATTTGTTACGCGGGCTCGCTGACGACCTTCGTCTGGATGTTTGGCTGCTCGGATATATGATGCCGGTAGAACGTGAATTCGTTTCCCCCGATTTCGTCTATTTAGGCACATCATTGGCATGCGCCGAATCCATTCGCTCTGGTGTTACGTGTATCAGCGATATGTATTATTTCGAAGATTACGTGGCCAAAGCTGTCTCTGATATTGGGATGCGAGGCGTTTGCTCCCAAACTGTTCTTAAATTCCCCACTCCGGACGCACAATCATTTGAGGATTCTCTGGCACTTTCTCATGAATTCATCAAAAAATGGAAGTCGCATCCTCTGATTGTTCCATCGATAGCGGCCCATGCACCATACACGTGCACGGATGAGATTCTCAAAGAAGTCTCTGAAATCGCCCGGCATTATGACGTGCCTGTGCAAATCCACATCGCCGAGACGAAACAGGAAGTGGAAAATGCCATCAACGAACACGGCATGACAGTTGTCCCCTACCTTGAAAAATTATCATTCTTTGATGCAAAAGTAATAGCTGCCCATTGTGTACATCTCGAAGAGTCGGAAATGTTCACACTTCACCAGCATAACGTTGGCATTGCCCACAACCCTACATCCAACCTGAAGCTTGCATCCGGCATTGCTCCGATAAACCGCATGACAGATATCGGGCTCAATGTCGGCATCGGTACCGATGGTGCCGCATCCAACAATGACCTGGACATGTTCGAGGAGCTGCGACTTGCTGCGCTCTTGTCAAAAGGCACATCCGGTGATCCAACGACGATTCCGGCTCGTACCGCCTTGGCATTAGCTACAAGAATTGGCGCCAAGGCTATTCACATGGACAAACTGATTGGCTCTATTGAACCCGGCAAACGTGCTGACATAATTCTCATCGACATTGATAATCTTCACAATTCGCCCCGCTTCCGCAGGGATCCCAATGGCGTTTACGCTCAACTGGTCTATGCCGCCAAAAACACAGACGTCGTTGATGTCATGGTTAATGGAAAATGGCTAATGCGAAACCGCAAATTACTGACTATCGATGAAATGGATTTGCTTGCACAAGCTGAAAATTATGCGCATAAAATCGACCGTTTTCTAATCGAGCGCGAACAATCTGTTTTATCCAAACTTGTTGCAATTGGCGGAGCGACTGAAGAAGAAAGTTTCGAGATCCAAGTAAAAGTCGGTAATGTTGATACACAACAAATCATCGATGCTCTGAACCAACCAAAAATCGAAATTCTCTATCATCGGCATTATCATGAATACGATACATATTTCATTTTCGATGATACATCACAAGGGCTACTTCGCTATCGCGAGGATGAATTCTTGTCCGAAGATGGCAAATCGACTAACGTACGTTATCGATTGACTCTCATTGGGCCAACAAGCGAATACCATTTCCCTAGCGACATTTTATTATCACGGAGCCGTTTCCTCGCCCCCGCCAATCACAGTTTGCGTTTTTACCGTGAGTATTTCAACCCGCTCGATGAACGCTATGTCGAAAAAGACAGATTGCGTTGGCGTGTTTTATTCAAAGGCACTGAATTTTATATTAACCTCGATCATCTGATAAAACCGGATCTTGGCACATTTCTTGAGGTCAAAAGCCGAACATGGAGCAGAAAAGACGCTGATCATAAAGCATCGCTGACCAAGGATTTGGTCGAATATCTTGGGGTGAACGTTGAAGCCACCGTAACCAAGGATTATATTGATCTCGTCAGGGAAATTTCAGATAAAAAACCATAAAATGTTAATTTGATGTTTGGAATAAAAATATATTATAAGAAATAAACTAATTTCATATTGATGTGCAAAATGGCTACACGCATTTCTTCGCTTTTTCCGTATACCTTAGTCATTTACTTGCCTTTTATACACTCGTTACCAATATATCCGTACAACAAAGGAGCAACAAATCCTGCTATGGAAAAATCAATGGAAATGCTTGAAACGATAACAAAAGATGCCGGCAATTTAATTCGTTCTTTTTTTAGCACGTATGGTTTTTCTTCCAAAACAAAACGCGACAAAACGATTGTTACCGAAGCGGATTATGCGGCAAACCGTTTCATCCAGTCTGAAATTTCAAAGCATTTCCCCGCAGAACCTATCCTCAGCGAGGAAGGGAACACAGTTTTCGATTCTTCCAATCAAAACAGTTGGGTTGTTGATCCCTTAGACGGCACAACGAATTTCAGTCTCGGGTTACACTATTGGGGAGTTTCGATTGCCCGCCTGAAAAACGGCCTACCGGTAATGGCGGCTTTGTATTTTCCCTTACTCGATGAATTTTTTATGGCCGTAGAAGGGTCAGGCGCTTTTTTGAACGGCAAAAAAATTCGGATTAACACGGCAATATTAGAAAACCGAACGCCCGTTTTGCTTTGCTGCTCACGCTCCCGTAAACACTTCGATATTAATTTGCAATACAAAACAAGGATTTTGGGTTCTGCTGCATATAATCTCTGCGCTGTTGCCAGCGGCAGAGCCTTTCTTGCAATTGAAGCAACACCAAAAATTTGGGATTTGTCTGCCGCCTGGCTGATAATCACCGAAGCTGGCGGTTTTGTTTCCATACTCGATAATTCATCACCGTTTCCGCTCCATCCGGGAGAAGATTATTCATCTTCATCATTTCCACTATTGGCAGGTGTTTCCAAAGAACAAATTGATTACGGTCAATCGATGATTAGCCCAATAATGCCACCTGATGAATACAAATGAGTTCATTCAATGGCTTTTCTTGTTTCGTTAGCCATCCATTTCGCTCTGTCAGCTGCAAAACCCAGGTAATGATTCAGGTTGAATAGTTTTTCCAAATCACCTTTTGCGACATATTCAAGTAAACTTTCGTCAGAAAGAATGCTGTTCATAATCGGATTAGGTTTACTTTCCTTCACAGCCTCCCATGCAATCATCGAGTAACCTCTCAGCTTCTCATGGGCCGTCTGCCTGTCCATTCCTGCTTTACTCAGCGCCGTAAGCACCCGTTCCAAAGCCGAAAATGGAGCGAACCTCTTGAAATTTCTTGTAATAGCCATTTGATCGATTACGAGATTCCCTAACAACTTGGTTCCCGTTTCCAGCATTTCATCCATGATCAGGAATGCTTGCGGTATGATTGTCCTTCGATTTGCGCTATCATCCAACGTTCGTTCCAATAAAGACAAAGCCGTATTATCCCAGGCAATATCAGGCAACCTGGCGAGCTGCCTCGCCAATGAGTTGATTTTTTCACATTGGATTGGATTGCGTTTGAACGGCATTGCGGAAGAACCGACCTGTTGTCCTGAAAACGTCTCCATAACCTCGCCTATCATTGGATTTTGAAGTATTCGAATATCAAAAGCCAATTTATTGAGAATTGCAGCCATACCGGCCAAATCACTAAGCAAATCAAATTCCTGGCTTCTGGGGTATGTTTGACAAGTAATTCTGAAGAAATCCAGCTGAAGTTTTTCAGCCAATTTGTTCTCAAAAGTTTCCAGATTCTCTTTCCCGATATATTCCATGTAAGATGCGCTATTCCCCACTGCGCCCTTAAATCCTTTTCCCCGGTAACTATCACGCCATTTTTTCATGTACCGATAATAATTCAGCATATCCTGAGCTACCAGGGCAAAACGGTAACCCAATGTTGTCGGTTCAGCGGGTTGAAGATGTGTAAACCCGACGACTTTGGTATCAGCATATTTTTCACACAGATTTGCCAATTCATTCAAGAACTTTGCCGTCTTTTTTGTTGTTATCGCCAAAGCATCTTTTATCTGCATTGCGATAGCATTGTCTTTGATATCCATCGATGTGGCGCCCAAATGGATAATGGCTCCGCCGATAGTGCATTGTTCGGCAAAGGCTTTGATTTCCGCAACCAAATCGTGATGACAAGCCGCTTCATATTCCAGCGATTTGTCTATGTCCACATTTTTCATATTTGCCAGCAAGTCATTGAGTTGAGCTTTGGTAACCAACCCATAATCGATCTGCGTTTCCGCCAGCGCCACCCAAATCCTTCTCCATAGCAAACGCTTGTATTCTTCCCCCCATATTCTTTTCATTTCACTCGATCCGTACCGCCACGAAAATGGGGATTGATAGGTTTCAAATGACATTGTTTCTTCCTTTGTTTCAAAATTGATTTAGGGAAAACAAGACAAATTTCTTATTACGATTACTGTGTATGATATTATAATATTATGAAGTATCTTTAGAAGATATTAATTGGGATCTATCAGGCTTAGTAAATGTGACCGAATAAATACCAGCAATCATTGTCATTGAACATTGTCATAAGGAGAATGGACTCTGGAAACTCATAACATTACCCAAAATCTTCCTGCGGATGAAAATAACGAAAAGAAAGAACAGCTAATCACCGGTACCATTCTCGAAGGTCGCTACATGATCGAAGGCATCCTGGGGATTGGCGGTATGGGTGCGGTTTACCTTGCGCGGGATTTGCGCTTCAACGTCGTCAAAAATGTCGCCGTTAAAGAAATGATCAACCTTGCCCGCGATGAGCTTGTCCGCGAAACAATTGTCAAAAACTTCGAGCGGGAAGCCAATATTCTTGCCACGCTAAGCCACCAGGCAATCCCGTCCATCTATGACTTCTTCACACGCCACAATCGCTCCTACCTTGTAATGGAGTTGATTGCTGGCAAGAATCTCGAAGTTTTGCTAACGGAAAACCAGTCCTTTTTCCCGGAACCGCAAGTGATTACCTGGGCAATCGAACTCTGCGATGTATTGAACTACCTGCACAATCATAAGCCCAATCCGATTATTTTCCGCGATATGAAACCTGCCAATATCATCATCAATCCCGATAATCATGTGGTATTGGTTGATTTTGGTATTGCAAAAACGTTCCAATCCGGCCAAAAAGGAACAATGATTGGCACCGAAGGATACTCACCGCCGGAACAATATCGGGGTGAAGCCACACCGCTTGTCGATATCTATGCACTTGGCGCTACCTTGCATCACCTGCTCACCAAAAAAGACCCGCGCATTGAAGCCCCGTTCACTTTTTCAGATCGTCCGATTAGAAAAATCAACCCTAACGTCTCGGTCGAACTTGAAGCGGTTGTGAATACTGCATTGCAATACAATCCGGCGGATCGTTTTCAATCTGCGGCTGAGATGAAAGACGCTCTTATTGCAGCCGCCAGAAAAACCGGTTTACTTTCCGATGTGGCCGCAGCACCGGTTACACATTTCATGGATCATCAAAACATCAAGCCATTCTGGACATTTGAATGTGAAGACGAAATCAGAGGAACCCCTACCATTCATGACGGAATCCTTTATGTCGGGTCCTACGACACGAACATGTATGCCCTTAATGCAGAAACCGGGGACTTTATCTGGAAATATGCTACTGAGGGAGGCATCGTAACGAAACCTGTCGTTTTCGAAAACAATGTTTACTTTGGCTCGGAGGACGGTTCCCTGCATGTCGTTTCGCTTCATTCGGGTCGAATTGCCTGGACGTATTACACGGAAATGCCAATTCGCTCCAGCCCGACTATCGCAGAGATGCATGTGTTTTTTGGCTCTGATGACGGGTTTTTGCATGTCGTCAATGCATCTAATGGGCGCAGGGTTTTGAAATTCGACGCTGGTTCACCCATTCGCTCTACCCCCATCGTAAAAAACAATCTCGTTTATTACGGCACAGAAAATGGTGATTTTTGGTGTACGGATTTCAAAGGCACTGTCAAATGGCGAACAAAGGCAAAACGTGCGATCACCTGTTCAGCGTATTTTGACGAGGATATCGTTTACTTCAATTCAATGGATTCAACTCTCTACGCTCTGGACGCAAAGTCCGGATGGGTCATGTGGCGTTACCGGCTTGGGAAAGGTTCAATCAGCACACCAACCGGTTTGGATCACTATATCTTTACTGGTAGTGTTGATCACAATATCTACGCTATCGATAAACGCACGGGTAAAGAAGTTTGGCGTTATTCAACTGAGCATCAAGTCACAGGCTCCCCGATTGTCTATAAGGATTCCGTATATTGCGGAAGCGTCGACAGCAAGTTATATTGCCTTGAATTTAAATCAGGGAGACTCCGCTGGCAGTTCCAAACCGAAGGGCCAATCACAAGCACACCAATTATCTATAACGATGTTCTGTATATTACATCGTTTGACCACAGAATCTATGCTATTCCTGCATAGCAGTTAATCCTACCGGAGATCAAATAAGTGTTCAAATACATCAAGGATTTAATCGAACGATTAAAAACAAAAGACCATTCGTCTGCTAACTCTGCGTATTCTGTTCCGGCAACCACAGATGCCGAGACTAAGCCCCTTTCAGCAGAAGACATCAAGCAAGTCCTCACTGATAAATCTGTCGAAACAGCCCCCAGTCAGCTGCGTGTTGCCATTGGCCAGTCCGTTGGACTTGAACGCGAACACAATGAGGACTCGCTTTTCAACCTTACGGCCAACTTGTCGAGCAACGCGAGTACGCTGCTGTTTGGTTTCTACATCGTTGCAGATGGAATGGGTGGGCACCTGCATGGTGAAATAGCCAGTGCGACAGCTGTCCGGTCTATGTCCGAACATGTAATCTCCAAATTGTATACACCACTTTTCGGGCTTACACCAATCATTCCGGAAGAGTCAATAACGGAAATCCTTGAATCGGGCATTTTCAAAGCTCATAACGCCATTGTTCAAAAAACCAGCGGCGGTGGCACCACATTGACTTCCCTGCTTATTCTTGGGAAACAAATGACGATTGCACACGTCGGTGATAGCCGTATCTACCAAATCGAGGAAAACGGCAAGCTTGCTGCGCTTACACGCGACCACTCCTACGTTAAACGCCTTGAAGAACTCGGCCAAATCACACCTGAGGAAGCCGCTGTTCATCCTCAGCGTAACGTTTTGTATCGCGCCCTTGGCCAGGGAGATCCTTTCGAGCCGGAAATTTTCACAAGCCCCTTACCCGACAGCGGGTATTTACTGATTTGTTCCGATGGATTATGGGGAGTTGTTCCTGAGTTGCAAATCGGTAAAATCGTTACCGAATCTGATGATATCTATCAAGCCGCAGATTTATTAATTGACACAGCTAATGCCGCAGGAGGTCCCGATAATATAACAGCCATTTTAATAAAACTACCAAATTAATCTTATTATTTTACAAATCTATTGGGAGAGTAATGCAAAATACAAAAAACTTTTACGAACTGCTTGGCATAACCCCAAGTGCATCGATAGAAGATATCAGGCAAGCATTTCATCTTGCTGCCCGCCGTTATCATCCCGATGTAAATCTTAAACCCAATGCCAGCGACAGGTTCATCCAAATAAAAGAGGCGTTTGAAATTTTATCAAATCCTGCCAAACGCGCCGATTATGACCGCAGTATCCTGATGAATTCACAGGATGAATTCATTAATTACACTGTCCTGTACAGTCGCAGCCACATTCCTGCCATTCCTGAAAATCAACTGATTTATGCCCTGCTTGATATTTACCCTGGAAAAGCCACGATTGACGAAGCCCCCAAAAGTCCACCTCTTAATATCGTCATTATTTTAGATAATTCTACATCAATGAAAGGGACCCGTCTTCAGGCTATCAAAAATTCTGCGATTGAAATTGTTCAAAAACTCAAACCTCACGATATCTTGTCCATCGTAACCTTCAACGATACAAGCAGAGTCATCATCCCGGCAGGGAAAGCGGATGATATCCGGAAACTTGAATCAGAGATCCTTCGCATTCAAACACACGGTGGCACGGAGATTTATATGGGCATGCTTTCAGGCTTCAACGAAGCCCGCAAGTATTTAAGCTCCAAGTACCACAACCATATGATCCTGATTACCGATGGCCGCACGTATGGAGACGAAGAAGCCTGTCTTGATTTGGCGGATCAATGTGCATCTTTGGGGATTACGATTAGCTGCCTTGGAATCGGCACAGAGTGGAATGATGAGTTTCTTGATGATATGGCCAAACGCACCGGAGGCACAAGCAAATATATTTCAAGCTCAAAGGAATTATCCGAATTCCTGATTGACATGTTCGATGGTCTCGAACAAACAATTGCTACCCGGATAGAATTCTCTTTTAATCTAGCCAAAAGAGTTGAGCTTGTCTATGCCTTCCGCCTGAAACCCGATTTGGGTGTGCTTCCAACATCTTCTCCTATTCAGCTTGGTTCTTGTCCAAAGGATTCTTTACAGCGCATCTTGTTTGAATTTCAGCTTCCCCCCATCCCATCCGGAACCAATAAAAAGAAAATCCTGGATGGCTTCCTTAAGTATGATATGCCCAACACGTCTGAATTCAACAAAAGGATTCCCGTAAGCTTATCCTGCGATGTCTCGAATACAATCATTTCCGATTCGACACCGCCGCCCCTCATTGTTGAATCCATGTCCAAGCTAACCCTTTACAGGATGCAGGAACAAGCGAAAAAACTTGTGGAGGATGGGGACATCGAAAGTGCGAAAGAGAAATTACAATATGTCGCGACTCATTTATTCTCCAAAGGAGAACATGATCTCGCGAAAACTGTCGTCATGGAAGTTGACAATCTCGAAAAACAAAACATCGTCAGCGAAGCGGGCAAGAAAGTAATAAAATATGGCACAAGAGCTTTATTACTCTCTGCAGGTAAAATAAGTGAGGGTAACCATGATTAAATGTCCAAACTGCCAGTTTGAAGAGATTTCAGGTGCACTGTTTTGTAGCAATTGTGGCGCTCAATTGGTCTTTCACGAAACCAACAAAGCCCCCGCATCTAAACCGTCTACACAAGAACGTCCGTCAACAACCGAAAGTTCTTCAACCGTAGAAAATCCACTTCCCCCCGCGGAACTAATGGATTATCCTGCCTTGATTTATGTCGTTGATTATAAAGATTACATCCCTGTTTCGCCTGAAACAGAATTGACACTTGGCCGTGCATCCAAAGATCAACCAATCGTGCCGGACATTGATTTAAAATCCTACAATGCATACGACGAGGGAGTTTCCCGCCTGCATGCTACTATTAAGGTTTCACCAGAAGAATTCTATATCGTTGATTTGGGTTCTGTAAATGGCACGAAGGTAAATGGTGAAAGAATAAGGCCTAATAAAAAAGTGTATTTGGAAGAAGGCGATTTAATTTCCCTGGGCCGATTGAAATTACAAATAATATTCAACGATTGATTTACGGAGGCTTCATGGCTATCCAGGCAATAGTACACATCATCAGTTCCGAACCAATCCTTGGTGAATTAGAGGCATTGCCCAACGCAAACGACACTTTGCTCAAGATCAACAATCCCAGGCAACGAGACGGAAAAGATTTGCGCTATATCGAAGTAGAAGTTACTACCGTCTACTGGCCTGTCGAAAGGATTAACTTCATTGAAATTCTCCCGACTGAAGACGAAGAAGTCATCAGCTTCGTCAGGGAGTAAAATCATGCTGACAAATTCATCAAAGCGGCATTTAATACTTGTTGTCGATGACGAAAAAAGGATGGTTCGCTTCATTCGTCTCAACCTCGAACATGATGGCTTTCAGGTAATAAGTGCATACAGCGGGCTTCAAGCTCTCGACCAGGTTAGAACATCACTTCCCGATTTAGTGCTTCTCGATGTCATGTTGCCTGATTTGGATGGATTCGAGGTTCTGCGGCGTATTCGCGAAGTAAGCACTGTGCCTGTAATTATGCTTACTGCCAAAGGTGAAGAAAACGACCGAGTTCGCGGTCTTGAAATGGGTGCGGACGATTATGTAACCAAGCCTTTTAGCCCGCGTGAACTTGTCAGCCGTGTACGCGCTGTGCTGCGCCGCGTCGAAACAGTTGGCGGAGACGACTCGGATGTTATTCAGGTTGACGAACGCCTCAAAATTGACTTCGGCCGCAGGGAAGTATGGGTTGATGGCAAGCTGATTAATCTGCGCCCCACCGAGTACAGAATGCTTTATCATTTGGTCAAAAATGCCGGCTGGGTGGTTACACACGAACAATTACTTACAAAAGTATGGGGTTATGAATACCGGGACGAACCTCATTACGTCCGTTTGTATATTAATTATTTACGCAAGAAAATAGAAAAAGATCCGGCGAATCCTAAATATATCCTCACCGAGCGTGGTGTCGGTTATCGCTTTGTTGATTTTCGCAGGAATCCACCGCTATCTTCATAACCTTTCACGAAAATTAATAATTTACTAATACACGGTTTATGTTTTTTTTACACAAACCGTGTATTTTCATTATGCATTGAAAAAACGAATGCACAGTTTATCAAAAACAATTTGATACAGGAGGTTGTCATGGCTAATCTAACTCGTTGGGAACCATTCCATGAAATGATTTCATTACGTGAGGCAATGGATCGCTTGTTCAACGATGCTTTGACGAGACCACTGTCACTCATGCCCGAATTTCAGCAACCATTGGTCGATATTTACCAAACCAATGACGAGGTAGTCGTCAAAGCCACGATACCTGGTGTAAAACCTGAAGATATCGATGTTTCAATCACAAATGATGTATTGACGATTAAAGGTGAATTCAAAGAAGAAAAAAAGGATAACAATGCTACCTATCACCTTCAGGAACACAGATATGGCAAATTCGAGCGTGTCTTGTCATTACCTGTACCGGTTAAGACAAACGAAGCCAAAGCTTCCTATGAAAATGGAATTCTGACACTGCATTTGCCGAAGGTTGAGGAAGTACGTCCAAAATCGATCAAAGTAAATGTCAAATAATCTATCCGCTGACAGCCTGAATTGATAGATATATGCATTTCAGGCTGTCAATTTAAATCAGGGGTAACAACATGCCTACATACGAATATTATTGCAATGATTGTGGAATCCGGTTTTCCAAGAAATTGCATTACTATGATAACAGTACCAAAGTTGTATGCCCGAAAGGGCATCCCAATGTCCATCGTGTCTTTTCCCCGCCTGCAATCGTTTTTAAAGGGTCGGGTTGGTATTGCACTGACAATAAAACAAAAACACCGTCACCATCGACTAAACCGACAGAATGATTGTTTGTTATTCCTCAAACCTTGCCATGCTTTACAGTCTAGGCTATACTGATTTTGGCAAGGAGGAGTATTTTGGCAAAACAACGAATTCTATTAGTTGACGATCACGAAGTAGTTCGTCTTGGGTTAAAGGCTTTATTGGAAAGGCACCCGCAATTCGAAGTTGTTGCTGAAGCGGCAACTGCTCGTGAAGCAATCGAAAGAGTCGAGCAATATTCTCCGGATGTTGTTGTCATGGATATCCGGCTTCCCGGTGGCTCAGGAATCGAAGCGTGCGAGGAAATCACAGAAAGCTATCCCCAAACCAAAGTAATCATGCTAACTTCATATGCAGAAGATGAAATGTTATTTTCCGCCATCCGTGCTGGTGCTGCCGGATATGTTCTCAAGCAAATTGGCGGTGAAGACCTGGTTAGGGCAATTGAAGCTGTTGGACGCGGTGAGGCGTTACTCGATCCGGCAGTAACCCAGCGAATCTTCCAGGAAGTTCGGAAAGCAGCCAAAGAAGAGGAAGCATCAGCATTCGCTGCATTAACCCAGCAAGAACGACATGTGCTTCTTCTTGTATCAGAGGGAAAAACAAATCGTGAAATTGCGAAAGCGCTATTCCTTGGGGAAGGCACCGTACGTAATTATGTCAGCAGCATTCTTTCCAAACTTGGTGTAAGCAACCGTGCAGAAGCGGCAGCCTATGCTGTTGAGCATAATCTGCGCGACCATCTATGAAATTGTTTTGCCTGTTGTTGTCATTAGCGGTCATTTATGCTATTTAGCTAACAACATACCACTGCATAACGCTTTTAAATATTGCCAGTTATAAATACCAAAATGGTGCCCGTCTTCCCACTCTATCGTTAGCCCATAAGAACCCGTTTGCTCGATCATTTTCATGCGTGTTTTTTCGTTATTTTCTTCCGGCATCTGAAACACAACCGGGTCCGGATCTTTCCCCATATTTTCGTGACCGCCCCTGCACTCCGCGCAAGGACATGCGTTTCTTAATAAAGTAAATGACAATTTGCAAATACTGCCATCGTTCCACGCAATAGTTAATAACCTGTTTTCCTTGTCTGCTGTTATCCCTGTTGGAAATACATTCATCGATTTGCTCCGGTTTTTCTCCTCACGGATTTTGTTGTCCCTGTAAATAATCTTCGACTGCCCAGCCTTGAATATCTGCGCCATCAACCTTCTTTATTTTCCACCAAATATAGCCATCGATAGCATCAGGGCCATCTATGATTAAAAATGCTTCGCCATCTTCTCCTAAATAAACAAACTTACCATTCAATCCGGGTTCTTGCCTTAATCGCAACCCGGTTCCTTCTGTTCCCTTGACAATCACATTGTCCCCCGCCATCAAGTTCGTCTCTTTCTTTCCGGTTTCCGATTTGTCGATTACGTTATTAGTGCTTTTCGGTTGAGATTCGCTCACTTCTGTCGGTGTAATTATGGTTTCATTGGATCTGTATGGGATAACGGTTACATTTGTGGTTACCAAAGTAGCATATTGTCTTTTAGGTTTAAGATTTACGAAAAGAATGATTGTGATTGCCAAACCTGCAATACCGGCTATCACTCCAAATAACACTGCTTTTGGTGTAAGTATTTTCTCCAGTTTTTCCATGGGTTGTTAATTAGTTTTTCCCGAACAATTGCTTTGGCAGATTACGTGGTACAAGCACTTTCATGGCTCTTTGCAAAACAGAGATTTCGACCAAATGATCGCTTTCCATTGGCTCACCATCATGCTGTAAATACAGACTTGATTTCGACTTAATTAATAAATGTTCAAAAGATTTGTTGATGACATCTTGTGAATTGACGTGTTGCCCGGAGAGAATGTTCCAAATATGCCTAATCGTTTCATGAATCGTATCTCCGGCGAACAACCACAAGTCCATCTGCCCGTCGTCGAGACATGCATGGGGTGACAATTCTGCCAATCCGCCTGCATAAAGCCGTATATTGCTGACAATTGCAACAACATACCTGCCATTGACCTCTTCCCCATCGACGACAATTTCCAAATTCATTCCTCTCCAAGTACGTGCAGTCATTAATGCCTGTGTTGCATATTGAGCAACCGGGAAGTGCTTCTCCAAACGGCTTCTTGGTTCCATGTTGTGAACAATCAAAGCATCCAATCCAACGCCAGCCCACATCAAAAAAGGAAACTTGTTGCACATTCCTACATCCACGTCTTTGATAACGCCATCAGCAAGAATGCCTGCGGCTTCTTCCAATGCATTTATTTTCGTCAAAGATAATCCCGGCAAACCAATTTCCCTAGCCCAGACATTGGCTGTCCCTGACGGAAGGACACCCAATGCTGTTTCCGTCCCTACCAGGCCGGCAGCTGCATTACCGACAGAACCATCTCCCCCGGCAATAAATAAAACATCGATGTTGTTTTTTGCAGCCATCCTTGCCAAATCAGTAATATCCTGACCTTCTTTGGTCTCTACCAGTTCGATATGCCACCCCTTTTGTTCTAATACGGCAGCTGCTCGTTCAGTAAGCAGTTTCGATGGATACTTCCCTGCTAATGGATTGAATAATATTTGCGCGTTTTTCATATGCTTTGATTTTAATCGACTTTGATGATTATGGGAATTGAATTAATTCTTCTTGAAAAACCGTTTTCATACATGGTTCGTTCGTCAATGGTAAAATTATGCATGCAGTATGGAGCCATAATATGAAACTTGATATTCTCAACAATCGTTATAAACTTATCAGACGACAAGGCAAGGGCGGAATGGCCGTCGTTTATAAAGCTCACGATATGATGCTTGAAAGAACTGTTGCCATCAAGGTACTTCGCGAGAATATTTCTGATAACACTGCTTTTCGTGAGCGTTTTCGTCAGGAAGCAAAAGCGGCAGCAAATCTTTCTCATCCGAATATTGTCACAGTTCATGATTTTGGTTTGGACCAGGGTGTTTTGTTTATCGTGATGGAATATGTAAATGGACTTGACGCAAAAGTTTGGCTCAAAGAAAACAAAGATGTATCAATAGATAAAGGATTGAATTTATTGATACAAGCCTGCGCGGGAATTGGCTATGCGCACCGCTCCGGTTTAGTTCATTGCGATATCAAACCGCAAAATTTAATTATCACACCTGATAACCATCTAAAAGTAACCGATTTTGGCATTGCCCGTGCCCTTGCTTCGATTTCTCCTAATGAGAAATCCACCGTTATTTGGGGCTCCCCTCAATACGTTTCTCCTGAAATCGCTTCCGGGCTACCGCCATCTCCGGCATCTGATGTTTATAGTTTGGGAATTGTTTTCTACGAATTTCTGACGGGCAGATTGCCGTTTGCATCTCATTCACCTTCTGAACTTATCCGTTGTCATCGCGAAGTCATCCCGCCACCACCATCCGTTTTCGTACCCGATCTTCCCGCTGAAATTGATCAGCTCATCATGAAAGTTCTTGCAAAACAACCTTCTTCACGGTATCGTACCGCTGACCAATTCGGACGTATTCTGATAACGATCAGAAATCGCAGGCGCTCTTCGTCCTCTGGCAAATCGAATATTCGGAATATTCCTCAGCAAGTTGCGCAGCAGGCAATTCATCTCCCCAAAGATATCGGACACACAACATCCAGCAACATCCGTCAATCCATTGATTGGGGAACTATTCTTCTTGGATTAACAACGCTTATTGCCTTGGGTGGTCTCATCCCCTTTTGGCTCTGGGTTTATCTAAGCATCACCACCCCATTTCATTGATGATTGGTTTGGCGCTTCCCCTTGCCACAATCCCAATGATTGAGTATCATTCGTTGCGCTTGGCGAGTTGTTTGTCATTAAAATGAAAAGGCTACCGATTTGCATCCGCAGCCTTTCAATAAATAATTACAACTTTCATTTACTTTGTTTTGGACAACGTGCGTAAACACCTGGTGCAAAGAACCTTACGAACTTTTCTGCCGTTTTCAATGACAGTCACTTTTTGAAGGTTTGGTTTAAAAGTCCTGAGCGTGGACTTCTTCGACCAGGGTCGATTGTGCCCAAATCGTGTTACCTTCCCGCAATTTTCGCATTTTGCCATTTTCAGTTCCTTTCCATGCCGATAAACCAAGCTCGATGATGATCTATCAATTGCTCTTTTTTTAATCAATTCCTGATTGAATAACCGAGCAATGTTACCACAATTCGTATCCTCTATCAAGGTAAATTGTTAAAAAGAAAGAGGTAACTATGAGTACTAACGAAAACACATCCTTAGGTAGTATCCAGGTTTCACCGAAAGTCATTGCTACGATTGCTTATCATTCTGCCGAACAATCTTACGGGGTTGTAGGAATGGCTTCCAAGAATCTGGTTGACGGAATTGCTAATCTGCTTGTGAAAGATCCTACACGCGGAGTCGATGTACATTACGACGGGGAACAAATCAATATCGATATGTACATCATTGTTGAGTATGGCACCCGCATCAAGTCCGTTGCATCAAGCGTTGCTAACACTGTCCGATACAACGTTGAAAAAACTATCGGCTTACCGGTTACACACGTAAACGTTCACGTTCAGGGTCTTCGCATCAGCGATCTTGACTGAATGTCTTCGATCAATAATTATATTTATTGTTACTAATCTTTTTTATGAGAGGAGCGCCTCTTGATGAGTTCCAAAATAAAAGAAACAGCCCAATTACAATCTGAAATACCTGATTGCGGACACCCGATTGACGGCATGGCGCTAAAAAAGCTTGCCGCAGCGGGTTTAACGTGGCTGAAAACGAATCAAGAAATCGTCAATGCTCTAAACGTATTTCCTGTTCCGGACGGAGATACAGGAACCAACATGGTGCTTACCATGCAATCGGCATTCAACGAGATTGCTAATTCCCCGGAGAAGCACATCGGTAAAATGGCGCAAAAATTATCACATGGTGCGTTGATGGGAGCACGTGGCAATTCGGGAGTCATTCTTTCGCAAATTTTCCGCGGGTTTGCTCGGGCATTGGATGGTAATGAACTTCTTGATGTGCCCCTTCTCGTCGAAGCCTTAGCCGAAGCAAAAGAAACTGCTTACAAAGGTGTTGTTCGCCCCGTTGA
>CAYWFK010000013.1:0-51793 GCA_964457375.1 uncultured Anaerolineales bacterium
AGTCCGGGATTTCACCGGCAATCCGGCATGGCAACCCGGAAGGATCGAACCGGGAGATTTTACGGATACCCGATTTTCCGGCAACCAGACTTTGCCAAAATATTTCAGTAGTGCACCCAAAAGGAGAAATCGCACCCAATCCGGTTACAATGACTCTGCATTTTCGAAGAATTTTTTCCATAAAGTTCAGTCTTTTTTTGGCAAGCTTCGCTGAATAGCCGCCCGGATATTTTGCAACAAATCCACAGCCACAGCCTGCCGTGCAATCCGGATTGCGTTTAACAAGGCACGGGCATCTGACCTGCCATGACCAACGAACACCAGTCCGTCTATTCCGAGCAACGGTGCGGCGCCCACTTCTCCCGGATCCATAATCCGTTTTACATTGGCAAACGCTGGTTTCGATAACAATCCGCCGAGAGCAGTCAACGGGTTCGACTTGATTTCACGCCGAATGACATCAATCAAAAATCCGGCAACCGCTTCGCTTGTTTTCAGAAGTACATTACCGGTAAACCCATCCGTTACCACAACATCAACCTTTCCACCGAATAATTCTTTCGGCTCGATATTCCCATAAAAATTCAAGTCTGAGTTTTCCAGCAATGGAAACGTCTCTTTGACCAAAGAATTTCCTTTGCCTTTTTCTTCTCCGTTGGATAGCAACCCAATACGCGGAGATTTTTTACCAAGAACCAGACGGGAATAAACCGACCCCATCAGTGCGAACTGCAATAAATACTCCGGCTTACAATCAGCATTTGCACCGATATCCAGCACAACGGTATAACCCGTAGCAACCGGGAAAAGAACCGTCAACCCAGGGCGTTTGACGCCTTTAATGCGACCCAAACGGAACAAGGCATTTGCCATTGCCCCGCCGGTATTTCCGGCAGTTACAAAGGCGTCTGCCTCGCCGGATTTAACCAAATCCATACCAACCGCCATTGAATTTTGAGCTTTCTTTCTGGCCATTCTGGATGGTTTATCCGTCATTTCCAATACTTCCGGAGCATGCACAACATGGACGTTTTCGGATTGAGTATATTTTTTCAACAACGGTTCCAACACATCTTTATTACCCACCAATAACAGATCGTCCCCAAATAAATCGACTGCTTCGACAGCAGCCTGAACTTCCGGATAAGGATGATTATCACTTCCCATAGCATCTAAAACAATACGCATTTGACAACCTCCGTGTAAAGAATGGGTGAAATGGCAAATTCCTTGACAAGCATCGTTTGATGATTATAATACGAATAATCTTGCGCTGGTGCTGGAACTGGCAGACAGGCATGGTTGAGGGCCATGTGCCCCTAGGGCGTGCGGGTTCGACCCCCGCCCAGCGCACAAAAAAGCCACTACTTGGTGGCTTTTTTTTTATTTCACAACACAAGCTTTTGGCTAGTGCTTTAATATTTGTGAAAGGAACAATTTTGTCCGTTCTTCCTTTGGGTTCGTGAATAATTCCCTAGGTGTCGTATGCTCGACAATCAAACCGCCATCCATGAAAATGACTTCATCAGCCGCCGACCGGGCAAAACCCATTTCATGCGATACACAGACCATCGTCATTCCTTCTTTGGCCAAAGACAACATCACATCCAATACCTCTTTGATCATTTCCGGATCCAATGCACTGGTTGGTTCGTCGAATAACATGATTTTCGGGTTCATCGCCAGCGAACGGGCAATCGCAACACGCTGTTGCTGGCCGCCTGAAAGCTGACCGGGGTATACATTGGCTTTTTCCGGGATTCCGACTCTTTCCAATTGTTCCATTCCAATTTGTTTCGCGTCGGAATCATTCCGGTTCAGCACAACTTTTTGCGCCAGAGTGATGTTTTCGAGGGCAGTCAAATGCGGGAAAAGATTGAACAACTGGAAAACCATCCCGATATTCGCCCGAATTTTATTCAGCTGTTTTGGGTTGCCGGTTAACAATTCTCCGTCAATCCATACTTCTCCTTTTGTAGGAACTTCCAGATAATTGATACACCGTAACAGGGTCGATTTTCCGGACCCGCTGGGTCCAATGACTACGATGACCTTGCCGCGTTGGACTGAAAAGTCAATACCATTCAATGCATGAACATCCCCAAAGTGTTTATGCAGGTTTTTAATTTCAATGATTTTGTTATCAACCTCGCTCATTTCTTCGCAGCCGCCTTTCGATAAATTGTACAACCATCGATAATGCAAGTGTCATCGTCAGATAAAGCACGGTCAGGGTTACATACGCTTCACGGAAGCGGAAAGACCTGCCGGCATACAAACGTGCAATTTGCGTAATATCACGCACTGCAAGTACAGAAACCAAAGACGAATCCTTCACCATAGCCACGAAATCGTTCCCTAACGCCGGCAAAACATTGCGGATTGCCTGCGGAAGAATAATGTAACGCATAGCCTGCTGATAGGACATGCCCAAAGAACGAGCCGCTTCCATTTGGCCTTTTCCAATCGACTGGATACCAGCCCGAAAAATTTCCGCTAAAAATGCACCATAAGTCACTGCCAGCGCAATGATTGCTCTGACACTCATGGAAATAGATTGATTATCCAAATTGTCAAGCATATTGCCAATTGCGGATAAGCCGATATTCGACAAAATACCGCCCAAGCCATTGATCAGGTCTACCGTTATTGGTACACCGACAAAAGCAATGAAAAATATCAAAACCAGCATCGGTATTCCCCGAACCAGCTCGATATACAGTGTCGCGAGATTGTTTAGCAAAACATTCCGGGATATTCTGCCCAAACCTGCCAAAAGTCCCAAAACGGTTGCGATTGCGTAGGCAGTCAGCGAAGTCGTTACCGTTACCCGAATGCCTGCAATAATGAACATGAACGATTCGCGGTAATTCTCTTTGGTAAAGATAATATACGATGCCCAAATAGCAATGAGAATAAGTGCCACAAACCACCATGGAAAATCTTTCAATCTGGTTTTTCTGATTGATATTTCCGGCACAAGGATGCTGTCATCTTTGGCTGAAATGTACGGTTCGTCCATTAAAACCTCCCGAGGAATTAATCATGATAAACCGGTGTGTGATAATCACACACCGGTTTGGTTTTCAGGGCGCCTGAGATTATTCTCCGCTTCCTCCGTCGTCGTCATTTCCGACAGGAGCGATGTCATCATAAGTGATCGTAAAGTTCGGCCCAAAGTATTTTTTATTCAACTCAAGAAGAGTCCCGTCATTTTTCATCGATTCAATCGCTTTGTTCACCGGCTCCAAAAGATCGGATCCTTTCGGGAAAATAAACCCAAGCTGGTCACTGGACAACGAATCGCCCACCAGTTTGAGCTGATCTGCATTTTCACCTACGTACCCCTGACCGGCAACCTCATCGATGATTACCGCATCTACGTCTCCGGCAATCAATGCCTGTACCGCAAAGGGGAACTGTTCGAATGCTTTGATCCGTTTTTCCGGCAGGTATTTTGTCGCAGTCTCGTAGTTCGTTGTACCGGTTTGAGTGCCAAGAACCAGGCTCTCGTCATTGATAATGTCATTGATGCCGTTGATTCGGGTTTCGTCTTGCCGGACAAGCAACCGCTGGTTGATATTGATATAACCTTCTGAAAAATCGACAACTTTTGCACGTTTCGCATTGATCGTAATGCCATCTGCCGCAGCATCGAACTGCCCGTCAGCAACCGCCTGAATCATCCCTTCCCAGGCAGCTTCTTTGTAAACTGGGGTGCAGTGCAGCCGTGTGCAAATCTCGTCCCAGGCTTCGTAATCCCAACCGCCCGGTTTTCCGGTTTCCAGTTCAATATAGTTGAACGGGATATAAGCATTCTCCATTGCAATAGTAATCTTTCGGCATTGCAAATCCACCAATGCGTCATTGGCATTCCCCAAACAGACTTCTTTCTCTACTGCTTGCTTAGGTGCGCAAGCAGTAATGGTAAACGCCAGTGCCAATACAAACAACAAAACAAAAACAAACTTTTTCATCTCCTCGCTCCTTAACATTAGAAATTGAATGAAAATGGTTAGTTAAATCTAGCATAGACGAACATTTATCAAATTTCAAGCGTTTTCTTTGGTTTTTTCACTTTTTTTACAAAGAAACAATCCTGTTACAAGAAAAGGAGATAAGAAAAATCCCCGGCTTTCACCGGGGATAAGGCTGGGGGCAGAGGATTCGAACCCCTACTAACGGATCCAGAGTCCGCTGTCCTACCGTTAGACGAGCCCCCAAACTGGCACTGGCGATTTTACCAGAAGGGGAGAAGGGCGTCAACAAAAGAATTGGACGAAATCTGTGGAAAACAACGCCAGGTTCTTTTGATTCGTTTATAATTCAACATCTTTTATTGTCTATCGGGAGAAGAACATCTTGTCAAACATCATCAACACGAACAGCATTGGAACCGAACGGAAAAGAATCGTCCGAGGAATTATCGTAACCATTCAGGCACTATCTCAACAGAAAACCGTCAATCGGGATAGCTGGGATATGTTTGCCTTCATTGCCTTATCCCTGGCAAGGATAACCAAAACCGTTGACCAGGCAGCTTTGGCTTGGGAAAAAAGAGGGTATTGGGTAAAAGCCGACCGATTCAGACGTGAATGGATGTGGACGGATACGGAATATGAAAAACTGAACGACGCAGTTTTATCCAAAAATATCGATACGGCAATTCAAAGTCTTGTAATAATCGGCAGTAAATTAAAAAACACCAAGGTCTCGAAAAACCATCGAATGGGAAAACCGTGGATTGGTGCTTACGATATTTTCATGAAGAAACCCGGAAAATAGCAAACGCTTTCACGAAACATTTTATTATTTTTCAACAGGTCCCCAACCGCCGCCCCCCGGTGTCCGGACGATAACAACATCATCTGCGGCAAGTTTGAATGAGCCTTTCCCCGGCAGGATAGTTTCCTGCCCGTTTCTGGACAGGCTGTTTAGCCCGCTTTTGCCAGGCATTCCGCCAGCCAATCCATAGGGTGCATGCTTCCGACGATCTGTCAACAAGGTAAGTTCTGCGGGGCAGAGAACCTTGATTTCCCGGATAATGCCGCTCCCTCCGTGGAATTTCCCGTTACCCCCCGAATTATTCCTGATTTCGTAACGCATCACCTGAAACGGATAGGAGTATTCCAAAGCTTCGACAGGTGTATTCAACGTGTTCGTCATGTGAGAATGCACAGCATCGATTCCGTTACACCAGGGAAGTGCTCCGGTTCCTCCGGCAATGGTTTCATAATAAGCGAAATAACGTTTCTTGAATGGGTCGTATCCACCTAAGGTAATATTGTTCATCGTCCCCTGACTGGCAGCAGGGATTCGGTCGGGCAATGCGTCGGCAAGGGCACCGAAGAGCACATCGACAATCCGTTGTGACGTTTCGACATTCCCCGCAGCAACAGCAGCAGGATGTTTGGCGTTGACAACGGTGCCTTTCGGGGCAATGACTTCGATGGGCTTGATACACCCGCTGTTATTCGGAACATCCAACCCAAGCAAACACCGAAACACATAAAAAACTGCTGAAACCGTGATGCCATAAACGGCATTGATGCTCCCGGCTTGTTGTTTGGCCGTTCCGGTAAAATCGACAACAGCACGATCATCGAAAATTTTGATTTTCACCGAGATGGGTATACTTTCCGATGAAATTCCGTCATCATCCAGATAATCCGTAAATGAATACACCCCGTTCGGAATACGAAGCAAAAGGTTCTTAGTCAATCTTTCGGAATATTGCAATAGCAAAGCCATATGCTGTTTTACGTCATCATAGCCGTATCTGGCAACGAGATCTTTAATCCGCCGTACTCCCCGAATATTCGCTGCTATCTGTGCTGTCAAATCGCCTTTGCGTTCTTCAGGAGTACGAACATTCGACAGGATCATATCCATCGCCTGCGAGCAGACTACTCCACCCTGAAAAAGCTTCATGGGCGGGATGATAATACCTTCCTGGAATATTTCGGTCGAGACCGGCATCGAACCGGGAGACATACCACCGACATCGGCATGGTGAGCGCGGCTTGCGACGAAAGCAAAAGGGGCTTGCTCATATCCCGGTACGAAAACCGGCGAAACCATCGTGATATCCGGCAAATGGGTACCGCCTTTGAAGGGATCATTCATCACGATGATATCCCCATCCTGCAAATCTTTCACCGTTTCCAAAGCAGCCTTCACCGAAAGGGGCATGGAACCCAGATGGACGGGAATATGTGCAGCCTGTGAAACCATATTGCTTTCACCATCGAAAATCGCGCAGGAATAATCCCGGCGCTCTTTGATATTGGGTGAATAGCTGGACATTCTCAGAATTGCTCCCATCTCTTCTGCCACCGAAGAAAAACGATGCTTGATAATTTCAATCAATATGGAATTGGATTCTCTTCTCGATGTAACCATTATTCTTTTCCGCCTGTTCTGACATCAATCAGCAAGTTGAAATACGCATCAACCGCAGCGTCATCATCCTTTTTTAGCAAAATTGTCGTGTCTTTTCGGACAATTAACGCAGGCCCTGAAATCCGCTGTCCCGGTTTCAATTGCTCGCCATCGAAAACCGGTGTAAGGATAGACTGATGATCGATGATTACGTTCCGTTTCTCGATCAAACCGTTGTCATCGGGGGTTTCTGTCTTGGCAAGCAAAGCATGCTTTTCCAACACAGGAGGCTCGGCCAACCCGATAGCACGCACCCTGATATTGACAACCTCAATCGGAGTATTCTCCTGATAGAAACCGTATTTTTTCTCATGCGCCTGGTGAAAAGAGACTTCCCAATTTTCCGAAAAAGGCACATTGATTTCATAAGATTGTCCGGCATAGCGGGCATCCAATGACTTCTCGAGCGTAATACCGTCAACAGAGAAACCTTCTCGCATCAATTCACGAGCACCCAATTCAAGCAAGGGCAAAAAGGCTTTTTGCAAGGATTCAAATGGTAACCGCTCTGTCAGCATGACAGTTTTCGTATAGTCTTTTACGACATTCGCCACAAGCATGCCAAATGCCGAGAAAGTCGATGCCAATGGGGGAATAATCACCCTGGGTACCTGAAGATTTCTCGCCAGGTCAGTGGCGTGAAGCCCGCCAGCCCCGCCAAATGAGAGCAAGGAAAACATCTTCGGATCATAGCCTTGTTCAATCGAAATCAGGCGCAACGCTCTACCCATGTGGGTATTGGCGATATCGATAATCCCCTCCGCCAGCTCTTCAACCGAAATGCCAATCTCATTCCCCAAAGCATTCAATGCATCTATCGATTTTTGTTTTTCAAGCGTAAGTTTTCCCGCAAGAAAATAATCCGGTATGATTCTGCCCAGCACCACGTTGGCATCGGTTACAGTCGGCAAATCAGATCTTCCATAACACGCCGGGCCAGGATCCGCACCTGCGCTTTGCGGACCAACTCTCAAACTTTTGCCTTCATCCAGATAAGCAATCGAACCGCCGCCAGCGCCGATGGTGTGAATGTCAATCAATGGAATATGGATTGGATACCCGCCGATGGAGGCATCAGTGGTTATCGTTGGCTTTTCCACAATCAGCGAAACATCCGTCGAAGTTCCCCCCATATCAAACGTCAGCATATTCAAAGGCGTTTTCCCCCCTGTATCAGATGCTGCCGGCTCCGCATTGCGAACAAGCGAAGAAACATATGCAGCGGCAATCGCGCCCCCGGCCGGCCCGGATAAGATGCACCGAACCCCTTCACGCTTGGCTGTTTCCAGGCTGATCGATCCGCCATTGGACTGCATGATTTGCATCCGGATGTTTTTCCCGCGCAGTTTCCCTTCAACGTATTCGATATACCGCTTCATTATCGGCGAAACATATGCATTGATTACTGTTGTGCTCGTCCGTTCATATTCCCGGAATTCAGGCAAAATATCAGCAGAGCATGAAACCGGAATGCTCAGCGCTGCAAGCGCATCGGCGATTTGACGTTCATGTACCGGATTGGCAAATGAAAAAATCAGTGAGACAGCAACGGATTCGGCTTGTGAATCCCTGACTTTTTCAGCTATTTTATGCACTTCATCCGCAGATAACGGAGTAGTAATACTGCCGTCATGAAGCACCCTCTCCTGAGCAGTAAACCGTAATTCGTCCGGGATGATCGGTTTTGGCTTTTGCGGACCTAATGCGTACAAGTCTCGTCGGTTTTGTCTGCCGATTTCCAGCACATCTTTGAACCCGGCAGTTGTAACCAAAGCGGTTTTAGCGCCTTTTCTCTCAAGCAAAGCGTTGGTTGCAACAGTCGAACCATGGCTGATATCCAGAAACAAACCATGTGCCTGCTCAACCGAAAACCGGCTGGCATATTCTTTTTCTATGATTTCAATCCCTTCCAAAATTGCCAATGACGGGTTGGATGGCGAAGAAGGTAATTTGAACGATACCAGTTCGTTGGTCGACGGATCGAAAATCACGAAATCCGTAAACGTACCGCCGATATCGATTCCCACACGCAATGTCACATTGATTGAATTTTCCATTTTGTTATGATGTAGTAACCCGGACTGCTGCTGGGATTTTCGCTGATTGTTTGATGTTTATAGCGAACAGCAGTTTGTCATGCAAAAAAAGCTTCCTGTCGTTTCCTGAGATTATACGCCATCAGGCATTATTCCATTTGCGGTCAGGTTACGAGAGCGATTGCTGCAAACGTTCCTTCTCGGCACGCTGCCTCATTTGTGTTTTCAGTGTTTTGATGTCGTCAGGCACATAATAAGCGGTAAATCCAAGAATGATTGCGCCGATAATCCATGTGGAAACACAAATAATGATGATGGCATCGTGCAAAGAAGAATTCTTGGCAATGATTCCGGCTATCAGGGGAGCCAATGCTGCGCCGGTATTCTCGATAAAGTACTGGATGGCGAGGGCAGTGCTGCGCACTTCGGGTAACGTAATGTCATAAACAGTCGAGATGACATTGGGAGAAGCAAAGGGGATGAACAGCGAGGCAATCATCAACATCACCATAAATAACGTCTTGTCAGCCAAGGGGATATTCATGGTGATTGTCAAAAGGATGGCTCCCATCAAAACCCCGACCATCGATACCAAAACGCGTCCGCGTGGTGTTTTTTTGAAGAAATAATCCCCAACCATGCCCCCGACGAAGTACCCGGAAGCCAGGATAAGCACCGCAGGCGCCATGGTCATCAGCACACTATCCGAATTGTAGCCTCTTTCGGTTTCCAGGTAGCGAAAAAACCAGTAGGTGATTACATTCCAGGGGAACACACCAACAAACCCCTGAGCAAATAACAATAAGAGGCTTCTCTTTTTGAAAAGTCCCAAAGCAATCTTTTTATCGAATTTGTAAACACCAATTTGCTCCAAATCTGCCAATTCCGGTTCACTTTTGCCGCGCGGAGCATCTTTAACCGTAAAGAAAATAACAATGGCGAGGAATAATCCTAACGAACCGGTAATATAAAAAACCCCGCGCCAGCCAATCATTCCGCCTAAAACCGTTGCTACGAGCAACCCCGTCATATACCCAAGCGGCTGGGTTAGCTGCAACAAGCCGTATATCTTTCCGCGCACTTTCGGCCCGAAGTAATCTGCAATCAGGCTGTACAACCCGGGATAACTGGAATCATCGATTCCGGTAGAGGCACGGGTAATCAGGAACAGCGGGAAGGTCGGGGCAATGGCGCTCAGCCATGTTGTCGACCCCCAAATGAATGACGCCAGCGAGAGAAGTTTCGACCGGGCATAACTATCGTACAACCAGCCCCATATCGGGTACATGATTGCTCCGACCAACAGTGCGCCGGTGAAAATAGCACCCATTTGCACTTCATCGATGCCAAAGGTTTGCATAATCGGCGTCGTCAAAGGACCAATCAACAATTTATCGGATTGATGCAATAACATAAACAGGAAAAAGATAAAAACAATGAACCAGCGGTAATTATTCTTTTGTTTTGTCATCGTGTGTTCATTCCTTTTCGGTGAATGTCGTGAATGTATTGTAATCGGACAAAGCTACAAACACACTCATCAGAAGTTGTCAGACGGGTTCCGTTTATTCCATAATTTCAAAGTAATAATTATTTCTGCCGCTGTCTTTGGCTTTATACATCGCAGTATCGGCACGGTCCAGCAAGGATTCGATGTTCTGTGTTTTCGCACCCTTTTGAACAACACCGATGCTCACCGTCACGCGAATCAAATTGCCCTGAACTTCTATTTCCGTTTCCTCGATCATCTTCCGTAGTCTTTTGGCAATGATGCAAGCCTGGTCTAGGGTCGTATACGGGAGCAGCACAACGAATTCTTCTCCGCCATATCTGCCGAGTATATCGACATCCCGAATGCTATGGCCGCAAACCTCAGTGACTTTTTTCAAAACAATATCACCGGTAGCATGGCCATACTGATCATTGACATGTTTGAAATTATCGATGTCAATCAACAAAACGCTGAAGGGGATGTTGTATCGTTTCGACCGATTGAACTCTGCTCGTCCCAACTCGAACAGTTTACGCCTGTTGTAAATCCCCGTCAGTTCGTCGATAGTTGCCAGCTGTTGGACTTGCTCGAACAATCGGGCATTGTCAATAGCGATTGCGGCTTGCTGAGCAAACAAGGTCAGTAAATTCATATCCGACACAGAAAATTGATTTTCGCCGGAATTATCGATCAAAACAATTCCCCCAAGAATCTTTTTTCGCAACAACAGCGGAACAGCGATAATCCCAACCCACGGCCCCGGAATGTTCAGCGCAGGAATTTTGTCATCACCGGAACCATCCAATTGACCGTTTTTATCCCTCAATAAAGGCTCTTTCAGTTCAATCACCTTGCGCAAAATAGTATCCCCAATCGCGCTTTGTTGATCTTCCGGCTCTTCTTGCGCATGGATATTTGCCACAATTTCATAATCATCATCGTCAGAAGAACATAATGCCAATTCTCCCCCGGAAGCATGCACAAGGTCGATAGCACGCTTTAAAATCGACTGAAGCAAATCCGTAAGATCCATCACTGCGGAAATTTCTGTGGATGTAGCCCGCAGCGCATCAAGTTGATTGATTCTTTCCAGCTTGTTGTTGTACAAGCGGGCGTTTTCGATTGCAGTAACTGCATGATTGGCAAAGGTAAAGGCGATTTCCGCTTCCTTTTGCCCGTAAGCATTTTTTTCTTTGCTATACAACGATAAAATACCAACCAACTCATCCCGATAAACCAATGGCACCCCCAAACCGCACTCGACTTGATAGTCAACATTCTCAAGAAAAACCGGGGATTTTTCTACGAACAGTTCCTGAATGTACGGTTTTTTCGTTTTGCATACGTTTGTGCACAAACTGTTTTTTGCGTAATCGATTCGCTTTCCCAGCATCTCATCATCTGCTGCAAACCCCTTGGCAGCAATCGAAGTAAGCCCCCCGACTGATTTGGCTAATATCACCGCATAATCATAATCCACGACTCTTTTCAGGTTGATCAATACCAAATCAAGGACCTTGTTAAGTTCAAGGGATGAGTTAATCGCCTGTGTCAGCGTTTGTAATTGTTCCGCCAGTAAACGCTGCTTTTTTTCTTTTGCTGTCAGTTCTTCCTGTTGATGATAAAGTTTTTCCAGCTCGATGGTACGTTGTTTATATTTCTTTTCCAGTTCGGCAGCATACGAATTAAGCTTTTCATAAAGCAATACATTTTTTATCGTAATCGCGGCATAGCGGGAAATAGCCATCAAGGTATCCAAATCATCGGCATCAAAGCTGCCGTCTTTCTTGTTCAACCCAAGAAAGAAGATTTCCTTATTTTCGCCCGAATAAACCCGACACAGAATGAACCCATTGGGGATTTTCGTTTTCAGTCCATTAATCTCACTGTATATCGCCTCGCCCCGATTTGCAAATGAAGATTTGCTGTATTTCAACAAAATTGCTGCAATAACATCTTTCCTTCTTTCGTACCAGCTCCGCTGCTTTTCGTTCAAGACATACAGCACAGACAAGTCACCCGAAGAATCTTTTTCGAGAATTACCCCCTTGCCGGAATTGACAATGATCGCTGATTTCTCTAAAACATAGCGATAAATCCCATCGACATCTTTACGCAGGACGATATCCCGACTAATTTCATTGATAGATTCAAGCAGGAATATTTTTTTGGATAACTGTTTGTTGGTTTCCTTGAGTTTCGCCTCTGATTCCCGTAACGAGTTTTCCATTTTCACTCGCTCGGTAATATCCTCAAGGGTACCTTCGAAAGAAATTACTTTTCCCCCCCTCCAAATTGGTTTCGGTGTATCCCGAACCCAAATGATTTCACCATTGTAAGTTTTTAGTTGAACTTCGTAGGATTTGAGCGTCCCCTTGTTTTCCAATAATGATGAAAGGTTGACGTAGTTTTCCGGATTAGCGTACAGGTCTTTCAAATTGACGGATTTCAAATGCTTGAGATCGGGAAACCCGAGCATCTCAACCAATGCATTGTTCGCGTCAATCAACCATCCATCGACGGTCGATTGATAAAACCCGATTTTTGCACTCTCCAGGATTGAACGGGATGTGCTTGAAGCCGGACGGTCTTCTGCCATAATTTGGTTGTTTCTGCGCTTTGTTAATTCTTACTGAAAAGTCGTGTAGCGGGTTTCGTTACTCAATTACCCGAAAACAATCTTACCAAAAATGAATACTTTTATAATGGCATGCTGGTTCGCTCGAACACTCCATCCCCCCTTTATCCCATTTTGTCCTCCTGTCCCACATTTACATCAACCGGAGCTTTGCTCCCAGACATGGAGAAGACCGGGAAACAAATCTTATTTACAAGATAATTTATCAATGAAATTTTGGTAACAATATACCCATGGAAAATGCTGGGCGGCTGACGGGGATCGAACCCGCAACATTCGCATCCACAGTGCGACGCTCTGCCATTGAGCTACAGCCGCCATTTGCGCCACTATTTTATCATGATGGAACGTGAGTTTCAAGTAAATTTGCAAGATATTCCGGTAATGATTTCTGGGAAATGGTGTTTTGCGTGCCATTTTTCAGATTTTTGACCGTTACCATGGTATTTGCTGCTTCATCAGGCCCAACCACCACAACAACCCATGCGCCAATTCTATCGGCATACTTAAATTGCTTGCCAAGTTTTGTCACGCCCGGGTAAATCGATGCGTTTATACCACTCTCGCGAATACTGCGCGCGACCCGCAGCGAGTCAGCCATTCGCTCTTCATCGAAAATAGTAACAAGCAGCGGGGCAGGGGGATTCCCAAGCGTTGATGGCAGTTTACCCATCTCTTCGAGCAACAAGCTTATCACAACATCTCCCATGGCAAAGCCGACCCCTGTCAACGGGTTTCCTCCCACGTCAGCCAGCAGGTTATCGTAACGTCCTCCACCGAGGATCGAACGGCGGAAATGCGGATTCTTCGATTTTGCTTCATAAACGATTCCCGTGTAATAATCCAATCCCCGAATAATGCCCGGGTTGTAATGGATATACTCCCGCAAACCGACAGCTTCAATCAATTCGAAGAAACGGATCAATTCAGCCGATTCTTCCCACAAGTCTTCGTTTTCCAAAAGCGCAATCAAATCATCGATCTGCTGCGAGGTCAAACCGGTTTCACTGGCATACGACACCCAGGCGTCATGTTTCAGCTTTTCTTTGCGATCGATCAAGCGAAAAACAGCCTTCTTGTTCTCCATAACACCAATTTTCGACAATTGGGCATCCATCAATTGACGGTTATTGACCTCAATCGAAACATCCGATGGGGACAAACCGACCCGATGGAGAAAATCAGCAATCACCGAAACAATCTCGACGTCAGCAACGGTTGCAGCTGTACCGAGCAAATCCAAATTCCATTGAAAGAATTCTCTGGTTCTCCCTTTTTGAGGCCGTTCATATCGCCAGAACGGCCCAAAAGACCACCAGCGGACAGGAAAAGTCAACTGCCCTTGTTTTTGGGCAACCATTCGTGCCAGGGTAGGGGTCAATTCGGGTCTGAGGGCAATCAGGTTGCCTCCCCGGTCAGGAAAAACGAAGGATTGTTCCTTGACAAGTTCTTCGCCGGATTTTGCGGCATACAAATCGATACTTTCAAGAAACGGTCCCTCATATTCCTGATAGCCGAACGATTCGGAAACTTCCCGCACTTTCGTGTAAAGCCAGGTACGCACCGCCATTTTTTCCGGATAGAAATCTCTGGTTCCTTTTACTGTCTGAACAATCTTCTTGCTTTTACCCATGCCTAACCTTTCTCGTCGTTTTTCTTTTTTGCCCAAAACGGGCACTTCGGGCATTCCTCACCTTTTGGATAATCAATACCCTCAACATGCGGGCAGCCGACGGGTTTTTCGGTAATTGCGACTTTCGATGCACCCAGCTCTTTGAGAAAAGCACCGATTTCCTTGACAACTTCCGCCGATTCGGCAACCTTTTCGCCATGCCATTCACGGGAACCGATTTGCCGCTTGCCTTTATCGAATACGCTGACAACAATCTTGGTAATCGTATGATCGTCAGGCCCATAATATACAATAGTACCGACATTTTCAGAAGTGGATTGCTTTTTTTCATTTTCCATTTGGTTTATCCTGAATGGCGAATTTTAGCATCCATCGACTGAATATGTCAACAAACGAAAAACCCAAACTTTCGCCAACCCGGATATAATACACTTGACTGGGTCGAATACCGGAGGTTACTCATGCATTACCGAAAAATCCTGTTTACACTTGGTATGGTTTTGATGATAAGCGGCTGTACCCGGCCAACTGCACCGGTCAGGCCAACGCAAAAGACACAGAGCGCCACTACACAACAAACAAACCCGAAAGAATCCCAAACTGCAGAAACGGGAACGGGTACAACAGCAGCTGTCTCCCAGGTTCCCGGGACGGCATCTGTTTCCGCAACGAACACGCCGACCGTAGTTGTCGTGAATGATACGGAGACTCCTGTGCCTGTACAGCCTTCTTCACCAAGCTTAACACCGACACCAACGGAAATCGTATACCCTTACCATATCCAGATTGGATCACCTGCCAACCTGGCCAATTTTGCTCACCCAAAACTGGCGTGCAAATGGTTCGGTATTGCGGGGCAGGTCTTTCAAAAAAATGGCGACATTGCACATGGCATTCTCGTCGAAGTCGGGGGAACGATTGGCAACAAACCGGTTTCCGGCATGTCCATCACCGGAATTGCACCGCTTTATGGCCCCGGAGGATACGAAATCATCCTTGGGAAACAGCCGATTGCTTCACGCCAAACTGTCTGGTTGCAGTTACATAGCACGGACGGGAAAATTCTTTCCGACAAGTATTACATCAATACGTATAGCGATTGCTCGAAAAACCTGATTATGGTTAATTTTTCGAACGTCAAATACGCAAAACCGATTTACTTCCCGATTATCAATAAATAATCCGGAAAGTGACACTCGTCATTTCCATTGCCCCAGAAAGGGAACAGTGATTATGTTCGACCACTTTGGTATCATGGCGCCATTCTATGAAACGATCATCAAACCCAAACCACCCGATGGTCTCTTCAATCTCCTCGATATTCAGGAAAACGACATTGTTTTGGATGTTGGGGGAGGAACAGGGAGAATCACCCAGTTTATTTCTCAAATCAATGTGCGGGTGTTCGTACTTGACGAATCAATGAAAATGTTGAATCAGGCAACCAGGAAAGGCGGGCTTCTCCCGATATGTGGCGCGTCAGAGCATCTGCCATTTCCTGACAATGCCATCGATCGGATGATCATGGTGGACGCCCTTCACCATGTCAAGGACCAATCCGCTACGATGAAAGAACTGTGGCGCGTTTTAAAACCAGGCGGACGGTTGATTATCGAAGAACCGGACATCCGCCGTTTAGGGGTGAAGTTTCTTGCCCTTGGCGAAAAGTTCATGCTGATGAGAAGCCATTTCCTTTCAGCCGATGATATTTCACACGCGTTTTCACAGCACCATCAAGCAACCGTCTATGAAATGCTGGATGAATTCAACGTATGGATAGTTGTCGAAAAAGCGGGGTAGTGCGTATAGGTTAATATTCCCGGTAATTTTCAGCCGTTTTTGCTCTCGAATCCGCCGATCCGGACGGCAGCCATTACCGCTTGCCCAAACGATATACCACCATCGTTTGGGGGGACATTTTTGTGAATATAAACATCAAACCCGGCTTGATACAACAATTCAATTGTTGTTACCAGTAATCTTCGGTTTTGCCAAACACCGCCGCTTAAAAATACCGAGCTGGTTTTCCGGTCATCTCTGATTTTCCTTGCCGTTTCACAAACCATTTCCGCAACCGAAAGATGAAACTTTGCTGACAGCTCCGGGACAGCAACACCTTCACGCAAATCCCTGATCAATTCTGCCAGCAGTGGGGCAGGGTCGATAATCGTTTCTGTCTGCCGCTCACTGTACTCCCAGGGATAGCTTTGCCTATCGAATGCCGTTGCTGCTGCTTCCAATTCGATGGCGGCTTGTCCTTCGTAATCAACGTGTTGACGCACACCGGCAAGCGACGACACAGTATCGAACAATCTCCCCATGCTTGAACACGAGAGCGTATTTAACTTTCCGGATAATTGCTTTTCCAGCACAATCAATCGCGACCCGACCGGGGAAGGCAAGTTGTCCGCATAGCGTACCGGCTGAAGATCAGCGTCCCAAGGCAAACCACTCGCAGCAAGCAACGCCAGCGCTGTTTTCCATGGGTTCCTGACTGCCGAATCGCCTCCGGGCAGGGGAAAGTATTTTAAATGCGCTGCCCGATGCAATGTTTTGTAATCACCAACGAAAAACTCACCGCCCCAAACAGCGCCGTCATCTCCGTAACCGGTGCCATCGAAAGCCACTCCAATCACCGGCTGTTTCTCAGGAAACCCGTTGTCAGCCATGCAGGAAATGATATGGGCACGATGGTGCTGCACGCCAATTACCGGCAAGTTCTCTTCCGCAGAACGCTTCTTGACATACGCTGTCGATAAATACCCTGGATGCAAATCATGAACCAGCACATCGGGCCGGATATCGAACAAGTGCTCAAAATGCCGAATACCGGTCTCATAAGCAACCAATGTATCGTAATTGTGCAAATCACCTAAATGCTGGCTGAGGTAAGCCTGTTTTCCTTTTGTCAGACAAAAGGTATTTTTTAATTCTGCTCCCGAAGCAAAAATCTGTTTACCGCAATCGAAAGCAACCTGTAACGGCATCGGGGCATATCCGCGCGACCGCCTGACAGGGTAAATTCCCGGCTGTGGTACGTGCGTGTTACCACTGCGATTTTTAGCGCTGCTTTCCGTACCGCCGAAAACGCGCACAACCGAATCATCACATCGCACATATATTTCACGGTCGTGAAACAAAAACGCATCTGCGATGTCGGCTAGTTTCCCCGCTGCTTCCCGGTTGGAAACCACAATCGGTTCATCACTCAGATTACCGCTGGTCATGACCATCGCCAACGGAAAATCATCCTGCGGCTGTAAAAGCAAATAGTGAAGCGGTGTATACGGAAGCATCACGCCAATTGTGTTTTGAGACGGCGCTACCTCGTCACAAATCGAACGGTCTGATTTATTCTTTGAAAGCAAGACAATCGGGCGTTCTTTGGATGCCAAAACATCGGCTTCGAGATTAGAAACATGGCAGAATTGTTTGATGGTCTCCAAATCATAAGCCATCAAAGCAAAGGGTTTGTGCGGTCTGTTTTTTCGCTTTCGTAATACGCTGACAGCCAAATCATTGCCCGCATCACAAGCCAGGTGAAAACCGCCTAAACCTTTGATTGCCAGAATTTTCCCGTCCGCCAACAACCGGCGCGCTTTTTGCAACGCATCTTCGCCTCTGTAAATGGTGTCGACAGCGAACGTGTTCCCGGATGAAAATTCAAGCCAAATTGCAGGCCCGCATTCAGGGCAGGCAACCGGTTGGGCATGGAAACGCCTGTCAGCAGGATCAACATATTCCTTTTCGCATTCACTGCACATTGGGAAAACCGCCATCGTTGTAAACGGGCGGTCATAGGGCAAATCCTTGATGATAGTAAATCTCGGCCCGCAATTCGTGCAATTGATGAAAGGATAACGATACCGTCTGTCGTTCGGGTCGAACAATTCCTGTAAACATTGTTCACAAATCGACACATCCGGTGAAACAAACCTGATGGCATGGCTGACATCTTTCGAATGCCTGATTTCGAATCCGGCATCATTTGTCAAAGAGCAAGAGGCAGTTTCTATCGATTGAATTACCGCAAGGGCAGGTGGCTTTGTTCGCAGCTCTTTTTCGAAGTTATCCGTCTGTTCCGGAGTACCTTCAACTTCAATATCGACGCCGGCACTTGTGTTACACACCCAGCCGCTCAGCTCATATTTCGCCGCCAGATTGTAAACGAAGGGACGAAAACCGACCCCTTGTACGATACCATTGACATGAATGTGCAGCCGTCGTTTGTTTGCCATGTACGCAGAAGTATCTCCTTTTATTTACAAGCATCGCAGCATCGAACAGTTCACCATTTTACTACACCAATTTCCAATCCAGCATCATCCGGGCAGGTTATTCGTCTTCTTCGAAGATTTCGAAATACCCTTTGTCCAGCTCATCATCACTGATATGTGCATAACGTTGGGTGACAGTGATATTCCGGTGTCTTGCTAATTCCTGGGCAAGTTTCAGGTTTCCTCCCGAGCCGCGCAAGACAGTCGTGACAAAATAATGCCGGAAGGAGTGCGGTGTTATTTCCGCTGTCGCTTCCTCACCAAGCGCTTCTTTTACACGTTGTTTGACGATATTTCTTCCGGTGGTTGTGGTAATCGGTTTGACATGTTTCCCGGTCCCTTTATCGTGTCTGGCAAACAGGGGCAGGGAACGAAGCGGTTTGCCCGAAGCGCCGTCCGTACTTGCCCGGATAGCCAAATAATCACGCAAGGCATCCATCGCTCTGGTCGAAAAACGAATCACGGCTTCGGAATTTCCCTTACCGATGATGATGGCTTTCCCTTCGTTCCAATCGATATCGCCGCGTCTCAAATTGCAGGCTTCGTGCACCCGAAGCCCTGTATCCGCCAGGGTAAGAATAAAAGCCCGGTCTCTCATATTGATAATTCTATGTATCTTGCTTTTTGGGTTCGTTACAGCAAGATTATTTGCATACCGGATACATCGCTCAATATCTTTTCTGGGGAATTGAGGAAGTCTTTTTCCGGGTTTACGGCTTCTCTGGCGAATTATCAAACGCATTCGGGGCAGGTTGATATCAGCAAGTTTTTCCGCCGCCAGGTATTCGAAAAAACCGGCTGCAGCCGTAATATACAATTGCTCGGTGGCGGGTGAAAACTCTTTCAGCCTTCCGGCAAAAGAAGCAACAGCGCTTTCATCAATCGCACTGACCGGATCACGATTGATATCGAATCCATCGCTGTGTAATGAAACCCTGAAAGTATTCATCGCATTACGATAAGTCCGCGCTGTATTGGCGCTGCGTGACAATCTCACCATATCCAGATATTTCCCGACAGCTTCGTTAATGGTCAATGAAAGTACTTTCCGGGCTTCCTGATTGATATTATCCATGATAAACGCCATCTCCTTTATGCTTGCGCTAATGGTACTTATCGAAACCATAATAATTTTATTCTCATTTAGCCTTTTTGACAATCCCCCACTTTGTTCCCCGTTTAATTCTGTGCAGACGGCTAACCGCAACAGACACGCAAGTAAACCAACGCTGCCTAATTCCCGCTGCATTCTTTCGTAGCCCCAAACCTCCCCTGCTTCCGGTAATTATTAAAATCGACTAAATCTCCAACACATTCGATGAATACGTCATTCTTTTATCCATTAATCTGATAAAATAATTTCGTTGTCAAAGCGTGGCAATCTATTCAAACGGAGCGTTATCGTATGAGCTATAGTCATCAAGCAAGAGAAATCAAACCTTCTGCTACCCTGTCTCTCAACGAAAAGGCCAGAGAATTACGGGCAAAAGGCGTCCCGGTAATCCACCTTGGAATTGGAGAACCGAAGAACAAAGCCCCGATTGCAGCAATTCTCAACTCTGTTGGCAAATTGCGAACCGGTGATGTTAAGTATTCCCCCACAGACGGCACTCTTTCCCTGAAAAAAGCGATCATCCGCTACACCGAAGAAAACTACGGGCGGATAATTGCACCGGAAAACATCATCGTAACGAATGGCGCCAAACAGTCCCTTTACAATATCATCTATTCTATTCTCAATCCGCAGGATGAAGTCATCTTGCTGGCGCCTTATTGGGTCAGCTACCCGGAAATGGTAAAAATGGCCTACGGTATCCCGGTAATCGTCACGCCGGAAGACGGCACTTTTTACCACCGCATCGATGATGTCAAGAAAGCGGTCAGTTCCTATACAAAAGCGATTATTCTCAACAGTCCCAATAACCCATCCGGTGCGATGTATTCTGCAGAATTCATTCAGGAAATGGTGGAATTCTGCGAATCCAAGGGCATTTATCTGATCATGGATGATATATACCACCGGCTGGTATTCGACAACAAGAAATGGGTTCCCGGATACCAATTTACGAATAATGATATCGAAAACAGCCACATCATTGTCGTCAACGGCGTTTCCAAACTTTACGGCATGACAGGCTTTCGTATTGGCTGGGTCATTGCCCCCAGGAACATGATCGAAATCATGATCAACATTCAGGCGAATACAACCTCATGCCCTTCCATCGTGCTGCAATCTGCTGCCGAAGGTGCACTTACCGGGCAGCAATGTGTTGTCGATAATCTCAGAATGAATATCGAAAACAATAAAAACGTCATTCTCTCGGAACTCAAAGCCATCAATGACGTTCACATTTCACCACCAGACGGCACTTTTTACTGTTTACCCGATTTCAGAGCATACTCGCAGAATTCTGCCGAATTAGCCAAATTTCTTCTCGAAAAGACCTTCGTCGTTACAGTTCCCGGTGTAGATTTCGGTATGGAAGGCCATCTCCGCTTGAGCTATGCCGGTTCCATCAAGGATGTCATCGAAGGGATCAAACGAATCCGTTGGGCACTGGACCCTGAAGCGCCAAACGAAATCTATATTGGTGATCGGAAATATATCCGGGATTGGATGTAATCACAATGAACAACCTACTCGATATCAAAACCCCATCTGAACAACAAGCCGGAGCACTGAAAAGCGACTACGGGATCAAAAATCACGGTTTCACCAATGTCAGAAAAGTATATTGGAATTTGCCAACCGAAGCGCTTTATGAAGAAGTTGTATTTCGCGGTGAAGGAAAAATCACCAAAGAAGGCCCTATTGTCGTCAGGTCCGGCAAGCACACAGCGCGTGCAGCAAATGACAAATATATCGTCAAAGAACCGACCACGGAAAAGAATATCTGGTGGGGTGAGTATAACCGCCCTTACAGCCCAGAACAATTCGACAGCCTTTACAAACGATTGCTTGGATATACACAAGGACGCGACATCTTCGTTCAGGATTGTTATGCTGGCGCTGATCCGAACTATCGGATGAGCATCCGGGTTATCACGGAGTTTGCATGGCACAGCATTTTCGCCCGAAATATGTTCATCACCCCGAAATCCGCCGAAGAATACAAACAATTCGTTCCCGACTTCACCTTGATTGCTTTCCCTTCTTTCAAAGCTTCCAGCCCGATCGATAGCACTCGCAGCAGCACCTTCATCGGTATCGATTTCCAAAAGAAACTGGGCATCGTTGCTGATTCCGGTTACGGCGGTGAAATCAAGAAAACGATTTTCACGCTGATGAATTATTTATTGCCGCTAAAAGGCGTGATGACAATGCACTGTTCCGCAAACATCGGCAAAGAATCGGACGATGACGTTGCCTTGTTCTTCGGGCTTTCCGGTACCGGGAAAACTACCCTTTCAGCGGATCCCAACCGCAAACTGATTGGTGATGACGAGCATGGATGGTCGGATAACGGCGTTTTCAACTTCGAAGGCGGTTGCTTTGCCAAAGTCATTCGACTCTCCCCCACCGCAGAACCGGAAATCCATGCCTGCACGAGAAAATTCGGTACGATACTCGAAAACGTTGTTTACGATCCTATTTCACGAAAAATCGATCTTGACGATGACGAGATCACAGAAAACACGAGAGCATCCTACCCGCTTCATTACATCGCCAATGCATCCAAATCCGGTATGGGCGGACACCCGAAAAACATCATCCTGCTCACTTGCGATGCTTCCGGTGTAATGCCCCCGATTGCGAAACTCAACCCTGAACAAGCCTTGTATCACTTTATCTCAGGATATACATCGAAAGTTGGCGGTACGGAAATTGGTTTGGGCGAAGAACCCGAAATTACCTTCAGCGCTTGTTTTGGTGCCCCCTTCATGGTTCATCATCCGATGTATTACGCCGAACTGCTCAGAAAAAAGATGCTCCGTTATGGTGCAACAGCATGGTTGTTGAATACGGGATGGGTCGGCGGTCCTTACGGGATTGGCAAGCGAATCAGCATTCGTTATACACGCGCGTTGCTCACTGCCGCGCTGTCGGGTGAACTGCAACATGTTGAGTATTACAAAGAGCCATTGTTCGGTTTCGAAGTACCCAAACAATGCCCCGGCGTCCCCGAAAAAGTTCTCTACCCGGCAGAATCCTGGCCCAGCCAGGAAGCCTACAACGAAAAATTCACCCAGCTTGCTGCCAGGTTCATCGAAAACTTCAAGAAGTTCAAAGGGGAAGTTCCCGATGATGTTTACAATGCCGGGCCAAAACTGCTTTCATAATACGTGCAAATAGCTAGCCTTAAAATCAGGAACCGGTAGTACATTCACAATAACAAGTATTCCTCTCAGCCAAGGTATTTCGTGTTTCTGCGTATTTGCGCAGCCAGACGCCCCGGTACCTTGGCTTTGATTTTTATACCCCCATCGACATGTTCTTCGTGAATTATTCGCCCTTCATGATGAATCAGGGAAATGATTTTCCCTTCCCGATACGGCAAGATGAGTTCCACATCCAGATAAGTATCGAACAAACGCTGGCTGACCATCTCCAGAAGTTCGGGCAACCCGTCTCCCGTGATAGCCGAAATTGCAGCAGCATTCCCGAATTGCTGCAAGATTTGTTTTGCCTTTTCAGGTTCCGGCAGCAAATCGATTTTGTTTAACACAGTAATCAACGGAATGTGCTCCGCACCAATTTCTTCCAGAGTATCATGCACTGCTTCAGCGTGTTGGCGCACATTCGGATGAGAAATATCCATGACGTGCAGGAGCATATCCGCATCGACAATTTCATCCAGCGTAGCACGAAAAGCAGCCACGAGGGTCGTCGGTAATTTTTGAATGAATCCAACCGTGTCAGTAAAGAGAACTTGTTTTTTCCCCGGAAGCATCACTTTGCGCGTAGTCGGGTCGAGCGTAGCAAACAATTTGTCAGCCACATACACCCCCGCATCACTCAATTGATTGAGCAAAGTGGACTTTCCCGCATTGGTATATCCGACCAATGCAATCACCGGAATACGCGCTTTCTTTCTTTGTGCGCGGTATCTCTCGCGATGAGCACTGACTTTTTCCAGCTCTCGCTTCAAGACATCGATCCGCCGCCGAATCTCCCGGCGGTCGACCTCCAGCTGTGTTTCTCCGGGACCGCGCAACCCAACCCCTCCGACAGAACCGGCACGTCCGCCGCCCCCTCCGGCTTGCCGGGCAAGATGGGACCAGGCACGCGTCAACCGCGGCAAGCGGTATTCATACTGTGCCAATTCAACTTGCAATGCGCCTTCACGCGTCCGTGCGTGCTGAGCGAAAATATCGAGAATCAATGCCGTGCGGTCAAGCACACGCACATTTCCGCCAAAGATTTCTTCCAGTTCCCGCTGATGCCGCGGTGAAAGTTCATCGTCAAACAATATAATATCGGCAAGTTTTTCCTCCGCAAGATTTTTCAATTCGGCAACTTTCCCTTTACCGATGAAAGTCTTTGGATTGGGTCTCTCCAGCTTTTGGGTTAGCTCACCAACGACATTCAATCCGGCTGTATCCGCCAGCAATTGCAATTCGCTTAGCGATGCTTCCATAGTCAATACTTGCCTGTGGTTATCCAACTCGACCCCCACTAATATACAGCGCTCTCTTGGCTTTTTCGTTGGTTCCGGAACTCTCTTAGCCATAACTCTCCTGTTTTCTCTGTTTATTTTCCGTTGTACTTTCCGAAATCCATCAGATACGAGGACAAAGTGGAAACGACAATCCCAAGGCTCTCTGCGGAAACCTTATCAAGCGTATCTTTTGTCGTATGCCAATACGGATAATCGAAGTCGATGATATCGACTGCATGGTAACCTTTCTGCAAAAACGGAATGTGATCATCCATCATACGATACTTCGGTTTCGAGATGAAATAGTTCTGGTATCCTAAATCGGCGGCTGTTTTCCAAATAGCATGTTTTACAACTTCATCTGAATTTTGTTCATAATAAATACCTAAATCACTGTCACCAATCATATCGACAATAATCACAGCGTCCACTTCCTGGCTTGAGCGGGTTAGGTAACCATTCACAAATGCTTCTGCACCCATACCCCAACGGTATGACCCGATTTCACCATTATCCTCGGCATCGAAAAATACAAACCAGATTTCCCCCGGATAATCATCGGGGATTTCGTGTGCAAGCGCCAATAATACCGCAACGCCGGAAGCTCCGTCGTTTGCACCGGGAACGGGCAACGTCCTTTTGGAAGGATCCGGATCGTGATCTGCATAAATCCTCGTATCGTAGTGCGCTCCCAATAAGATGAACGTGCCTGATTCCCCCTTCCCTTTCTTGCCAATCAAATTGGTAACCGGAATGTCATCGATAGTTTCATTTTGTGTATCGATCCTGCATCCTGCATCTTCCAGCATTGAGTCAATCCATTTTATTATTTCACGATGCCCTTCACTGTCCGGCGTGCGCGGGCCCAGGTTTTGCTGATAGCGCACCATCTCCATTGCCAATTGCCCAACATCGCTGGCGGATTGTTGTTTACTATCGTGTTGTGCAAATGTACAACCTGTAATCAGCATGCCCAAAGCAACAATCAAAATTACTAAACCGGAATAAACCTTGCCTGTACTCATAACACACCTATACGCAATCGCCTGTATTTTCCCGTAAGATTATCTCTTCCAACACACGCTGCGCCCGTTCCGCGTAAGCTTGCGCCCTTACCCGCTTTGCCCGCCTTCCACGTATTTTGACTGACAGCGGCGGCAAAAGACCAAAGTTTGCCTTCATCGGCTGAAAATCTTTTTCCGATGCGTTGGCAATGTAATCGCATAACGCCCCAAGCATCGTTTCTTGCGGCAGAGTAATCAAATTACCGTTTCCAAGAACACGGGCTGCGTTCACCCCCGCCAGCCAGCCACTGGCAATATTTCCAAGGTAGCCTTCGATACCGGTAATTTGCCCGGCAAAGAACAAATCTTTCCGCTTCTTCGTCTGCAATGTCGGCAGGAGAACTTTCGGTGAATTGATGAAAGTATTCCGGTGCATTTGCCCGTACCGGACGAATTCAGCATGTTCGAGTCCGGGTATCATCCGCAGGATTCTGGCTTGTTCCGGAAATTTCAGGTTCGTTTGAAATCCCACAAGATTGAATAAATCACCGGCGAGGTTATCCTGCCTCAGTTGAACGACTGCATAAGGCCTTCTGCCCGTGTGCGGGTCGGTCAAACCAACCGGGCGCATAGGCCCGAACGCCAGCGAATCCTTGCCTCTTTCAGCAATGACTTCAATTGGCAAACAACCTTCGAAATACGCATCGTGCCCGGCTGTAACTCCCTGTTCTATTTTTGCTTCGAATGATTTCAACGAAATCCGTTCGGCATGTACCAAAGCATCCACAAAACGCTCGTACTCATCCTTGTTCATCGGGCAATTGATGTAATCCCCTTCTGCGGTCGTTCCGCGTTGATAACGGGAAGCCCGAAACGCTTTTTCGAAATCGATGGATTCGACAGTAACAATCGGAGAAATTGCATCATAGAAATAGAAATAGCCGCTTCCCGTAAATTCAGCTATCGCAGCCGCCATTCTTCCGGAAGTCAACGGTCCGGTGGCTATGATAGCCGGTTGTTCGGGAATGGCAGTCACCTCATCCCGCATAATCGTGATTTCTGGCATTCCATTCAAAACATCTGCAACACACGCTGAAAACTTGTCCCGATCGACAGCCAAAGCGCCTCCGGCAGGCACAGCGTTTTTCTCTGCACAATCAATCAACAATGAACCTAACCGTTTCAATTCATGATTCAACAAACCGGTAGCCCTGTCCGGCAGCTTCGAGCCAAGCGAATTCGAACACACGAGTTCTGCGAGGTTCCCGGTAACATGGGCAGGAGTCATTACCTGGGGTCTCATCTCATATAACAAGACCCGAATGCCGCGTTTCGCCGCCTGGTAAGCAGCCTCTGTACCGGCCAATCCCCCACCAATGATGATCAGTTCATACGCTTTTTTCTTCATATGCTTAGTCCGTTTCCTTATGCAGCCCCTATTGTACCAAAGCATCCTGCCAAACCATCCTGGCACAGTTCTTGTAACTGGCATGCATCTTGCAACATTCGAAGATTAAGTATATACTAGTAGGAACAGGAAATGGAGAACGATTATGTTTCAATATCAGCGACATGATATCAGGCCATTGACAACTGCCCACCTGGCGCAAACGATGTCTCTCTTGGTTCTCAGTAATCTCGAGCTGGAAGAAAGAATCGAAAAAGAAATCTCCGAAAACCCTGCCCTTGAAATCATCGAACCCCGGCGATGCCCCTCCTGTAACATGGTTCTCATGAATCCTGGGCCATGTCCGATTTGCAGCAAAGTTTCGAATGCAGTCATCGATGAACCGATTGTTTTCACAACCACCCAGGATTATTTCAACAATACTTCATCTGATTCTCACGCCCAGGAAGAAGATACGAACATCGAAGAGGTTCTCTACAAATCACACGAAGATTTGGCCACTTACGTTTTCAAACAAATTGCACCGGATCTGAACGAAGCCGAAGCCAAAATTGCTGCACATATCCTCACCAGTCTCGACGGAGATGGCTTGTTGTCAGATGTCACCCCTTTCGAAGTCAGCCGCTATTTCCATGTTCCCATGAGTGCCGTCGAAGCCGTTATCAGTAAAATCCAAAAAGCAGATCCGGTGGGTGTAGGTTCGTCATCTCCCGTAGAAGCAATGCTGGTGCAACTGACCACCCTGCCGGAAACCAATCGCCCGCCAAAAATTGCGGAGGCAATCGAATCATACATGTCGCTGCTTTCACGCCAGCAATTCGCCGAGCTGGCGAAGAAACTGGGCATTTCAGTCAAGGAAGCCAGTGCCATTTTTTCTTATATCGGTAAAAACCTGAACCCCTTCCCCGGGAGAGCCTATTGGGGAGACATTCATGACGCAACGGATTTACCTGCCAGCAATGCAATCAGCCCTGACATTGTCATTTCTCTATTGAATTCGGACCCTGACAGCCCTTTCGTTGTAGAAATCATCGTCCCCATCCGGGGTTCATTGCGTATCAACCCGCTTTTCAAAACCAGTCTCCAAAATGCCCCGGCTTCCAAAAAAGAGCAATGGAAAAAGTCACTCGAACAAGCCAATTTAATCGTCAAATGTATTCAGCAAAGAAATCACACAATCGAACGATTGATGGTTTACCTCACGAAACATCAAAGAGACTTCATCATCAAAGGCGATGAATTTCTCAAACCGATTACCCGGGCACAAATTGCCAAGTCACTCGAAGTTCATGAATCGACTATTTCCAGAGCAGTTGCAAACAAAACGGCACAGCTGCCCAACGGCCGTCTGGTGCCTCTGAAACAGTTTTTCGACAGAAGTTTGTATATTCGCACATTCATTAAAAAAATCATCGGGGAAGAAAACAAACCCCTGACTGACACTCAAATCGCCCGGATACTTTCCACGCAAGGAATTCACATTGCAAGAAGAACAGTCGCAAAATACCGTTCCATCGAAGGAATTCTGCCGGCACATTTACGAAAGAACAAACTTGCGGCACTGAGCTAGCCGTTATACGTCCATGACACCTATACAGACAACCCCAATACGCCAATCACCTGCACTCGACCAATACTTCTTTTTAGAAGCCATTCAGAACCCGGCAATTCTGGTCGACATAAAGCAAAGTTCAATACAGGGGGCAAACCAACGCTTTCTTTCACTCGTAAAATATAGCAAAGAAGAATTGACAACGCAAAATCCCACCGACATCATCACAGAATTTCTGGGAGAAAGCGGCAATTCAGCAGCCCATCAGGGCGGCGTATCCCGTTTGTGCTCTGTAATCGACAAAACGGGCACAAAACATCCTACCAAACTAAGGCAATTTCCGTTTAGCAGCCATAGCTCCATGGCACTTTACATTTTTCAGCCTTTGTTGAATAACAAAGACCACTCTTATCAATTGGACCTGGAGGCTGTCAGCAGCCTTCTTTACGAAATGATGAACCGGGCTGACAAACATGACAGACCTTCCTCGATCATCAAATCCATTAAAACGATTACGCAATCAAAATTCGTCGCCTATTACAAGAAAACCGATGCCGGTTTGTTCGATTATGTAACGGCATATGGCTCTTTCGAAGATTTGCCTTCCCAAATCAATGATGTCGCGAATGTACTCCTGGTTCCCAGAATTTGGGAAACGACAACGCAGGTAATCGATATCCCTGAACTGGAAGCCGTTATCGGGCATTTGCTGCTTGGGAATCTTGTCACCTATCCAATCATCGATGAAGGGAACCACACCGGTATTTTGCTGCTGGGGATTACATCAGCGGTCGTCAAGGAAAACATATTAAAATTATTAAGAACGCTGGTAAACGTGTTTACCCATCCGTTGTTTGAAGAAAAAAACCAATATCAGGACAACAGCTACACAAAAGAATTTGCCGGTGAACAATCATCCATTCAGGAAATCATCGAAGACGGGATCATCATTCTCTCGCCTGATTTGAACATACGCGACATGAACCCTGCCGCTCAAAATTACCTGGGCTATTCACTTGACGAGGCACTCGACAAACCCTTTGATACCATTTTGACAAACATCGATTTGATCAGGAATGCCCTCCACCTTGCCCTGCAAGGAATTGCGACTCATGATATGCCCGCGCTGAATCTACACCGCAGAAACGGCGATCTGTTCTCGGCACAGGTCAAGGTTTATCCGGTACTCCAGTCCGAAAGCGTCTACAGTATTCTGGTCGTCATTCGGGATATCAGTGAATACGATAAAATTGTCGAACGTGCCCGGCAGCTGGAACAACGTGCGTGGCTTGGTAACCTGACGGCAATCTTTGCTCATGAAGTCAGGAACCCAATCAACAATATCAAAACGGGGCTGCAATTGATGGCGGTAAGCATTCCCGAAGACAGCGAAGACCAGGAGACGATTTCCAGGCTCATCAACGACTGCAACCGGTTGAACAACCTGATGGAAGCAACCCTGAACTATTCGCGTTTCGGCACTTACAAATTCGAGTTTGTCGATGTCGTCGAAATGCTGAATAAAATACTAAGTCATTGGAAGGTAAAATTCGTCCGGGCAAATGTGGTTTCGAACACGAAAACGACAACATCGAAAACCACTGTATATGGCGACAAGAGAGCACTGGATCAGGTTTTTCAAAATATCATTTCCAATGCCTTGCGCGTCATGAGCAAACAAGGCGGCGGCGTACTTTCCCTGCACGTTCAATCCGAAGAGATTCTTCCCGGCAAGGAAATGGTTAAAATCGAACTGTCGGATACCGGTCCCGGTATTCCGGATGATGTCAAGGAACACATCTTCGACCCGTTTTTTACCACCAATCCCGACGGAACCGGATTAGGCCTGGCGATAACCAAACAAATCATCACCGCCCACAAAGGAGCCATCGAAGTGGATTCTTTCCCCGGCGGTACGGTGTTCAAAATTTCACTTCCTTACAGGAGCAGCGAGCATGACAGCAACGGTACTGGTCATTGAGGACGAAGAAACTGCACGACATAACTATTGCGCTTACCTGACGAAAAAAGGGTATGAAACCATCGAGGCAGGAACTCTCGCCGAAGCAAGACAACAAATCGCAGCTGGTAAAGCGGATATTCTCATTCTCGATGTCCGTTTACCGGACGGTTACGGCCCGGATTTATTGATGGAAACATCCACCCTCCCCGTCAGACCACCTGTTATCATCGTTACTGCCTACGGAGATATCGATATGGCTGTCGAAGCGATGAAGAACGGTGCGCATGATTTCCTTCAAAAGCCCATTGATCTCAACCGGTTGCTCCAATCGATTGAACGGGCGTCAGATATCGTCCTGATGCGGCGTGAACTTGCTCATTACCGCATGGAACAACGAAAAAACCTGCAATTCATCGTCGGCAATTCTCCCCGCATGCATGAGGTCGTCCGTCAGGCGCAGCGCGCCTCGCTCGCTTCGGCATCCGTGCTAATCACCGGGGAAACGGGCAGCGGCAAGGAAGTATTGGCCCGCGCCATCAAAGAAATGGGACCGCGCAAGAATTCACCATTCATTGGAATCAACTGCGCTGCTATCCAGCCGACCGTTCTTGAATCGGAGCTTTTCGGTCATGAAGCAGGTGCTTTCACCAGTGCCGAAAAACGGAAAATCGGTTTGATGGAAACTGCCGACCAGGGTATTCTTTTCCTCGATGAGATTTCCGGAATGGCAATCGACATGCAGGCGAAACTGCTTCGTGCGCTGGAAGAACGTGAAATTCGCCGCGTTGGCGGTACAAAGCCAATCAAAATCGATATTCAGGTAATCGCTGCATCGAACCGAAACATGAAAAAACTGATTGACGAAAACAAGTTCAGGGCAGACCTCTATTACCGTTTGAACGTCGTTCATCTGGATATTCCCCCGTTGCGAGAAAGGAAAAACGACATTCCCGAACTTATCGGTTTGTTCATCAAAGAAAACAATCTCAAAATGGGAATGAATATCGACGGAGTAACCCCCAAAGCACTCGAAGCATTAAAGAGGTATAATTGGCCTGGCAACATTCGGGAATTAAAAAACATCATCGAGAGAGCGATGCTCTTTTGCGACGACCAAATGATGGATCTGAATGTGCTGCCGCCGGAAATTGCCAATACGGTTTCGTGACAACTTTCCGGGTGAAAAAACAATTATCAGCAACTTACCTTCTTGCGAGGAGATTAGGAGTAACAATATGAATCTTGGACCAGGTGAATTAATCATCATTCTGATAATCGTAATAGTGTTGTTTGGTGTAGGAAGAATCAGCAAGATAGCCGGCGAACTCGGCAGCGGTATACGCGCCTTCAAAGACGGCCTCCAGGGATCAGACGACAAGCAAGAACAACACGATTCCGAAAAAGACGATTCAGGATCGGGTTTCTGATTCTGCAGCTATTTGTTTATCGGTAGCGCATTCCTGCTGTCATAATTCCAGCGTATAATTGACACAGAAAACTATTGTAGCGGGATAGTTTTCTGTTTTACTTAAGCGGGTCAACATAAATACAGCATCGTAGTTGCAATCATACCGGAGACGCCATGAAAAACACCTTCATGAAGAAATGGTCGCTTCTTGTACTTGTTTCAGTCATCATTGCCTTCACAGGATACTGGTTTGTCTTGCAGTCTGTATTCCTCAAACCAGCTGCGCTAGCACTTTGGCAAAACACATCCTTGCTATTTATCATCGTAGCGGCTCTGTTCTTTTTCGTCTTCCGCAGGTCCGCCAAAACGGCATGGATACTGGGTTTATTGTTCGCTGTATTTCTGTTCGCACTCCCTCTGCTCTATCTCTGGACATCGGGATATTCTGACAACGGCATCATCGGGGGGCTGCTTCCCTACAAGGATGGTAAATACTATCAATGGGGTGTTCAAATGATTCTGCGCGGAGTCCGCATTTCGAAGGACGGCGTTCAGGCTGCCGGCAGGCCTTTGTTTCCGGGTTTCTTGTCCGTTTTCCAATGGTTCTTTGGCGGGAATCTGAAATGGTCGATTGCTTCAATTGTTGGCTTTACAGCTTTGGTCACTTTTCTGACTGCTTATTTTTTCGCAGGTGAATTGGGTTCTGCCAGTGCGGCACTCGCTTTTGCCTTGTTGTATTTCTATATCAAGCCCTTCCTCGGCTTCACAATGTCGGAATTAGCAGGCTTCACGTTCGGGTGCCTCGGGCTTATATTAATGTGGAAAGCAGCGAAACATCTCTCGATACCGTATCTGATTCTGGGGCTCACCACAACGATGTTTGCTGTGAGCATTCGCGCCGGTGCGTTCTTCATCTTTCCCATGTTCGTCCTGTGGGCAGGCTGGGCGTTTCGTGGTGAAAAGCGATTTTCATGGCGGATTGCTATGCTTTCCAGTGCAATCATCGCTGCGGCATTTCTCTTTTTCAATTTCGTTTATCCCAAGCTCGCAGTCGAATCCGGAGCCATCCCCAACGGCAACTTTGCTTATGCCCTATACGGGCAGGTTCGGGGAGGCGTCGGCTGGAACGAAGCCATCAAAGCCACCGGCACGCGCGACCCGAAAGTAGTTTTGCTTGCTGCCTGGGATTTCTTCCTGAGGCATCCGCAGAGCTTCCCCATCGGGATCATGAAATCATATCGTGACTTTTTCCTCCCCGGCAGCAGGGATATCTTCCCGATGGCAAACACATGGTCAGGAAATGCACTCAAACTCCTCTGGCTTATGGCAATTGCCTTTTCAATCTATCTGTTTCCCGTAAGAAAGAAACACCCGACGTATATGATGCTGCTGGCAAGTTTCATCGGGATTTTTCTCTCCATTCCCTTTCTGCCACCTGTGGATGGCGGGTCAAGGTTTTACGCAAGCACCATGGGCTTTTTCTTTCTTTTCGTTGCTTACCCGCTGAGTATATTAACAGCAACTGAAAAACCGGATTCCAAACGAACGGATTTCTCTTTCCCAATCGCCAGCTATCTGGCAATCGGTGGCTTGGTTTTGTCCGTTGCCATCCCGTTATTTTTGCAAAGGTATGCCCAAACACCCGATATAACTCCTGTTCAGTGCCCCTCCGGTCAGGTGTCCTTTGCAGCCATCGTTCCGCCGGATTCTTATATCGACTTGATACCTGCCCGGACACAAGCTTGCGGTTTGATTCCCGAAGTTTGTCTGGATGATTTTTCCGGTCATGGCAGAGATGCCAAAACCGATGACTTTTTCCAAACATTGGTGCAGATTGCTGCTTCCTCGAAGTCCGTCACCCGGGTAGCACTTGTCGAAAATCTGGTCGATGAAAACACCCATTATTTGCTCGGAACAAACGGCAATTTCCCATCGAACGCCGGAAATCAACTTATTTCAGGCTGTGCAACGGAAATTAAAACAAAGCACCAAAGCATTTATCGCATCGAAACCACCGTCCCGCAACCGGCAGCCCCGTAAAACATCAGGCTTCGGCCGCAGCCAATCTGCCGAATGGTTTTCCAACACAAACCCGCTATGAGAGCTTCTTAGATGACATCCATCGATAATCTCTTGATTCAATGGAATGACGATCCTGATATCAGGAACAATGTTTGCTATTACCGCACCTATCCGGAACAACCGGCAATCCGCAAACCCTTTCCTCCCGGTCTGGACCGGCAACTAACCAAAGCATTGTCCAAAATCGGGATCGAGGACCTTTACGTGCATCAGTCTCAGGCATGGGAATTTTCGCAAACAGGAAAAAACATCGGTCTGGTCACCAACACGGCCAGCGGTAAATCGCTCTCTTACAACTTGCCAATCATCAATGAACTCCTGCATAACGATGATGCCTGCGCTTTATACCTGTTCCCTACAAAAGCACTTGCCCGCGACCAATTCGACAAGCTTCAACAAATCAACCGTACCTTAATCGAAGAAGGCGGCAAACCATTCAGAGCCAATGTATATGACGGGGATACGCCTCACCATGCACGAAAACAAATCCGTGAAAACGCAAATATTATTCTCTCCAATCCGGATATGCTGCATTATTCCATCTTGCCTAATCATCCCCAATGGAAAAGATTCCTTTCGAAACTCAGGTATATTGTCATCGACGAAGCGCACATATACCGAGGGGTCTTCGGCTCGCATGTTGCCAACATTTTCCGGCGTCTGGAAAGAATTACACGATTTTACGGGCACAGTTATCAGGTGTTCCTTACCTCTGCCACAATTGGAAACCCAAAAGAATTTTTCAGCAGCCTGATTGGTGCCCCTGTAACAATCATCAACCAGGACGGTTCTCCGAAAAGCGCCAAACATTTTTTGATTTACAATCCGCCAGTTACCAATGCCTTGCTTGGCATTCGCGCAAGCATCAAAAGCGAATGCCTGAAACTGACCGATTCGTTTTTTCGTTCGAATATTCAAACGATTGTTTTTACCCGATCCCGTCATTTCGCCGAAGTATTGCTCCGGGAACATCTCGACAAACACAATGGGCGGGAAACAGATTCCACAACCTATCGCAGCGGTTTATTATCATCCGAAAGACGCGCTATCGAAAAATCGTTACGGCAAAAAGAGATTAAACTGGTTTTCTCGACCAACGCCCTTGAACTTGGAATTGACATCGGGGATCTATCTGCCACTGTCCTCGCAGGTTATCCCGGAACGATAGCAAGCGTATTTCAAATGTCCGGCCGGTCAGGGAGAGGAAACGCTTCTTCCGTCACGGTTCTCATCACTGGCTCCACCCCTTTGGAACAATACATCGCCAGAAATCCGGCGTTTATTTTCGAAAAACCACCTGAATGTGCCCTGATCAACCCCAACAATCTCGCTGTAATGCTGAATCACATCGAATGCGCCCTGAATGAAATCCCTTTTTCCACAAACGAAAGATTTGGCAATCTCGCAGCAGAAACCCTCGAAGACATCCTGCAATATGAAGCGGAAAACCACACGGCAATTAAAATCAAAGAAAACTATTACTGGACAGGAAAGAATCAACCCGCAAGAGAAATCTCTTTGAGAAGTGCAACCCAGAATAACTACACCTTACAAGTCCAAAAAGAAACCGGTTCGTCAACCATCGGCCTGCTCGACGATAAAAGCGCATTCCTGCTCGCACACCCCGGGGCAATTTACCTGCACAACGGAGACCAGTATTACGTCGAAGACCTGGATATTGTCGAGAAAATTGCCAGGCTAAAACCATCCCTGGCGAATTATTACACCCGTCCGATCTCGAATTCTGAAATCAGCATTGTCGACACGCATAAATCAGGCATGGGAACGGGTTGCACCAAGTTTTTGGGAGAACTGAATGTAAGCAAAATCGTTTCGGGATTCAAGAAAATCGACTGGGAAACAGGAACAATTCTCGGCACAACCGCGCTGGATTTGCCAGCCTACACCTATCTGACGACCGGCTATTGGTTCTCGTTATCAAAAGAAGCCGAAACGGACTTGTTACGCCAGGGAATCTGGAACAATGCCCCCATCGATTATGGTCCTAACTGGCAAAAACAGCGCCAATTGGCACTCACTCGTGATAAAGCCACTTGTCAGGTTTGCGGCCAAAAGTCCGATGCGAACCATGCCCTACACATACACCACAAAATCCCTTTCCGCCATTTCCGTTCCTTCGTGGAGGCGAACGATTTATCCAATCTGATTACATTGTGTTCCCGCTGCCATCGATCTGCCGAACAAAGTGTCAAAATGAGAAGCGGTTTGGCAGGAATCACACATGCCCTGCGGAATCTTGTTCCCCTGTTTCTGATGTGTGATTATCAGGATATGGAAAGCGGGATGATGCCCACACAGGAGCCGGGAGCCGGGGCAATGTCCATTGTCCTTTATGAACGCATCCCCGGTGGGATTGGTTTTAGCGAGAAGTTATACGAAATGCATACTGACCTTTTATCGCGCGCACATCAACTCATCAGCACATGCACTTGTATCGATGGCTGCCCGTCTTGCGTCGGGCCAGGCGGCGAATTTGGGTCAGGCGGCAAAAATCAAGCGATTGCTATCTTGGAAAGGCTGCTTTGACCGGGTTCAGGTTTATCGTTGCAGGAGTATCGTCGCCGGAAAAAAGACTACCCGGGCCTCACCCGCTGCGCCTCGAAAACGTTCGAGAGCCGTTCAAGCCTGTCCAAAACCTTGCTCAGCTGATTGATATCGCGTACTTCGATGATCAAATCGAAAACAGCCATATTGTTTTTATTCACATCTACCCGCACCTTGGTCATATTGATATTTTCGTCAGCAATGACCGTCGTAACATCCTTGATGAGACCGTCTCTGTCATAGGCTTTTACGCGAATCGGTACGGGGAATGTATTTGTCGGTAACCCCCAGGAAACTCTCACAAGTCTTTCTTTATCTTTGATTCTCAGGATATTCGGACAATCGGCACGATGAATCGTTGCACCGCGCCCGCGGGTAATATAACCGACGATTTCATCACCCGGAGTCGGGTTGCAGCATCTCGCCATATGCGTCAGCAATCCCTTCAAGCCAAGCACAGAGATTTCGTTGGCGCTCCGCAAAGCACCTTGCTTTTCAGCAGCACGCTGCGGAATGAATTCCTCCGCTTCTTCATTTTCGATTGTCAGGACATTGACAACTCTCGCCAGCGACAAATCACCGCAGCCAATGGCTTCCGTCATATCATCGAAAGACCTGTAGTCGAAAATGTTTGCGAGGTCTTCGAGATTGATGTTCGCCAAATTCAAATGCTTCAATTCTCTGTCAAGCAGAGTTTTCCCCTGGGCAATATTCTCTTCCCTTGCCTGTTTTTTGAACCACCGTTTTACCTTCGCCCTTGCCCGTTGAGTATTGACCAGTCCGAGATTAGGGTTCAACCAATCCCTGCTGGGACCGCCGCGTTTCGCAGTGAGAATTTCAACCTGATCGCCGGTCTTCAATTTGTAATCCAGTGAAACAAGCCGGCCGTTGACTTTCGCCCCCCGGCAGCGGTGACCCACCTCCGTATGAACATGATACGCAAAATCAATCGGAGTCGCTCCTACCGGCAAGTCGATGATATCTCCTCTGGGTGTAAAGGCATAAACCCGGTCGCTGAAAACATCGGTTTTCATTCCCGCCAGAAATTCCTGCGTATCCTCGACATCCTGCCGCCATTCCATCAAGCGACGAATGTAGGAAATTCTTGCCTCGAAAGTAGGATCGCGATTGATGTTTCCTTCTTTATAAATCCAGTGTGCGGCAATCCCATACTCTGCATTATGATGCATTTCCTGGGTGCGTATCTGGATTTCCAGCGTTTTCCCATCGTCATAAACAACAGCGGTGTGAATCGACTGATAGAAATTATCCTTCGGCGAAGCAATATAATCATCGAATTCTCCGGGCAGAGGACGCCAGTTTGAATGAATCACCCCCAAAGCCGCATAGCAGGCAGCTTTATCCGGCACGATGATTCTCACACCGCGCACATCATGCACCAAATCAAAAGGTACGCCCTTGCGAACCATTTTACGGTAAATCGAGTAGATATGTTTGGGACGCCCCGATATCTTCGCGTCGATACCAGCTTGATTCATCACAGCAAGAAGCTTTTTGGTGATTTTTTCAAGTTGCTTTTCACGATCTGTTCGGCGAATTGCCAGTTTTTCGGCAATATCCTTGTACTTTTCGGGGTTCAGATAGCGAAAAGCAAGATCTTCCAAATCCCATTTGATTTGCCAAATCCCAAGCCGGTTTGCCAACGGGGCGAAAATATCCATCGTTTCCCGGGCAATACGTTTCTGCTTGTGCAAAGGCATATAATGAAGCGTTCGCATATTGTGCAGGCGGTCAGCCAGTTTAATCAGGATCACTCTGGGATCTTCAGCCATGGCAAGAAAAGTCTTGCGCAAGGTCTCTGAAGCCAAGTCATACTTCCGGCTTCTCTTGAGCATTTCCGCCTGGTCATCTTCACTCGGAAGTCCCCGCCTCTGCGCAGACAAACGCGCCATCTCTTCCTGCTTGTCGTCAACTTTGTCAATTCTTGACACACGTGGAAGCGTAATCAGCTTGGTTACGGCATCCACCATGCTCATGATCTCATCGCCAAAATCACGCTGAATATCCTCCAGCGTGATTTCCGTATCTTCGACCGTATCATGAAGCAAGCCTGCGGCAATAACCTGCGGTGGAACGTGCATATCCGACAAAATGGAAGCCACAGCCAGACAATGATTTATATAGGGTTCGCCCGACGCTCTTTTTTGTTCCCGGTGAGCTTTTTCCGCCACTTTATAGGCACGGGCAATTAGTTCGCGGTCAACCGGCGAATACTGACCGCTGATTTTCTCCATTAAATCATTGATATCCATTCAATCTCCTTGATAACTGGTAGTATAACCAGCGTATGCGAGTATTTCAAGGGCGAATATCCGCACCGGTAAACATCAAAATAGTTTGATAGTTTCTTACTTAATCATGTTTTTTATATGTAATTTGTTTCACAAATTTTTGGTACAATTATTCCGGTACGACAATCCCGGAGGACCGTCACACGATGCTGACGAATGAATTTCCAGATCCTTGCGGGTGCCGAAAGGCAATCTAATATCGGGAACCTGTTATCGATGCACGAATTATCCGTTACGGAAGCCATCCTCAATCTTGCGCTCAAACATGCAGAAGATGAAACTGCATCCCGGATTACCGATTTATATCTCGTCATCGGCGATTTGTCGTCAGTCGTGGATGATTCCGTTCAGTTTTATTGGAACATCATCGCCAAGGACACAATCGCTGAAAATGCAATCCTGCACTTCAAGCGCATCCACCCGGAAATACAATGCCGGGAATGCCAGCTAAAATATACCCCACAGAACGAAGATATCTCCTGTCCGCGATGCGGCAGCATTCGCGTGGACGTCATCAAAGGCAAGGAATTTTACCTTGATGCAATAGATATCGAAAACAGCACTGACCCTTCGGAGCAAACACTATGAGCAAACGTATCTCGATTATCGAAAATATCCATAGCGCTAACGACCAATTGGCCAATGAAAACCGGCAGCTGCTGGATGAAAACAATGTCTTTGCAATCAATATCATGGCTTCTCCCGGTGCGGGGAAAACCTCGCTGATTGAAAAAACACTTTCCCTGATGCCTAAAGAATACCATATTTCTGTCATCGACGGGGATGTCGCCTCTCGTATCGACAGTGACCGGGCTTTGGCGGCGGGTGCAGCCAGCGCAATCCAGATTAACACCGGTGGCGGATGCCATCTCGACGCGAACATGTTCACCAAAGCGCTGGGAGAATTGAACTTCGAAGAAACCGATCTTGTCCTTGTTGAAAATGTCGGCAATCTCATCTGCCCGGCCGGTTTCAAACTGGGAACGCATAAAAGCATCCTGATTGCCTCCATTCCGGAAGGAGACGACAAACCTTACAAATACCCATCCATGTACCAGGGTGTCGATGTATTGATTATCAACAAAATTGATTTGCTTCCGTATATTCATTACGATATGGATTATTTCAAACGCGGAGTCGAGGTACTCAACCCCGGGTTGATTACCTTCCCGCTTTCCTGCTACACCGGAGAAGGCATCGACGCATGGATGACGTGGCTGACGGAAAACATCGCCCGTTATGCAGCAAGGAACGACTGAAAACCAGAGAGGAAAACAGCATGTGCTTAGGTGTCCCAGGCAAGATTATTTCCATTTACCAATCCAACGGTATTCACATGGGAAAAGTCGATTTCAATGGTGTCGAACGTGAAGCGTGTCTCGAATACGTTCCCGAAGCAAAAACAGGAGACTATGCCATCATTCATGTCGGTTTTGCCATTAGCCTCCTCAGCGAAAAGGAAGCGAAAGAATCGCTCGCCGCATTGAAAGAATTTCTCGGTGAAGACGAAGAAACAATCACCGGGCAAAAGCAAATTTCCGGGCAATGAAATACCTGACAGAATACCGCGATGCTCACGTCGTCAAAGGAATTATCGACGAAATCAAGCGTATCGTTACCCAAAACTGGACGCTGATGGAAATTTGCGGCGGTCAAACCCATGCTATTGTCCGCCACGGAATCGACCAGCTCTTGCCTCCTGAAATCAGGCTTGTGCACGGCCCCGGCTGCCCGGTTTGTGTTACGCCGCTGGAACTCATCGACAAAGCTTTGGCAATCGCATCCCAACCCAATGTCATTTTTTGTTCCTACGGTGACATGTTGCGTGTTCCGGGGTCGAACAATGATTTGTTTTCCATCAGGGCACAGGGCGGGGATGTACGGGTCGTTTACTCCCCACTGGATGCCGTCACTCTGGCCAAACGCAATCCGCAAAAACAAGTCGTCTTTTTCGCAATCGGTTTCGAAACAACCGCCCCCGCAAATGTCATGAGCGTTTTACAGGCAAAGGCGATGGGAATCACGAATTACAGCATCCTCGTTTCCCATGTTCGCGTGCCTCCGGCAATCGAAGCCATTCTTGGGTCACCAAACAATCTTGTTCAGGGTTTTCTGCTTGCAGGCCACGTTTGCAGCGTGATGGGTTACTGGGAATATCCGAAGTTAGCCGATAAATACCATGTTCCCATGACAGTAACCGGCTTCGAACCGCTCGATATCGTCCAGGGCATACGGGAAACAATCCATATGCTGGAATCCGGAAAAGTCGAAGTCAGGAATGCTTATAAACGAGCGGTACGTTTCGAAGGTAACCAGCCTGCTCAAACCATGATCACAAAAGTATTCCGTAATTGCGATCGAAAATGGCGAGGTATTGGCACAATCCCGAATAGCGGTTGGTGCCTTCGCCCTGAATTTGACCTGTATAACGCCGAAAAACGCTTCGATGTTGCTGCGATTCAATCCGAGGAATCCCCATTATGTATCGCCGGAGAAATCCTGCAAGGGCTTAAAAAACCGACAAACTGCCCGGCGTTCGGTACCCAATGCACCCCTGAACATCCGCTCGGGGCAACGATGGTATCATCGGAAGGGGCTTGTGCAGCATATTATCAATACGGAAGAGGATTAAGTGACTGAAGAAAACCACCCCGACATCCAGGGAACATCTTGTCCGCTGCCGCTTTCTCATCAGGAACAAATCGTGATTGGTCATGGCAGTGGCGGGAAAATGACCAGCCGTCTGATTGAAGAAACGTTCCTGCCCGCTTTCGACAACGGCATCATCCGGAAAGGGGATGATGCAGGCGTAATTGACTTGCATCCATCCATGCGTATCGCTGTCAGCACCGATTCGCATGTAGTCTCACCGCTGTTCTTTCCGGGCGGGGACATCGGCAAACTTGCTATTTGCGGAACAGTGAATGACGTTGCCGTCATGGGGGCTGCCCCTTTATATCTCACGGCAGGCTTCATCCTTGAAGAAGGTCTGCCCATGGAGACATTACAGCGCGTTGTCGCATCGATGAAAGCAGCTGCCGAAGAAGCCGGTATCCAAATCATTGCCGGTGACACGAAAGTTGTACAACACGGTCACGGCGACGGCATTTACATCAACACAACCGGTATCGGCTTGATTCCCGAAGGAATCGATATCAGCGGCTCCAACGCCCGTGAAGGGGATCTCGTCATTCTCTCCGGAACAATCGGCGATCATGGTATGGCTGTTTTGGCGGCAAGAAACGAACTGGGATTCGATGTCGAGATAAAAAGCGACACTGCCCCGCTCAACCGCCTGATACAGGAGATGATGAACGTCAGCAGCAATATACATGTGCTCAGAGACCCAACTCGTGGTGGTGTTGCCAGCACCCTGAATGAAATTGCCGTCCAATCCAATTGCTGCATCGTTCTGGACGAAACGACCATTCCCGTCAAACCGCAGGTTAATGCAATTTGCGAAATTCTTGGGTTCGATCCGTTATTTGTTGCCAATGAAGGGAAAGTATTAGCCATTGTCACACGTGAAGACGGTGAACGACTGCTCGAAACCATGCACAAAAACCCGTACGGCAAAGATGCAGTCATCATCGGTGAAATCCGTAAATCGCCGGAACGCCGTGTGCTTATGCGTACCGCAATTGGCGGGACGAGAATTGTCGATACATTGACCGGGGAAATGCTGCCGAGAATCTGCTAACCGGCAATTCAACATTATATTAGTACATTCTATTGAATTTTAATCATTATTGTACTATAATATTGGTGCATCATTGTACTCGAAATAGTACAGGGACCAATATTTATGGGCGAAAATGATTATTATTCTCCTCATCGACGCAGAAGGCGCCGTTGCCGAAAATGGCAAAACTCTTTCGGCTGCAAGGACGATCTGCAAAATACGCTCGATGTCGGCAAAAGGCTCAAAACCTTGCGCAACGAAAAAGGTTTGTCTCTCCGCAATCTGGCGTCTATCAGCGGGTTGAATCCCAACACACTCAGTCTCATCGAAAATGCCAAAACATCCCCCAGCGTAAGCACCTTGCAACGGCTGGCAATCGCCCTCGGAGAACCAATTACCGCCTTTTTCGAGAGTGACCCCAATAGCAGCCGTGTTGTTTTCCAAAAAAACACCAACCGGGAATTAGTCCCATTCATGGATGGGCGCATTGGGAATTTATGCTCAGGCAGCCACGAGCAACCGGAACAATTTCTGATTGTATCGCTTAATCCCGGTATGCCGGAAAAGCAAAAGCTTGTGGTACACACCGGTCATGAGTTCATGTTTTGCCTGGATGGCAAAATCACCTGTGTCGTCGACGGAGAAACTTACCTGCTTGAAACAGGTGACAGCATTTATTTCGAAGCCCATCTGCCCCACTATTGGTTCAATGAAAACGTAAATCCCGCAAGGTTCATCCTTGCACTCAATCCGGCGGATGAAAACGATTTGCCCCTGGAACGTCATTTTCCTCCTGAAACACCGTCATCCGAGCAGGATATTGATGAGGAAGACCATGGAAAGTATTCATATTAACCAGGAAGTATGTGTAGGCTGTTTTGCATGTTTCGATAGTTGCGAAACGAATGCAATCACCATGATAAACGGCAAAGCAAGCATCAATCAGCAGTTATGTACCCAATGCGAAAACTGCATGAACGTCTGCCCGGTAAATGCAATTTACGCCATCGAAGAGGAACCGGAGAAAGTGCTGCCCATAAAAACAGCGGAAACAATTCCGGTTCGTCAACCCGTGAACACCCCCGTAGCGGCACGCAAAACTTCTACAGCGCTTGTGCCAATGCTGCTTTTGCTCGGCAAGGAATTATTGCCCAGAGTAACGGATTTGGTCATCAACTCCATCGAAAACCGTAAATCCGGTTCAATTGTCAAACAACCTTCTTCCCAACACCAAACATCATCTTTCATTCCATCAAACCGCGGACGCCATCAGGGACGACCGCATCGCATTCGCAGAAGAAGACGCGGTCAATGGTGAACGGTATCATATTGTTTACTATCAACCTTTACCAAAAGGCAATAGAAAGAAAGGAGACAAAAAATGCCTAGAGGAGATCGAACAGGTCCGGCAGGAGCAGGCCCAATGACGGGCCGCAGAATGGGTTATTGCACCGGTCATAATACGCCGGGGTATCTCAACCCGCAAAATCAACCGGGGTTCGGACGCGGCTTTTGGGGCGGCGGCAGACACCGAGGATGCTATGGTAACGCAGGACCCGCTTGGGGTTGGGGTCGCGGTTGGGGTTGGAATTATGCCCCGCAGCCACTTACAAAAGAGCAGGAAATTTCCGGCCTTCAGTCTTTTGCAGACCAGCTTCAGGAACAGCTCACTGCGATCAAAAACCGCATCGACGAATTAAACAAAGAAGAATAAAGCCTCTCTCCCCGGTTGTCGATTGTTCGGTATGTTGTGCACTCGGTCGATAATCGGGGAAAATTTTTCGTTGTGTTTATTGGTATTAGTAATTTAAAGAATCAAAGGAGGTAAAAATGGCTGGTATTTTCAGAAATCAAAGAGGCGGACAAGGAAACGGCAGAGGATTTGGCAGAGGAAGAGGCGGACAAGGGCTTGGCAAAGGCGGCGGGAATCGCCCGGGCGCAGGTCCTTCCGGAAACTGCGTATGCCCAAACTGCGGGCACAAAGAACCACATACCATCGGCCAGCGCTGTATGGATAAAAAATGTCCGAAGTGCGGCACGAATATGCTTCGGGAATAATATCCCTGCTGCCAACAATTACATCAAATCAACTCTGGAGAACAATCCATTATGAAAATCATCGTCTCTTCGACGCGTGCGGATATCGACTCGCAAGTCGACACCCGCTTTGGACGTTGCACTTATTATCTGGCTATTGACCCGGATTCCCTTGAGTGGGAAGCATTCCCGAACCCCGGAGCCAATGCATCAGGTGGTGCAGGAATCAAGGCATCACAATTTGTAATTAGCAAAAAACCGGATGCTCTTGTTTCCGGTGATTTCGGACCGAATGCCTTCGAAGTTCTAAGCAATTCCAACATTTCACTATATACATTCGACCATCCGCAGACTGCCCGCGAGGCAGCAATCGCTTTTCGGGAAGGGAAACTGAAACCATTCGGTGCACCGACAGGAAGCGGCAAACACGGTCACGGCACACGGTAATCCGGCAATGATACTGACTATCGCCAGTGGCAAAGGAGGTACCGGCAAGACAACCATTGCCACCAGTTTGGCATTGAGTCTCTCCGGAACTTATCCGGATTCTTCCCCGGTCTTTTTGGATTGCGACGTCGAAGCCCCTAATGCCCACTTTTTCCTTGAGCCTGCCTTCGAAGAAACACAAGATGTCATCAATCTCATTCCCCTGGTTGACGACAATTTGTGCAACTATTGCGGGGTTTGTGGCGATGTTTGTCAATATCACGCAATCACGGTATTGCCGAACAAAGTTTTGGTCTTTCCCCAGCTCTGTCATGGATGCGGGCTATGCGCAAGTCAGTGCCCAGAACACGCAATTACGGAAACATCGGTGCGTATCGGGGTACTGGAGAAAGGTATCGCCAGGGATAACATCCTTTTTGCACGCGGTTTGATGGAAATCGGAGAAACAATGGCTTCGCCAATCATCCGCCAATTGAAAAAATGGCTTATCGGGAAGCACGGTTCGTGTGTCATCATCGATGCCCCTCCCGGCGCCTCCTGCCCGGTGGTCGAAGCCATCAAGGGAAGTGATTACGTCCTGCTGGTAACAGAACCAACACGCTTTGGCTTACACGACCTGAAAGCCGCCTTTCAACTGACCAAGGAATTGCAAATTCCCGCCGGCGTTATCATCAATCGGGATAACGATGCCTTCCCGGAAATGGACGCATACTGCAAATCACATGGAATCCCAATCCTGATGAGAATCCCATTCGAACGGGAAATCGCAGCGGGTATTTCCAGAGGCATCCCCTTGACGGATATCCATCCGGAATACATTGGGAAACTTATTGAGTTATATTCAAAGATCGAAATGCTTATTGGACACCATCATGAAACAACTCGTCATTCTTAGCGGTAAAGGCGGCACCGGGAAAAGTAGTGTAGCAGCCAGTTTCGTTCATCTGGCAAGCCTGTCATCCGAAAGTAACAAACCGGTCATCGTCGATGCGGATGTCGATGCATCCAATCTCGGAATACTGCTCGACCCGGATATTCAGGAAAGCCACGATTTCACGGGAGGATTGCTCGCCGAAATCGACGAAAACAACTGCACAAATTGCGGCTTGTGTGAGCAAGCTTGCCGTTTCGATGCAATCATTCCACCAATGGAAGCAGAAAATGATTTTCGTGAAACCTATGCAGTCGATCCGATTGCCTGCGAAGGCTGCACCGCATGTATGTATGCCTGCCCCGTAAATGCCATTAGCATGCAAGAAAAAACGGATGGGGAATGGTATCGCTCGAATACCCGTCAGGGGCAGCTCTTTCACGCTAATCTTTTCCCGGCAGCAGATAATTCCGGGAAACTGGTTACTTTAATCAGGCAGCAAGCCCAGAGCAATGCGCTGGATACCGACACAGACCTGATTATCATCGATGGTCCTCCCGGTATTGGCTGCCCGGTAATTGCCGCTGCAACAGGCGTCGATTATGTCCTGATCGTTACCGAACCGACGATAGCCGGCATCCACGATCTTAACAGAGCAATGGAAGTTACCCATCATTTCAACCTGCCCACTTTCGTCGTCATCAACAAAGCAGACCTTAATCCGCAGGTAGCGCAGGATATCAAACAGCTTTGCGCCGATAAAGACATCCATTGTTTTGGAACAATCCCTTTCGATACAGCTGTTACCGAAGCCATGCAGCAAATGTTGCCTGTAACGGCTTACAAACCGAAATCGCCGGCAAGCCTGGCTTTGGTCAAAATCTGGCAACAAATCAAACCGTATCTGGAAAGCTAACCACCATCCAACCGTAATCAATCGTACGAATTGAGTAAAAGAGAGAAAAATGAAATTCGTTTTCGGTCCGGTACCATCCCGGCGTTTAGGTCAATCATTGGGTATCGATCCTGTTCCGTCCAAAACATGTAACTGGAATTGTGTCTATTGCCAGCTGGGCCGTACCGTTCCGTTGAGCAACCGGCGTATGGAATACTTTCCAAAAGAACAGATTTTCAATGAAATCGAGGCGGCTCTTGCGCGTTTCCATCGCGGGGATATCGATTGGATAACATTCGTTGGTTCCGGGGAAACAACCTTGTACAATCAACTGGGATGGCTGATTGAAAAAACCAGAGAAATTACGGAGATTCCTGTTGCGGTGATCACGAACGGCTCTTTGTTGTACCTTCCGGAAGTTCGTCAGGAATTACTCCATGCACATGCAGTACTGCCGACTTTCGATGCCGGTTCTGCTGAACTTTTCAAGCATATCAACCGTCCTCACCCGGAAAGCACCTTCGAACGATTGTTGGACGGTCTCGTTGCGTTTCGGCAGGAATTCGACGGAAAACTATGGGTGGAAGTCATGTTGCTGAAAGATATGAACGACACGCAACAATCACTCACCGAAATCGCAAATTGCCTCCAAAAAGTGCACCCGGACAGAATACATATCAATCTTCCCGTAAGACCACCCGCTGAAAAATGGGTTCGGATTCCGTCCAGAGATTCCATTGACCTTGCGAAAAAGATACTGGGAAAAATCGCAAAAGTCGTCCAACCGGCCATTGGCGAGTTCGTCCTTGATGATTCACTTGATCTCGAAAATGCCATCCTAAACATCATTACACGTCACCCAATGAGACAAAAGGACATCGAAGGCATTTTGCATAAAGTGGCCAGCCAAAACATCAAGGATATACTCGACAAGCTGCTGGCAGACGGAAAAGCGAAAGTGGTCGTCCGCAACGGGATCCGCTACTGGTGCACAGGATCGTCCACTTTTTCATAAATCTGTACAATGCCAGTTCAGTCAGAAAAACCGCATCAAAAAAGGCGGTCGCAGTGCGACCGCCTTTTATATTTTTACAAATCCTTATCTTCAATCAGGAACTGCCGAAAAACCGGTATTATCAGGATAACAAACAAGACCAGCGAAAGCATGCCGCCTTGCAGCCATTCCATGGAATGGCGCACGAAAAATCCCTGAAAACTGACGATAGCGGTTCCCAGTGCAGTGCTGGTCGCAATGTACCAGCCGGCTTTCTTTTTCATAGCCATAAGCGGGATGGCAACCAGCATCAGGACAGAAGCCACATATAGCATATACCCGCCCAGAAGCAGCGCAAGCGTTTGCGGGCTGTAAACCGGGTTGTTGATGTCGTGGATCATTTCGAAGGTTCGCCAATCCAGATGGTCCAGATTGGTGATGAAATGCGCCAGCGGAGAAGTGAAGGGTACCGGATTGGGATTCGCAGTAACCAATCCGTTCGCATCCTTGATGAAATTACCGGGAATATGAATGAAATAACGCACGCCATGCTGGCCGTTCATGAACACCATTCCCGAAACAATCCCCAGAAAAGTGAACGGCACGGATTTCAACAGCTTGTTTTTGATGCTGTCTTTATCGGCAAAAAGAATGACATAATAAAACAATAGCCCGATAAACAAAACCGGCATCACCGGTGGCACACCGGAATAAGTCGCCGGTGGAACCCCTTTTTCAGGATATTCAGCCAAAACCAACACAAACCAGGGAATCATCATCGTAATACCGGCAACCGATGGCACAGCAAACAACCCCAAAGCAAAAGCGCGCGCCCACTTCGTACCGTCATACAATTTCTTGGCAATCATCAGCAGAAAAGCGCCCGTAAACGCAAAAGCAACGATCCATGCCGAGTAAGTTACTGTCAAAATCGGGATAGAAGGGTAAAAATCGGCATCATGCGGCACCAAACGAATCAGTGACTGGTTCATGGCTATTTTCAGCGTTTTCATCGCCATTGTGGGAGCAAACAAGAGCAAGAAAATCCCCCCTAGAATTGCCACAACAAGCATGATTACTCGTTGGGTTTTACTGGTTTCATCTTTCATTTTCATCTCCTCATCGATTATAATTTGATAAAACAGTTGACCACGCAAGATATCCCGCACAAGCGCTGTGCTTTCAGGCAACACAAACATTGCGCAAGTTCTCACTAAGAAAATAACATAATGTTTTTCGGCTGTCTTTATAAAAATACAAATCCGCTATGAATGCTCTCGATGTTTGTTTAGTTCAAAATCCGGTTTTCAGGAAACTCACCGTGCGTGATCGTACTGAATTGGTACGCTTGGCAACGCTCAAAACGTACCCGAAAGGAAAATATATTTGCTTTCAGGGGGATTGCTGGCAATATGTGCTGCAAATTGAATCAGGGCGCATGGGTTGGGTGATGCTTTCCCCGGACGGCAAGCGGCATGTGGTCTTTCGCGTGAGCGCTTGCGATGTAATCTGGGGGCACTCCCTCTTCGACGGGAAACCGATGCCAGCATCACTGGAAGTTATGGAGGACAGCCGGGTTTATTCCTGGACAGCAGATGTCATTCGCCCGATTTTGCTCCGGAACCCTGAAGCCTTATGGGAAGTCACCCGCGAACTGGTATCATCCATGCGCCAGGTGCGCGAGGTAGTCTACGGGTTTGCATTTCATCCTGTGGCCGGAAGGCTGGCGCGCCTTCTTCTCGATCATTACAAACCGGTCGACGGGCGGCCTGCCCCGCGCGATCTTACTCTGGAAGAAATGGCTGCCAGCATCGGCACAACCCGCGAACTTGTCAGTAAAACTCTGCACCATTTCGCCGATGACGGGATGATCGAAATCAGCCGCATGCAATTTGTTTTCACTAATCGGGAATTACTGGAGCAACTGGCGGGTCGTGACCGCGCGGGAACGAACAACCGTCTCAATGAACCTTAACATCGAACGAAACCTTGACGCTCTATAAGCATTATGATAAACTATCGTCCGTTCGGGGGCGTGGTGTAGCGGTTTAACATGCGGCCCTGTCAAGGCCGAGATCGCGGGTTCAAATCCCGTCGTCCCCGCCACGAACGAAATAGCAAGACAGCCAAGACCTGAAGATGTCAACCCGATATCGTCAGGTCTTTGCTGTTTAAGCAACCATAGCCGCCCAATACCGGGATGAAGTCGATATTTTGAATTAATATATGATTGATAGATAGTGATAATAGACGAAACACAAAAGGCTATACGCAGTTTGCTCATCACTTTGAGGACAGGGAGAACATTGCGTCTTACATACACTCTACGTGAAGTTGCAAGAAGCGTATCACCCAGCGTGGGCTGATGTTGCGTTGGCATTTTCTCGCCAGAACATAGCACAGTTTACCAATATGAATAATTCTGCTTTCTGGCGAATGAGAGTACTTTTGATATTTTTCCAAAAACATCCCAACTTGCGCTTGATTTGTCACATAAAATATGATACGCTTAGTAATGTCAGGGGGTGACAAGGGGTAATTTGTATTCTTGCCTGTATGTGGTGATAATTCTCATTCGGGCACCTGCACAATAATCAGGTCGGGAATATGTGTACTTGGTGTTTTGCCTGTTACAACATTTTGAGTGATTTTCCCTATCAGTATGACCAGCATACCGCTATAAAAACATGCGTCAAGGCTGGTCGCATTTTTTATAACGGGGGCACCCATATTGCTCTGCTCAATTTGATGAGAAAAAAGAGCATAATCAATAGAACCCCGCATTTGCCTTGTAATTGCTGATCGTCTATTGCATCTAGTCGCACAAAACAAAAAGGAGTGTGCGTATGCCTAATTTATTCCTTTGTTCTATTGGACCAGTACAGGATTTTATTGCCACAGCCCGGCGTAGCCGCGATCTTTGGTATGGTTCATGGATGTTAAGTGAACTCGCAAAGGCCGCTGCAAAAGAATTGGAAAAGAACAAATTGATCTTCCCTGCGCCGGTAAACGCAAGTGATTTAGACCCAGGCAGCCCGCTGGGAGTTGCCAATAAAATCGTTGCTGTTGTTGACGATGTTGATCCTGCTTATACGGGCCAACGCGTTGAATCCGCAATCAAAAAACGGTTAAAAGTTCTGCAAAAATCGGCTTTCGACAATATAAAGAAAAGCGGGGGCAAGTTTAATCGTTCCCTCGCTGAAGCACAGGCAGATCATTTGTTAGAATTCTACTGGGTAGCGGTACCTTTTTCAAACGGTGATGCTTATTCCCAGGCTCGCACTGTGGCTGAATCGTTGCTCGCTGCCCGCAAGAATACGCGCAATTTCTATCAAGTACAAGGCGCTCCCACTCCCAAATCATCATTGGATGGTAGTCGGGAATCCGTAATACGGCCATCATACTACCCTGGAAGAGGGGCATCTGAAAGTGAGCGTATAAGCAAAGCAAAAACCCTGTACCATCACTTCCACGCTCGGCCCGGGGAGCAGCTCTCCGGTGTGGACTTAATGAAACGTATGGGGAAACCGGAAGGGGAGAAGCCGCCAAAATTTCATAGCACGTCACATTTTGCTGCCCTGCCCTTTATGGCAATGCTCAATCGCACAAATACGTCTCAACAAATTCAGGAGATGCTTGCGGAAATCAGCAAAGCATATACGAGTTCCGGTTGGAACATTTCTGATTTACCTAATGACGGTTCATTGCTCTATGAAAGCCGCTTGGCCGATTCAATCCCCCCGGGGGACGATTTAGAGCAAATGAGAACGAAACTTAACCAAATTTTGGAGAATTATTCGCCTACCTCACAACGCCCATCCCCCTACTATGCTCTGCTGCGCGCCGACGGTGACAATATGGGAATGATTATTGACGGGCAAAAGGGAATCGAAGCACATCAAGAATTATCCAAAAGATTGAGTGGATTTGCGCTTACAGTGCCCAAAATCGTTGAGAAGCATCAAGGTAAAGCTATCTATGCCGGCGGCGATGATATTTTGGCCTATCTGCCTTTGCACACCGTTTTGAAATGTGCAGAAGAACTTGACGCTCTTTTTCAGGCGGAGATGAAAGACTTCAAAGGGACGTACCAGCAGGGAAAAGAAGTCCATCCCAGCCTGTCTGCTGGGATTGTCATTGCTCACCATCTGACTCCGCTCTCGGATGTGCTGGCAATTTCGCGGGATGCAGAAAGAACCGCCAAACGTATCCCGAGGAAAAATGCTTTGGTGGTTGTGCTCAGCAAACGCAGCGGTGCAGATCGGGAGATTGCCGGAAAGTGGAGACTTGTGAATGCGCACCTGCAAAAATTGATTCAACTCCACCGCACTAAAGCCATCAGTAAAGGGACAGCCTATGAGCTACAAAATCTTGACCGCACACTGGCCGAAGCAGCTATACCCGCTGAAGCCATCCGTAAGGAAGCTTTGCGCATTATCAAACGTAAACGCGAATC
>CAYWFK010000014.1:0-3678 GCA_964457375.1 uncultured Anaerolineales bacterium
TGTTAGGGCAAACAGAGCACAAACACCTGGCTATGCGCAAATTGAACGAGTCAACAAGGCTCGTCGCCCGCCAACGGGGAAAGCCGGGCAACCAGCAATAGACTCTGGAGGAAGCGGCAAAACTACTCACCCGCACTACGGCGACATGGTTACAATATTCACAATCCATTCCGCAATTTTCGGGTGCGGTGATACAATATTTACAAAACATATAGATAGAAGGAGTGGTGTATGCCGGACGATACGATCTTCACATCCTGGATTACAGGGCTGGATTTTGATTACTGGAGCACAGGGCAGCACAAAATCACACCGACTGCCTTTCTGGAAAAATGGGCTGCCAACGAAGCGGTTTTGCTGGATGTCCGCACCGAAATCGAAGCAGACCATGTTCACTTGCCTATTGCGCTGCATATTCCCATCAATCAACTCCCCAAACGACTGAACGAGATTCCCCGTGACAAACTGGTAGCCACATTTTGTTCCGGTGGTGATCGCGCAAACGTCGCCTTTGCCTTTTTACATGCGCAGGGTTTCGAAAACGTTCGCGTGCTCAAAGGCGGTTACGCCGAGCTGATGACAGCGCTGCTTCCCGGCAAACTCCGCAAATACCGTCAAGCCGGAAAATAGCCGGGCGACATGTTCTATTTGGCTCCCGTACTTTTTTTCGTGATTGCCTTCGTCTTCTCGATGCTGGGGATGGGGGGATCACAACTATATATTCCCATCCTGTATTGGATGGGGATGGACTTCAAGACAGAAGCCATCCCGTTGGGAATGCTGCTCAATATCATCAACAGCGGTTCTGCAGCCATCACCTATGGCCGGAAGAAGCTCATCGCCTGGGGCGTTGCACTTCCCTTTGCATTGACGATGATTCTTTTCGCCCCGCTGGGTGTATGGTTCAACGTTCGTCTGCCCGTGAAACCTTTGCTGGTCTTCTTCGCTTTGTTTACTGCCGCGGCAGCCATTTTGATGCTTTCCGGCTGGAAGCCCAAACGCGGTGAAATGACCTCCAAAGGGCAAATCCTGCTCGGTGTTACTTCAGGCAGCGGGTTGGGAACAATCGCCGGGTTGATTGGCCGCGGCGGCGGTTCGTTCATCGTGCCGCTGCTTTACATTGCAGGTCTGGAGGCAAAAACAGCCGCGGCGACATCCGCACTCATCGTTACCTGCTCCGGATTATCCAGCTTTGCGTCTCATTTGGCAACAGCCGCCCGCCCGCAATGGGGAATATGGCTTTCCACCGGCATAGCCGTACTTTTGGGCAGCCAGCTCGGCTCGAGATTGATGGCAAAACGAATGAAATCCCGGGCCGTCAAACAGGTTTTCGGATGGGTATTGTTGGGAGTAGCGCTGCTGATCATCCTCAAAGATGTAATCTTCTAGGGGAAGAAGCCTGACTATCGTCCCCGGCAGCGCAGCGCCTTCGCAGCCCTTCAGTCGCCCGAAAGGCTGCGGCGTTTGTATCGGGTGATAGTGCATCGCTTGACCGGCTTCCGCCAATTCGCTTGCCGTTTACGGGATAGCGCCTTTTTATCCAGGCTCCTGACGTGTTCTGGGCATGACGAAAATCGAGAGCATCGTCGAAAACACGCCAATCACCAAAATCACTTCGAACAGAAACGGGTAAGAGAACAAATCGACAAACGACCCGCCAATCAGGGGAGCAAGCACCATCACCGGCGAAACAAAAGTATTGGAAATCCCGATAAAGCGGCTGGTTTCAGAAGCCGGGGCAATCTCGAAAACCATGTTCGAGTCTCCGATATAAAACGCGCCGTAAATACTCCCAATACAAAAAGCAATCACATAAAACAGCCAGGGTGTCTGCGCCCACAAAGCCAATCCCCCCATACCAATCACCATCAGCGAAATCAGCACATAGACAATGTGATAACCAAAACGGTCGCCGATCCACCCCCATAAAAAACCGACAAGACTGCGGGAAAGCAAAATGATCATCGTAAAAATCGCCAGAGCGCCCGGCTTGAGAGAAAACCGGTCGATTGCATACAAGGCATAGAAAGAATTCCCCATCACACCCAAGCCGAGCATCGCACGGGTAATCATGAATTTCAGGAACTTCGGATTCGTGCGTATATGCGCCGGAATTGCACGGATGAAATCCGCAAGGGATTCTTCACCCCGCTTCACAGGGTACGGAATCTCGCGCAGGCTGGCGATGAACAACGGAGAAGCCATCGAGACGGCCAGGCCTGTCCAGAACAGGATGCGAATATTCACCGGAAAACCATACGTATCCAGCAAGTAACGCGCCAACAGCGAAGCGGCAAAACCAACAATCCCCCCCACCCCGCTCACAAAGCCATAGAACAGCCCCCGATTCCTGATGATATTCTTGCTGATGAAATCCGCATAACCCGGAATAATCATCCCGTTGGTAACCGAAAACACCAGATAAGCAAGCAAGAACAACACCACCGCCGCCGAATCACTTAAGTAACCCAACATTTGGGCAATCAAAGCAATCGCCAATATTCCCACCCGTTCGGCAAGGGCAATTTTGAACATCGTCCATTTTCGCGTCGATTTCCCGTTGACAATATAGGCGCCGACAAGCTGCGGGAAGAAATAACCCAAATAATAAATCGCAGGAACCAATCCGATTACCCAGGTTTTCGTCGTCAGCTGATCGATGAAATACGGGATAATCGTGTCCTGAGAAAGCATGGCAACCGAAAAAGCAAAGATGGAAGAATCGAGAACAAGGGCGATGAAATTCCAGCGGTAGTTTCTGCCAACCCGCTCGACATATTCCGGATGTTCTTTTTGCAAACGTCTGATATCACTACCGATCATTGTTGTCACCAATACCACACTTCATCGTTTGGCAGCATCCCGCTGAATGAGAATTTGCAAACCAGCAATTGCTGTTTTAATCACCCGGTTGACATCGAAGAGGGCTTGTCTTTGCCGGTATTCTTCTTCGGTCTTGATTTCGGTAAGGTCATTGCCCGCCATGAGCATCACGCCACCGGCACGTTTTCGGTGAATTGCAGCAATTATGAAAATCGCTGCCGCTTCCATCTCGGAACAAATCGCCCCGCCCTGCATCCAGGCTTTCCAGCGGTTCGTCAAGCGCTCCGAAACGGGCATGCGCATCGGCTCGATCTCTCCATAGAAAGAATCCTTGGACTGGCTGATTCCCAGATGGTATGGAAAACCGGATTTTTCCGCTCCGTCTTTCAGCGCCAGCACCACGTCGATATCCGCAATTGCCGGGAATTCCACCGGCATATAATGCAGTGTCGTCCCTTCATCCCGGATAGCACCGGTAACAACAGCAATATCTCCGGTTTTGATTTCCGGCTGCAAAGCACCGGAAGTACCCACTCGGATGAACGTATCCGCTCCGACCTTGATCAACTCCTCCACAGCAATGGCAGTGGACGGGCAGCCAATGCCTGTGGAAACCACGGAAACCTTCTCACCAAAGAGTGTACCCGTATACGTATTGTATTCCCGGTTTTGGGCAACATGCACCGGGTTGTCGAAATAACCGGCGATCGTCTCAGCCCTGCCAGGATCTCCGGGCAGCAACACATAACGACCGACATCCCCTTCCCTGATTTGCAAGTGATACTGAAGCTCCGCACTGTTTTCCATCGGACTCTTCCTTTATAAATATTCTGATTTGTCTGCGAACCGCACAAA
>CAYWFK010000014.1:3778-50903 GCA_964457375.1 uncultured Anaerolineales bacterium
GGCGTTCACACCGGCAAAAGCAGAGAGAGAAAAGCCATCGTTTATTTCATCTCTTGCGTCTGACACCCGGCGCCAGCCCATAGGGAATACAAAGCACAGTCATCCCTATCCTCTTTCCATACGCTGAAAAGTGGCGTATTCGATAAGACCAGTTTCACAAAAAGATTTCGCCGCTCAGAAAGAGACGATTTCCTACCCGTTGTTTTGCTTGTCGCGTTCGATCAGGATTTTCACCGCCTCAACCGCAGTCCGGATCAAAGGTTCCAAATCCGAAACATGTTCTTCCGGATGAGGCCCTTCCTGATTCCAGCCAATCAGCATAATTCCGCCGGCACGTTTACGATAAATGCTGCTGAGCACGAAAATCGAAGCCGCTTCCATCTCGGAGCAAATCGCCCCGCCTTGTACCCATGCTTTCCAGCGGTTCAAAAGCCGGTTTGCAACCGGCATACGCTCCGGTTGATGCTGCCCAAAAAACGAATCCTTCGAATGCGATATTCCCAAATGATACGGATTTCCCAACTTAATTGCCGCATCACGCAACGCGGTGACAACATCGATATCAGCAATTGCCGGAAACTCCGAGGGCATATAATGCAGTGTCGTCCCCTCATCCCGGATTGCACCGGTGACGATACCCAAATCACCCGCCCGAAGGTGAGGCTGCATACCTCCGGAAGTGCCCACACGCACGAAAGTATCCGCGCCAATCATGATCAATTCCTCGACAGCAATTGCCGTAGACGGGCAGCCAATACCTGTGGAAACCACGGAAACCTTCTCGCCAAGCAGTGTTCCCGTGTATGTATTGTATTCCCGGTTCTGGGCAATATGCACAGGATTATCGAAATAACTGGCAATCTTCTCGGCTCTGCCGGGGTCTCCGGGCAGAAACACATAACGGCCGACATCCCCTTTTTTCATTTGAACATGATACATGATTTCAGGAACATCCATTTTCTACTCCTCCAGTTGCAAGAATGCAATGATGAACTGTCAAAACCGGTTCAAGCCTGAACCACTTTACGAATTGCCAAAACGACGAAAGTGAGAAAACCAATTGTCGCTGCCGAAACCAAAATAATCGAAAATGCCGGAGAAAACCTCAGGCTTTTGCTCCAGTCCAGGTTCTTATCCACAATCACCCAATACGAAATCACACCCGGAATGACAGCACCCAGCACCAGCCAGATGTAATCCGAAATTGACATATGAACCCGGCGGAAACTTGTCTTATGCCCGCTGGACCCAAAAGCACGCGACTCCAGCGAAATCGAAAGCTGCTGAACGCGTTCGATGGCACCAACGAAAACCGGCACCATACTCGGCAGGATCGAAGCAAAGCCCGTTCCCTTCATTGCCCGTGATTTTTGAGCATTGAGCACAATTCCAAATTCATTCTGCAAGATAGGAATCAGCTGCAAAGTCATGATCAGAATGAAGTTCAACACATAAGGCATGCCGATTTTTTTCAGCGATGTGAAAATATCCGAAGGATGAGAGGTCATGATTGTGACCAAAGCCCAGGTCGTCATCGCCATGATTCGCAAAAGCAAGGAAAGCCCGCTATAAATCCCTTCCTGATAAATCGTGAAAGGCCCAAACCCGACAATCGGCGTCCAGGGTCGCGGAAAAGCCGGTGCAATGCTCTGCAATGTAATCAGCGTCAGGCTAATCGGAAACAAAATCAAAACCACTTTCAAATAAGCTTTCGTAATTCCCGCCAGCAAAACCAAAGCAAGCCCCGCGACAAAAGCAATCCCAAGAACAGCGATATTCCGGGTCGAAAAAGAAAGCACAAGAATACCCACGGTCCACATTAATTTTGGCAGCGGGTTCATCTTGTGAATTACCGAGTTCCCCGGAACCATGGAAATTGGAATAACAATACCTTGCATGATTGACTTCTCCTAATAAAAACTACCGTTCCAAGAAAGACCTGGTCTTCTCCACCATCTCATCCACACTCAGCACCACATCATCGAGGCCGGCTTTATCCCTGCGCAGCTGCAAAGACAATGATGTGATTTGCGGGGGCATCAAATGCGTGCTGGACATGATTTCCTCGTTGGCGAACACTTCCCGCGGTGTACCGTCCATAATCACCTGCGAATCCCGCAGAACAATCAAACGATCAACCACCTCAGCCAGAAGAATCATATCGTGGGCGACACACAACACCGTTGCGCCTTCATCCCGAAGTTTCTTAATCAGGCGGTAAACGGTTTGGGTTGTGATATTATCCTGCCCCGTTGTCGGTTCATCGAGGATGAAAACATCCGGCTTCATCGTGTAAACCGATGCCATCCCCACGAGCTTCCGCAACGGGAAACTGATGCGGTACGGATGCATATCCTTCAAATCTTCCAAATGGAAGAATTCAATCGCCTGTTCCCGCCTTTCTGCAACCTGCTCTTCGGTAAAACCTAAATTCCGCGGGCCAAACTCCAGCTCTTCCAGCACCGATTGGGCAAACAACTGATGATTTGGGTTTTGATAAACATAGCCGACCTTGGCAGCAAGTTCCTGCACTTTCATCGGCATCGTATCCTGCCCGTCCACAAACACTTTTCCCCTGGTCGGCTTAAGCAAACCGATGAAATGCTTGACCAGGGTCGTTTTTCCGGATCCGTTTTGCCCGATAATGCCGACGATTTCACCCCGGTTGATTTCCAAAGAAACATTGCTGAGGGCAGTTACGTTTCCGGCCGGGTAAACATGCCAAAGATTTTCAACTTTTATAATAGGATTCATCACGATCACTTTTGAGATGTCTGATAGAGTTTATTGAATACACGAACCGCACTATCCAGCGTTACCGGATAGGAAGAATCAAACTGCATGATATTTAACTTTTCCAGTTTATAAGCAAATTCAGCCACCTGAGGCATGCGTAGCCCCAGCCTTTCAAGCAAGGCAGCATCACTAAACACTTCTTCCGGCGTCCCGTTGAGCAAGATTTCACCTTCATGCATCACCACAACCTGATCGGCATAAGCCGCCATAACTTCGACTTCATGCTCAGCCATAATCACGGTCATATTCCGCTCCCGGTTCAGTTTTGCGGCAACTGCAAAGATTTCCTCCTTGCCAATCGGGTCGACATTCGAGGTCGGTTCGTCCATCACCAGAATTTTCGGCTTCATTGCCAACGCGGAAGCAATCGACAGCCGTTGTTGCTGCCCACCGGAAAGACCAAACGGGTTGCGGTTATCCAGCCCCGTTAATCCGACAGTATCCAATACTTCAGCAATGGTCTTCACCATCTCTTCATAAGGCATACCCAGGCTTTCCATTCCCAAGGCGATTTCTTCCGCCACAGACATCTGGCTCAGCTGGAATTCCGGGTTGTCGAAAACCATCCCAACAATTTTGGCCATCTCCCGTACCGGTGTTTCATAGGTATCATGGCCGTCGACGAATATTTCTCCCTCGAAATCCCCCGCAATACTATTGGGAACAACACCATTAATACACAATTGCAAAGTCGTTTTTCCTGCACCGTTCAAACCAAGCAAAGCAACATAATCCCCCTCATAAATTGTCAAATTGATATCTTTTATTGCAGGCTTGTCCTGTTGTCCACTGTACCAAAAAGTAACATCCTTGAATTCAATCAGGGGCTTACGTTCAGACATATTTGCACCGTCAGTCATTAGGTAATCGATGGATGGTATTCAGGGAAAAAAGAAATGGATACCATCCATCACGAATTAATAAAACCAGCGTCCGGATTCGCTACTCCTCGTCATCGAACTTGGCTACGGCAACAGCAATACCGGCAACAATGACAAAAAAGGCAATCACGTACGTTGCTCCAAGCAAGATACCGAAAGGTTCGCTATGGACAAATTCCAAATCGGCAATTTTCTGCGCTGTACTGGGCATGAAAGCCAGTAAAAGACCCAAGCCGACGATGCCAAATCCCAACCCCTCTTTTGGTCCAACAGTCTTGTTATCCATAAAAACATTCTCCTATCTGTCTTAATCTGATTAACCTGTGCGTCGATCGACTATTTATTCAGCGCCATGAAAACCAAAACAATCGCAACACCGATCAAAACGCCAACCAGCGGTACGACAACCTTGCGCAGCCCCTCGGTTTTCGGCAGTTTCGAAGTATCGCTCAAATTTGCCGGCAATGCTGCAATGATTGCCAAACCAACGTAACCGGAGATGATCTTGTCCGCCAGGGATACCAAAATATTCGATGAAAAAACGGAAACAATCAGGTTCTGTCCCATCGCCAGAAAAGCGGCTGTCATCACGTCACTAAAATGGCCTGTGGCACCACCAAAAATGAAGACGTAAATCGGAACGGCAAAGGTGCTGCAAACCACGGCAACAAGCACATTGACCAGGAAAAAGCCCCATTCCTTTTTCATCCAGCCAAACATGTATGCATAGCCCCAGACCAGAGCGCCGACGACGTTCACAACCGCAAACGGCAGCGAAATCGGACCGCTGATGAACGAATTGACGATATTGGTAACTGCTCCCACCAAAGCACCCCACCACGGGCCAAGAATGACTGCCGTCACCATCGTACCGATCATATCGAGAAATACCGGCAATTTCAAAACACTATTGATATAACCGCCAACAATATTCAACGCTGCTGCCACGGGCACAACTGCAACCACATAGCTCAAAGGCAAACGCTTGGACCTCTTTTTTCGAGATGATTTTGTTTCAGTAGTCATAAGGTACTTCCTCCTCAAGATGAAATAATCTTAATAAAGATATGATGGATGGGTGGAACTTCGATGGACTTGATTAACCTGTCACCTCCTTTCCGGAACAATCCCTTACAATACTCGCTGCTGTTCTTTCGTCTTAATCCTTCGAAGCACAAGGCAAGACAAACACAGGGCAGGCAAAAAAGCAGGGGAAATAGAAAGGCCTTTTTGCCTGCCCGAAGAAGATGTCATCATTAAGCAAAAAAAGACCTGCCCCCTCGGTCTTTTTCCTGTAAAATGAAGTCATAAAGTCTTTTGATAGACTAATCATCGAGTTTGCTTGACAGATGGTTTCTCGTATTGTATAGTATGGTAGAAGAACATGAGTAGATGTCTATATACGTCTATACTATATCAAACTATCTGCCGTTTGTCAATCAGCTCACCCAATCCATCTTGTTTTCGAGGTTATCGTGAATTTGACAATCGATTTCTCAGGGCCAACCCCCATCAACGAACAAATTTCTCAATGGATGCGTCAAAACATCCTTTCGGGTGCATGGCCTGAAAATTACAAACTAAAATCGGAAACCGATTTTTCCCGGGAACTCAACGTCAGCCGGGGAACAATCCGCAAGGCAATCGAATCACTCATCGAGGAAGGGCTGCTGATACGCGCCCACGGCAAGGGGACTTTCGTCAAAACCAACATCCTTTTCGAGCAAATACCAAACGGTATGGTTGCCGGTTTTTCCCGCGATTTAATCAACCGCGGGATTCCCTACTCGACCGAAGTACTCATGCAGGAAATCATCCCCCCTCCTGAAAAAATCGCCCGCTTGCTGGCGATCAAAACGAGCGACCTGATTTTCCACATGAAACGGCTCAGAAAAGTTCACCAAAAGCCGATTATGATCATCGAAAATCACATCATCTACAAACGCTGCAAGGGGCTTGAAAAAATCGACTTTTCCACCACCCAGTTATACAACACCCTTGAAACCAAATTCGACTTCGATTTCGACTGGGCCCGCAGAACCTACAAAGCCACCATCGCAGACGAGCCATTGGCTAAAATGCTGGAAATCGAACAAGGGTCCCCGGTGATGTACCTCGAAGAACTTTATCACCTTACCGGTGATATCCCGGCAGAATTCACCAGAGCCTGGATCAATGCCGATGTTTTCCATATCACCACACGCATCAAACGCGAGGATGAAAAGAAAGACCCGGCCAGAATCTATCGGTAACCTTCCCGTCTTTTCTTTTCCCGTCGCTTACGGCGTGTGCAGACTTTCAACAATCGACCGAAGGAGATTTCCATGCCTTTAACATCCCGCGAACGCGTTCTTGCGGCCATCAACCACGAAGAACCGGACCGAGTACCCATCATTCTCGGTGTCAGCAACGCCACATCCATGAAAATGCCCACCTACCAAAAGCTCAGGCAGACGCTGGGAATCGACGCCGCAGATCGATATATTTACGACTGGCCCGAACTGGGCACCGCCCTGCCCGATGAGGAAACCATGGTGCGTCTGCACAGCGACGTGCGCGGTGTTCTCGATTTGGAACCCGCCTCCGTGCTGGAACGCAACAACAAACGCGAGCCACACAGCCCGTACATCGATTCATGGGGGTCAGGCCAGGTGGAAATTGCACCCGGGCGCTGGTTTTCAGGCGTTCACCCGCTCGCCGATGCCACGACCATCGATGCGCTCGATACCTACCCGTGGCCCGACATGGATGACCCGACCCGAGTGGCTCACGTCCGTCAGCAAGCGGAAAAACTGGCAGATGAAAACAAATATGCTATTATGGGAACTCCATGGCTGCTCTTCCCTTTCGAACGCGCCTTTTCGATGCAGGGGATGGATAAATTCCTACTCAATATGGCTTTGTACCCTGATTTTGCCGAAGCCTTGCTGAAAAAAAACGCCGAACTCTGCAAAACCCTGATGGGGCATTTCCTCGATGAAGCAGGGGAATTCCTCGATATCATCAAAATCGGCGATGATCTCGGCACGCAAAACAGCCTGATGATTTCGCCAAAAATGTACCGCAAAATCCTCAAACCGATTCACGCCGATTTCATTGCTTTCATCAAGGAACGCACCAAAGCCAAGGTTTTCTTTCACACTGATGGCGATGTCTTTCCTTTAATAGGGGATTTCATCGAAATCGGTATCGATATTCTCAACCCCATTCAAACTTCTGCGGGCAAAATGGCAAACCTGCCGGAATTGAAGAAACAATTCGGGGAAAATATCGTCTTTTGCGGTGCAGTCGATACCCATTACTATCTTCCCCAGGGCACACCGGAACAGGTACGCGAAGAAGTCCGCCGTGTCATCAACACACTCGGGCATGGCGGCGGGTACATGCTCTCGTCAGTGCACACAATCATGGAAGATGTTCCCCCCGAGAACATCCTTACCATGGTCGATGCCGTAGAAGAATTCGGGAAATATCCGTTGCCCGACGCCTGATAGCGGATTATTCGTTAAAAATCCTGATTGATAGAATTCCAAACCAGACTTTCCGGATTGAGCGCACACCAGGTTTGCACGTTGCCGTGCACATCTGTCGGCACGCCTGCTGCTATCAAACATTCCTGATCCATTCCGATGTTCCCCAAAGCAATCCGGCACCGCTGCAAGCATCGGCTGCTTTGCAGCAACCTACCCCGTCCCCTGACCTATCACCTTGCGGGAAAAGACCGCCGGCGTATCGCAGTTGTTTGCTTTCGCCGGTCAACCACAAAACTAACGCCACAGGCAACCCCTTTCCCGTTCGAACATTCCCGTTGAAAAAAGCAGGATGTTTGTTCAAATCTGTGATGACAGGTTACACTACCCAAAACTGGACAAAAGAAGTATTAATTACTATAATGAAAGTCACACCCACCAAAATCAATTCAATAAGGAGTAACGCATATGCCTGTTAAAGGTTGGATCGAAGTAGATGAAGACCACTGCAAAGGCTGTGAATTATGCGTCGAAGCTTGTCCCCCACATGTTCTCAGTTTGGATATGGAACGACTGACCCCCAAAGGGTACCATCCTGCCCATCTTTCAGCTGATGGATGCACAGGGTGCGGAATATGTGCCATTGTTTGCCCCGACGCAGCCATTACGGTATTTCGGGAATTGCCTCAACCAAAAGTCAAGAAAGTCAAAGAAACGGTTTAATCAGGAGGAATGATAACGTGGCAAAAGAACTCCTAAAAGGGAACATCGCCTTCGCCGAAGCGGCTATTCGTGCAGGTTGTGAAGGCTTCTTTGGGTATCCGATTACACCCTCGACAGAATTCCTTGAACATATGTCCAAACGCATGCCCGAACTCAAGCGTGCATACGTGCAGGCTGAAAGTGAAGTCTCGGCAATCAACATGGTCTACGGTGCAGCCTGCACCGGGAAGCGCGTCATGACTGCATCATCAAGCCCCGGAATCAGCCTGATGGCTGAAGGAGTATCCTACATAGCCGGAACAGAAGTGCCCGCAGTCATTGTCAACCTGATGCGCGGCGGTCCCGGTCTGGGGAACATTGCCCCTTCTCAGGGGGATTACAACCAAATGGTCAAAGGACACGGGCACGGTGATTATTACCCCATCGTTCTCGCCCCCGCCAGTGTTCAGGAAGCTGTGGACAACATCGCCCTGGCTTTCGAGCTGGCTGAAAAATACCTTTCCATCGTCTACATCATTCTCGATGGCAGCATCGGCCAAATGATGGAACCGGCAGAATTACCGCCCATGCGGCCGCTGCCAAAAACATCTCCGGATTGGGCAGTTACCGGTGCGAAAGGCAGAGAGCATCGCATACTGACCTCGATTTATATCGACCCCTATGACGAAGAAGTCACCAATATCCGCCTGCTCAAACGCTGGATGGAAATCGAGAAAAACGAAGTCCGATACAAAGAATACTTCATGGACGATGCTGACTATGTAGTCATCGGTTTTGGCACTGCCGGCAGGGTTGCTTCCTCCGCAGTCCGTGCCGCAAGAGAAGAAGGCATCAAAGTCGGGTTGCTCAGGCCAATCACGCTGGCGCCCTTCCCATCCAAACGGCTCGAAGAAATCGCCAAAACGGCGAAGCGCTTGCTGGTCGTAGAGATGAATGGCGGAATGATGCTTGAAGATGTCAAGACAGCAGTCAAACATCAGGTTCCAATTGATTTTTACGGCAGGATGGGTGGTGTTACCCCCTTCCCCGATGAAATTCTGGATGAAATCCACCGAATTGTCGAAAGCGACCCGGTCCCCGAAGAAGACATTCGGGAAGCATGGCTCAAACGCATGGAAAAAATCATCGAGGGAGGCAGATAATGTTAACCCAACAAAACGTAAAAGTCGTTTACAAACGGCCGCAGGCGTTTACAGACCAGGTAACCCATTACTGCCCTGGCTGCACGCATGGGATTGCCCACCGGCTGGTTGCAGAAGTTATCGATGAAATGGGCATACTCGAAAAAACAATCGGGGTCGCCCCCGTCGGCTGCTCGGTTTTTGCATATAACTACTTCAATTGTGATTTTGTCGAAGCCGCCCATGGCCGCGCCCCGGCAATGGCAACCGGCATCAAACGGGTTTTGCCGCAGCAAACCGTCTTCACTTATCAGGGTGATGGCGATCTGGCGTCCATCGGGATTGCCGAAATCATTCATGCTGCCGCCCGCGGAGAGCAAATTACCGTGATTTTCATCAACAATGCCATCTACGGCATGACAGGCGGGCAAATGGCACCGACCACTTTGCCGGGGATGAAAACGACCTCTTCCCCGCTGGGTAGAGATGTGGAACTTGCCGGCTATCCTATTCGCATGGCAGAAATGCTCGCCCCGATGGAAGGCAGCGGTTATGTCGTCCGTCGCAGCCTTTCAGATCCGGCAAACATCCGCAAAGCCAAAAAGGCAATCCGCCTGGCTTTCGAAGCCCAGGAACGAGGTTTGGGGTTCTCCATGGTCGAATTGCTTTCCTCCTGCCCCACAGGTTGGAAAGTAACCCCGAACGAAGCCCTGCAATTCATCAAAGACAAAATGATTCCCGCTTTTCCTCTGGGTGATTACAAAGTCAGCCCGGAACTGGCAAAACTGCGGGTTTAATTGAAGGAGGCAAGAAGGTGGAAACTAGTATTATCATATCCGGCTTTGGCGGGCAGGGTGTTCTCTTCACCGGGCAGATTCTGGCATATGCAGCAATGGACGACGGCAAGCAAGTTACCTGGTTCCCTTCTTATGGCCCGGAAATGCGCGGAGGCACTGCCCACTGTGTCGTGATCATCTCCGACGAAGAAATTGGCTCTCCGCTTACCCGGAACCCATCGGCGGTAATCGCCCTGAACCTGCCGTCACTCGACAAATACGAACCGCTGGTTCAGGAAGGCGGCGTGCTGATTGCCAACAAGTCGTTGATCGACAGGGAATTGGTGCGAAAAGGTATCAATAGTCTGCTCATCCCTGCCAATGAAATCGCCGAAGAAATCGGCAACAAACAAATGTCGAACATGGTATGCCTTGGTGCTTTTCTGGCACTCAATCCCATTCTTTCGATTGAAGCCATCGAAAGCGCACTCAAGTCGCACCTGCCCGAAAGAAAGCAAAAATGGGTTCCTGCGAATGTCGAAGCCCTCAAACGCGGCAAAGCATTCGCTTTCGAAACGAAAGCAGCGGTTGCCAACTGACGGGATAATCTCACACACGGTTGCATACCGCAACACAACCACAATAAAAAAAGAACCTGCCGTCAAATGGCAGGTTCTTTTGATTATCGAACAACGAAAACCGATGTTCAGTTTGCCCTGTGTTTCAAGGCTGCATGAGCAGCCGCCAAACGTGCAATCGGTACACGGTAAGGCGAGCAACTGACATAGTTCAATCCAATCAAGTGACACCATTCGATCGAATTCGGGTCGCCGCCATGTTCGCCGCAAATACCGCATTCGAGTTCCGTGCGGGCACCACGGCCCTTCTCGACCGTCATTTTCATCAATTGTCCCACACCATCCCGATCGATTGTCTGGAACGGGTTCACCGGCAAAATTCCCTTGGCGATATAAGTCACCAGGAAGTTGCGCTCGGCATCATCACGGCTATACCCGAAAGTGAATTGGGTAAGGTCGTTCGTCCCGAAAGAGAAGAACTCGGCAACCCCGGCAACCTGATCGGCTGTCAGGCCTGCCCGCGGAATTTCAATCATTGTGCCGAACTTGTAACCGAAGGTAACACCTTTTTCTTCCATCACCTTCTTGGCAATCGAAATCAATTCCGGCTGGATGATTTTCAGTTCGTTGACATGTCCGGTAAGCGGAATCATGACTTCCGGTTTTGGTTCCAGACCGCGCAATTTGACATCCGCAGCGGCTTCGAAGATAGCGCGCACCTGCATACCCACGATTTCAGGCATCACAATGCTCAGGCGGACACCGCGCAGCCCCATCATCGGGTTGCTTTCGTGCATGGTCCGGATCCTTTCGAGCAACTGGACTTTTGCGGGGTCTTCTTTCCCTTTGATGCGGTTCTCGATAACCTCTTCGAGAAGGGCTTCTTCGTCAGGCATGAACTCGTGCAATGGCGGATCGATCAAACGAATGATCACCGGCAAACCGGTCATCGCTTCGAACAAACCATCGAAATCCTTACGCTGGAACGGAAGCAATTCATCGAGTGCTTTTTGGCGTTCTTCCGAAGTCTTCGCCAAAATCATGCGCTGGACGATCGGTAAACGCTGGGGTTCGAAGAACATGTGCTCTGTTCGGCACAAACCAATTCCCTTCGCCCCGTATGAGCGGGCTCTTCTGGCGTCTTCCGGATAATCGGCATTCGCCCAAACCATCAACCCGCGTTGCGGCCAACCTTCAGGCGCCTTGCGGATACCGTCGGTGGCAGCCAGGTCATCAGCCCAGCCGAGCAATTCCATCAACTCGGTTTGTTCTTCAAGGGTCGGTGCAACGGTATCGATCTTGCCCAGAAAAGCTTCTCCGGTCGTCCCGTCTACTGAAATGAACTCACCTTCCTTGACGACAATGCCGCCAGACTTCATCACACGTTTTTCCAAATCAATCTGGACGGAAGAAGCACCAACCACACAAGGAATACCAAACTGGCGGGCAACAACAGCCGCATGGGAAGTCGCCCCGCCTTCACTGGTGAGAATACCCTTGGCAGCCAGCATACCGTGAACATCATCCGGCTTGGTAAAAGGCCGTGCCATGATGACATCCTGTCCGTCTTCCTTGGCTTTCTTTTCTGCCAAATCCGCATCGAAATAAACACGCCCGACAGCCGCTCCCGGTGAAGCATTGACGCCCTTGGCAAAGAGTTTCTCTTCCGATACCGCCTGCTTCTTGGCGTTATTATCGAACTGAGGATGCAGCAGCGTATCCACCTGGTCGGGCTGAATGCGCAAGACAGCTTCTTCCTTGGAAATCAGGCCCTCTTTCACCATATCGACGGCAATTTTCACAGCAGCTTTTGCAGTACGCTTGCCGGTACGCGTCTGAAGCATCCACAATTTGCCGCGCTCGATTGTGAATTCGACATCCTGCATATCGCGGTAATGTGATTCGAGTTTCTGGCAAACATCCAGGAATTGCTCATAGGCTTCCGGAAGTTCATCTGCCATGTGTTCGATTTTCCTGGCATTACGGATACCGGCAACCACATCTTCACCCTGGGCATTCATCAAATATTCGCCCCAGATCTTCTTTTCACCCGTCGAGGGGTTACGCGTAAATGCCACACCCGTACCGGATTTATCCATATTACCGAAGACCATGGTAACGATATTTACCGCTGTACCCAAATCATGGGAAATGCCCGCAGCATTGCGGTAATCGATAGCGCGCTTGCCATTCCACGAGCCGAAAACAGCTTCCGTTGCCATTCTCAATTGCTCGATGGGGTCTTGCGGAAAGTCGAAACCTTTTTCCTGCTTGACAATCTTCTTGAAAGTTTCCGTAATGGCTTTCCAGTCTTCGGTGTTCATATCGGTGTCGCTGGAATACCCTTTTGCCTTCTTGTACTCATCCAGCGGGGCTTCGAACTTTTCATCATCGATGCCCAGCACAACCGTACCAAACATCTGAATAAGGCGGCGGTAAGAATCATAGACAAATCTTTCGTCTTTGGTCAGGTTCGCCAACCCTTTTGCGGTTTCATCATTCAAGCCAAGATTGAGTACCGTATCCATCATCCCGGGCATCGAAAACTTCGCCCCTGAACGGCAGGATACCAGCAACGGATTTTGTGCACCACCGAATTTCTTGCCGGTTTGTTTTTCGATTTCAGCCAGAGCATCCAGTTCCTGTTCCCACATGCCTTCCGGGAACTTTTCACCGGCTTTTAGATAGGCGTTACACGCTTCTGTGGTTACCGTGAAACCGGCAGGCACGGGAATGCCAATACGCGTCATTTCAGCAAGATTGGCTCCTTTACCGCCCAGCAGCCCCCGCACGCCTTCCCAATCTCCGCCTTCATACGCCTCTGCCTCTTCAACCTCGTTGAAAAGGTACACCCATTTTTTGTTACTCATTGAATACCTCCATATTCATCGGGGTCTCCCGATAACTTAGTTGTGTGTACACAATAAAGCATCCCGCACTACCTATCAGCCCAAGGATGCTCGATGTCAATCTTGTTGTCAGAAAAAAACCACCGTTTAGTTTACCACGTATATCCTGTTTAATGAATAAAACCCGATAAAAAAATCGGTGCGGACCGGTTTCAGCACTTCCGGGCGGGTTTTACCGCCGCTTCTCACAATTTGCAAAAGCAAACTGTCGTCATCACACATTCCTCCGTTGTATCGATGCCAACATGCACCAGGCAAGGCACAATCGTCCGGAACAACCCGCACAGCCGGTATGCAGGGAATAGACAATGCAGTAAAATTATAATCGATAACCGTGCCGTTCACGGTGCGTAACGAAGGGAGTATATCTGCCGGGGTGATGATTATCACCTTGCTTATATTCCGGAAAGTTGCTATACTCAAAACAATCATAATGAGGGTGCTTTGAATGAAAAAAATTAATCCGTGGTTTATAGCAATCACGCTGTTTATCGGTATTCTTTTATTATCGGGGTGTCAATACAACACAGGGAAGAATCCTCTCCCTACAACCATTCCAACCATTTTCACGCAGCCAGCAGAAACCCGGGTACAACCAACTTCAACCACGCTCCCTGCATCCACGAAACCAGCCTCCACCCAGCCTGAGCCTACGGCAACCCGCGTTATTCCCAAACGGTCGGTATTCTTGATTTCATGGGATGGTGCCAGAGCAGATTTCATCGACCAGCTGATGAAAGACGGCGTGCTGCCTGCGTTCTCGTCTGTTTTCGAACGCGGGGTACGTGCAGAATATGCGCAAACCATCGACCCGTCATTGACCGCCGCAGCCCACAACAGCATGTCTTCAGGTTCCAGCCCAAGGCATACGGGGATCGTCTCGAATGCCTTTCATATTTCCACTGATGATTTCTACTGGTACCGCAAAGGCTTCGAAGCCACGATGGATGATGCCGAACCCGTCTGGGTTACCGCATCGAAAGCCGGGCTGAAAACCGCTGCTGTCTTCTTCGTCGGCGGTTCCCCAAAACACATCGGCCAGCTGGCAGATTACACAATCGGCTACGGCATCCGGGATGCTTATTCCAAACAAAGGCATATCGCCATCGAACCGGCGAAAGATTGGGAAATTCTCCCCCAGTCATTCAGCCCCGCACTGCAAGGAAGCTTTTCCATTAAAGATGTCGGGCGTGTTTATTTACTGGTCGTCGATACCACAGATGACAAAACCGTGAACTACGATTATGTTTTGCTCAACACAGAAAAAAAAGTGGATTCAGCAACCGGCTTGCATATCGGGGAATGGGGTCCCCTGCTTCTTCTGAAAAACAGTTACGCAGGTGCTGATTTTCTGCTGCAAGACATTACCCCTGATGAAATCACCCTCTACCATAGCAATGTCTATCACAACAACATCGCTCCGGATGACCTGCGGGATGCTGTCAACCAGCAATTCGGATTTTTCCCGGCGGGTCCCGACCCTTACGCACTCGGGGACGGCTGGATCACCAAAGACGACTTCATCCACATGCTCGAAAGGCAATCCACCTACATGGCGCAAGTCGCCGCCTGGGTATATACCACCTATCATCCGGATTTATTGATGACCTGGCAAGATAACTTCGACGCTGCCGGGCACGCCTTCCTGATGAAAGATAAACGGCAAATCAACTACTCCCCGGAAAACGCAGAAATCTATGCGGGTTATTACCGCAAAGCAGCCGAACTGGCAAACCACTCGCTGGAAATCATGCTCGATGCCATCGATTTGGACAAAACCACCCTGATAATGGCCGGAGATCACGGAATGGCACCCATCCACTCCGTAGTTTATGTCAACACCGTACTCGAACAAGCGGGGCTGCTCAAGCTTGATTCCCAGGCACATGTCATCGTCGATGAAACCAAGGCGTTTGCAGTGGCTTCCGGCGGAGCAGTACATATTTACATCAATCTCATCGGGCGAGAAAAAGAAGGCACCGTCACGCAGGAAGAATACCCTGCAATTCAAAAACAAATCATCGACTTGTTCACCGCACTCAAAGATCCCGAAACCGGTAAGCCCGTTTTCGAACGCGTCCTTCCGCGCGACCAGCTCGCATCATTAGGGCTGGATCATCCCAATTCCGGAGATGTATTTGCCCAAGCAAACTTTGGCTATCATCTCAATGGCTGGCGCGGAAAGAATTTCATCTTCGAACCGGCAGACTATTACGGCCAGCATGGCTACGACAGCTCGCTGCCGGAAATGCACACGATCTTCTTTGCCGCCGGTGCCGGTATTCACCAACGGGGAGAAATCATTCCTCCGGTACACGTCATCGATTATGCCCCGACGATTGCCGCATGGCTCGGTTTCGCTTCCCCGTCAACCGTAGACGGCTCCCCCATTCCATCCCTGGTGCCGCAGCGATGAAAACAAACAGCCAGACAATTTGTTTGCACCATAACGATGCGGATGGGCGCGCCAGTGCCGCTGTTGTCCGCTACGCACTAGGCAAAGATGTGCTGCTTTACGAAATGGACTACGGCACAAACCGCGTCCCCTGGAATGCAATCGAAGCAGCTGCAAAAGTCATCATGCTCGATTTCTCCCTTCCTCCGGACGACATGAAGCAAATTGCTGCCTGCACGCATTTCGTCTGGATCGATCACCATATCAGCGCACTCGAACAAATGGCGGGAATCGCCGACAAATGGGACGGACTGCGCAGCAATGACGAAGCCGCCTGTGTGCTCACATGGCAATACTTTTTCCCTGACAAGGCTGTTCCCCGTGCATTGGTTCTGATTGGAGACCGTGATATCTGGCGCTGGAAAGAAAAAGACACCGGCGCTTTCAACGAAGGGCTTTTCCACCTCAACACACACGCCGACAACGATGAACTTTGGCGCCCTCTGCTCGAAAATGACGCCCAAAAATTACACGAAATCACCGAAAAAGGGGCATGCCTGCGGGAAGCCCGTCTGAAACAAATCCGCAGAATGGTTTCACATTACGGCTACGAAGTCACTTTCGAAGGCTTCCGCACGCTGGCAATCAACACCCCCGGTAACGGGGATGTCGGACAAACCATCCGTGATTTGGGGTACGAAATCGCCTATTGCTATATCGATCAAATGAATCAGGGACAACTATATACTTCCGTCACATTATTTTCAGCTGTCACAGATGTTTCGAAAATTGCGCGAAAATACGGCGGTGGAGGACATGCCGGCGCCGCAGGTTTTTCCTTCCCCCGTGCGAACACCCCCTTTCCCCATAACGCCATCATTGAATGGTTCCCATCCTGATATGTTTCCAACCGGAGGATCTGACCATTGGAAAAGAATGATACATCCGAACAAAAACCAAGAAAACGGACCGGCTTTTTAACACCAAAACGAATCCGTACCTGGCGGGGATACCTGACCGCCTATCTGATGATTGCCCCGGCAACCATTCTTGTTTTCCTCTTTGGGATCTTCCCTGTGGGCTTTGCACTCTTCGTCAGCGTTCACAAATGGCGTCTGAAAAGAGGCGCTTTCGTCGGGTTGAAGAACTACATCAACGCTGTGGGAGACCTGGCATACCTCGGTGTTTTCCTGCTGGCAATCGGTGCACTCGTTTTTGCTTTCTTCCATTTCCGGCGGATGTACGCCAAATTTGGCGAGAAACCCGAAAAGTTCTGGCTTCTGCTCGTTCCTTCCTTTTTGCAGGGTGCAACAGTGCTGGCTTTCGTTTACTGGACGGTTGTGCTATTGCCGAATATTCTCGACATCGCCGATAAAATCCGCGGGGTCGAAAAAACACGCGACCTTTTCATGCAACTCCTGCTCGACGCTTTCAATGCAGAAAATGTCGTTCCGGCACGTACAGCGATGCTCTGGCTTATCTTTGCCAGCATCCTCGCAGGCGGCATTGCCTTCTATTTCTGGCGGACAACCGAACATCTGAAACTGCAAACTGAAATCGCCCTGGCATGGATTATGCTGGGAATTGGCATCATCCTCTTCCGCTTTGCCTATCAGGAAGTTCTCAACGCCTATCAATTGGCAGCCGAAAGCGGCAAGGCACCGGGCATTGTTCCCCAAATGATACACATCATCGGAGGAGTGTTCCTGCTTTCCATCGGATGGAAATTGTGGACACGAGCCTCCGAAGCGCTTTCCAACCGCATGTTCGTACTCCGCTTGTTCGGTGCCGTTCTGTGCATCATTGGCGGCTGGCTGATGATTGCAGAAATCCCGATGATCCTTTCTGCCGGTGACAAAGACATGTGGCAGGGGTTGAAGGTAACCGTCTTTTATTCTCTCGGCACCATCCCGTTTCAGCTGAGTTTTTCGCTTTTTCTGGCGATTTTGCTCTTCCAAAACCTGCGCGGGTCTGCCTTCTTCCGTGTGATGTTTTTCATGCCCTATGTTACCCCAACCGTTGCCAGTGCTGCTGTCTTCCGTCAGCTGTTCTCCAACCGCATCCAGGCGCCCATCAATTCATTGCTGCGCTTTTTCGGCCTGCAACCGTTGAAGTGGCTGTGGGAACCAACCGGCATATTCGCCCTGTTTGCTGAAAAACTGGGCATTTCCGGCTTCCCTGCCTGGGCAGAAGGGCCCAGCCTGGCGCTGGTTGTCATCATGATCTTTTCCATTTGGGTTTTCGTCGGATACGATACGGTGATTTACATGGCAGGTTTGGGGAATATTCCATCCGAGCTGAGCGAAGCAGCCGAAGTAGATGGCGCCAACCGCTGGGATGTTTTCCGCTTCATCACATTTCCCCTGCTCTCCCCGACCACATACTTCCTGACCTTAATTGCCGTCATCGGCACATTCAAGGCATTCAACCACATTTGGGTCATGCGCCTGCCGGCAGCCCTGGGGTCCGCAGATACCTTTGGCGTAGTGATATTCACCGAATTCTTCGAAAAACTGCGCTTCGGGTACGCCTCAGCGCTGGCATTCGTTCTGTTTGCAATCATCCTCAGCCTGACGTATGTCAACAACAAAATTCAAGGGTCGAGAGTGTTCTATGGGTAAAACGAAGAAAGACCACATCCCGTTTTGGCGGATTTCAAGCATTATCCTGACCTATTGTGTGCTTATCCTCGGTGTCATCATCGCCGTCTTCCCGTTCTTCTGGATGATATCGACATCGCTGATGTCACTTGGAGAAGCGCAAGGCACACAGCTAATCCCTTCGCAGCTTCATTTCGAGAACTATTCACAAGCATGGCAGGAAGCCAATTTCTCGCTCTACATCTGGAACAGTGTCCGCATCACGCTGATTACCCTGGTCGGGCAAATCACGTTCAGCATTCTGGCTGCCTATGCCTTTGCCCGGATGAAATTCCCGGGGCGCGATTTGATTTTCGGGATCATGCTCAGTACGATGATGATTCCCGGTATGGTAACGATCATCCCCAACTTTCTAACGGTTACATGGCTGGGGCGCATCGGGCCAATCAAATGGATCAACAACTGGCCTGCACTCACCGTTCCTTTCATGGGCAGCATTTTTTCCATTTTCCTCTTACGCCAGTTCTTCGCCCAAATTCCCGATGAACTTTTCGACGCCGCTCAAATCGACGGTGCCGGGCACCTGCGCTTCCTGACGAAAGTTGTCATTCCATTATCGAAAGCCCCGCTGATGGTGATCATCGTGTTGTCTTTCATCGGTTCATGGAATGCACTGGCCTGGCCGCTTCTGGTCACCAATTCACCGAACTGGCGGCCTATCGGGGTCGGGCTGCTGGGATTCATCGACGAAGCCGGCCAAATGCTCAACCTGATGATGGCCGGAGCTTTCATCACCATCATCCCCATTTTGGTTTTATACTTCTTTACGCAAAAACAATTTACCGAAAGTATTGCCCGCAGTGGATTGAAAGGTTAGTTTGCCAGGAGGTGACAAAACGCGATACAATTAGCAGCAGTGGACGGACAGATTTTCTGTTCAACAATCACCATTCTTACCTAGTGAAGGAGAGAAGAAAGTATGAACAAAAAACGTATAATGACAATCATCATGGTGCTGGTTTCACTTTCGTTGATTCTGGTAGCCTGCAAACCAAAAGCCACAGCAACACAAGCCCCTGAGCCCACAAAAGCCAAGGTCATTCAACCCACCAAAGCTGCGGAAAAACCCGCCGAGACCGAAGAACCGCAGCCAGGGATTGACCCGACCGGCCAAACGATCACTTTCTGGCATGTTTGGGGACAAGGCTTGCCCAACGAAACCATGACGGCAATTGTTGATGAATTCAACAAAACCAATGAATATGGTATCAAGGTTGTTGCAGCCGACCAGGGACGATACAACGATCTGGAAGATGCCTTCAATGCAGCCATCCAGTCCGGCGATTTGCCCGATATCGTTGTCGGCTATACCAACGCACTGGCGAACTGGTACAGTGTCGATGCCATCGTCGATCTCAAGCAATTCATCGATGACCCTTACTACGGTCTGAAAGATGATGACAAAGCAGCACTGTTCCAAAGCGTCATCGATGGCGGCAAGAACGCCAAAGGCGCCCAAATCGGTTTCCCGATCAGCCAATCGGAAAACGTTCTCTTCTACAACGCCGGCTGGGCAAAGGAACTTGGTTTCGACAAAGCCCCGACAACCGCAGAAGAACTCAAAGAGCAGGCATGCGCCGCTGCAAAAGCCAACAACAATGACGACGACCCGAACAACGACGGAACCGGCGGGCTTGTTCTTTACCCCGGTGCATCCAATGTTTTGTCCTGGGTTTTCGCTTTCGGCGGAGACATCATCAACAGCGATTCATCCGGATACGATTTCACCAGCCAGACGGTGAAAGACGTCGCCACTTACCTCAAAGGCTTGTGGGATGACGGTTGCGCTTTCCAAACCGAAAGCTACCCGAACCCCGAGTTCGCCACCCGCAAAGCGCTCTTCACCATGAGCTCCACCGCCGGGATTCCTTACCAGGTGAGTGCTTTCGAAGCTGATGACGCCATCAAAGACGAATGGACTCTGATCCCCTTCCCCGGCCCGGATGGAAACAAAGCTGTCGACATCTTCGGTCAGTACGTTGCTGTTGTCAACACCAACCCGGAACGGATGATGGCCTCCTGGATCTTCATGAAATACTTCACTTCCCCGAAAGTTCAGGCGAAATGGATTCAGGGTAGTGCTTATTACCCGACCCGTGAAGATACCATTCCAATGCTGGATGCATACAGCAATGAGAATCCGGTTTGGGCAAATGCACTTTCCTACTTGCAGTACGGTCACGCTGAACCTGCATGGCCTTCCTGGTCAATCGTTCGCCGTGCAGTCGGCAAAACATTCCAGGCAATCCTGCAAGGGGAAGTCGATAAAATCCCCGGCCTGCTTGATGATTTGAACAACACAGCTGCCGAAGCCATCAAGGAAACGGAATAATTTCCCGGCACAAGCAGTACGAAGCAAGTCTTAAAAGTCACTGAATAAAAAAGGGCGGGGTATTGATACCCCGCCCTTTTTGCGTCTGCTATCGGTTTCGACACAGCCGCTTCAGAAGCACTTCATGCGTCTCCGCCGGGGGAACCGGGGAAGGGATTTTGTTGTCCGTCACCCGGTTGATTGAAAAAGAACCAATCGAACGGGAAGGGAAAGCCGCCTTCCCCGTCATTATCACCCTCATCAGGATTGATTTGCCGGAAATGGACCGAACCGCCAATCCTGACGCCCAGAAAGCCCTTGCCGGGATGCTTCGGGTTTTCCCCAAGCACAACTTCGATATCCTGCGGTTTTTCTTCCCCGTTCCTGACCACATGAATCACAACCTTGTCACCGGGCTTTTTCGAAGAAATTAGTGAAACAACGCTCTGCGGATCATTCACCGCCTCGCCGTCGATGTCGACAATCAGGTCTCCTTTTTTCAACCCGGCTTTCTCCGCAGCACTGCCGGAGAGCACTTCACCGATGATTACACCACCTTCGACACCTTCCGGCATTTGATGAAAGAAGTCAAAAGGCAATTGGTGTTCTCCCTGCGGATTCATTGGAGAAAAGCCTGGTGCTTCCCCGTTCATCGGCAGCAGCTGATAGCGCACACCCAGATACGCTTTTCCTTTGTTTGTCGGGTTCTCTCCCAAAGTCACCTTGATTTCCCGGGGGTCTTCCTCCCCGCTCCGTAACACCGACACGGTAACGGCATCTCCGGGCTGATAGCGGTGCATGATTGCAACCAAATCATGGTTCTTATCGACTGCCGTATCATCCACCTTGACAATCAAATCTCCCCGCCGCAGCCCGGCTTTGTCTGCGGGGCTGCCATCGACAACACGGGTAACAAAAGCACCGTGATGCGTCAGGAAATGCGGCATCATCCCCGGCACGGTATTCATCATGGGCGGCTCATTTCCGGGGCACGAAGCAACGCCCAGAAACGCACGCCCGTTTTCATCCCCCAAGATAACTTCGACGTTTCTTTGTTCATCGCCATGCAAAACAATCAATTCAAGAGAATCTCCGGGGTCTTTCCCGTCGAGCACATCCAGCAGGTCTTCGAACCCGTCCAGATTACGGCCGTCAGCATTCAGCAGAATATCTCCGCGCACCAAACCAGCTTGTGCTGCCGGGCTGTCCTTTTCGACGGATACAACCAGGATTCCCTGGTCATGCACATCATTTTCATCGCCGAACAAGACAGCTGCCTTTACCGAACCTGCGTGCGTCAGCAAGTACACACCCCCACCGCCAATCACCATTCCCGCCCCCAACACAAGGAAAAAAGCAACCACACCGGCAAGAATCCATAGTGCCTTTTTGTTCATCACAAACCTCCTTTTCGGTAATCATTCATACTATACGCGGAATAGATTAAAAAAAATATATGAAAGAGGTTAAAAGAAAGTGAAAAAACCGCCTGATATAATACAATTAGCATACGGTGCACCAAAAGCATCGAAGCAAATCATGGAGGTATGATGGCGATAATTTTATTCTTCGCTTTTCTTTTCCTGTTTTTCTTTCAGTTACTCAATGACTTCATCGAAGCAATCTATACCTTCGGTCTGCTTGGAACGGACATTCCGGCAGAAATCGGGTTCATTTTGCTGCTCTTCACCCCGCTGTTATTGCTCTTCATCCGCAAGAAAACACCCCGCTGGTTGCTGGTGCTTCTGGGAAGCATTACCCTTGTCAGCCGGGGTATCGAACCCTTGCTGGATACCCGTCTGCGGATGATTGTCTCCGGGTTTGGCGTCGGGGCATTCCTGCTCTTTTTACCCATCCTGATTGTCAAACATGCACGGGACGAACTCGAATTCCCGTCTTCCCTGATCACCTCCGGGTTGTTCCTCGGAGTACTTGGCTCGATGACGCTTCACAGCCTGGGGGCAGGCATCGACCCGTCCACATCCCCTGCTTTTGCATGGGTTGGCTGGATCATGATTGCGCTTACCATTCCGTTGATGCTCCGGCTGCTGCTTGCAGCGACTGGCACAGTGGAGAAGAAGAACGACGACGAAAATGCCGGTGCTTCGGGGATAAAAGTGACATTGCTCGTACTAGGGTTGACTTCCGTGCTCATCTTGCTTTACTTTTCCTTCACAGCCCCCCGCGTGATTCTGCGCTGGACAGGCATCGGTCAAACTGTCTGGTTTTTCGTTATTTTGGCAATTGCCCTGCTGGGGTTTAGCCTGATACTGACCCTTGGCGGGCATTTTCTTTCATCACTCGGCAAACCAAAGTACCTTGGCATGATCGTGCTTTTCAACGCCATCTTGCTCGCTGTTTTCATTCCCCGCCAAATTTCATTTCCCGCTACGCCAACTGCCTACCCCCTATTCCCGCCGGTACTATCCGGGATTGCCAATTTGCCCGTTTATTTGCTTCCAGTCTTTTTACCAGTTCTCTTTCTTTGTTTTCTCGCACTTTACGATGAATTACGCCGCTCCCGTCCCGGCTTGCACCAGCTCGGCTTCGCCTTCACCTTGTCTTCCCTGTTCCTGCTGCTACTGGTATTCGCCCACATTTTCACCACTGTTTACGATTACATTCCGGTGGTCGGGCCCTTCTTTCGTGATAAATTCTGGCTTGCCTATCTCGTGCCGGGCATCGTGCTCCTTCTGAGCACACTCTTCATTCAGCCAAAGGCCCATCCGTTTTCCTCCCTGGTACAGGAACAATTCGGTACCATCTTCCTGCCATTGATTGTTTTCATCCTGAGTATCACCGTCCTTGCAGGCGAAACCTATACGCAGCCAGCGCCTCAGCCGGATACCGCAAACACATCCGGGATGAAAGTCATGACATACAACATCCAGCAAGGCGTCAGCGCATACGGGATGAAAAATCCGGACCAACAGATTCAGGTCATCCGAAAAGTCAACCCGGACATTCTCGGTATTCAGGAATGCGACAGCGCCCGCATCGCCAACGGAAACACTGACATCATCCGGTATTTTGCCAGCCAGCTGAATATGTTTTCTTACTATGGCCCGCCAACCAACGCAGGGACATTCGGGATTGCCCTGCTTTCCAGGTACCCCATCGAGCATCCCGAAACCTTCTACCTGTACAGCCAGGGAGAACAAACCGCCGCAATTCATGCACAAATCGTAGTCAACGGGCATCGTTTCAACATTTTCGTAACGCATTTAGGCAACAGCGGGCCTATCGCCCAGCAAAAAGAGATTCTCGAAGTGGTCGATAACCTGTCCGATGTGATCCTGATGGGTGATTTCAATTTCGAACCCGACACGGCTCAATATCAACTGACCCGTTCGTTTCTGGACGACGCTTTCCTGACAGGCAGCCTGGCAAGGACAAACGCCGAATCCCTGTGGCTGCCGGAAGAACTCATCGATCACATTTTCGTTTCACCGGGCACATCGGTCAGCAACGCCCGCTACGAGTCATCCCCCGCTTCGGATCATCCTTCCTTGTGGGCTGAGATCGACTGGTAACCCATTACCCGCCAAAACAAATACCCCTTCCGGCGGTTATTCGTCCCCCCACTCGCCGAAAGAAAACAGAAAGCGCCCGAAGCAATCGGGCGCTTTGCATACCTGCACCCATCACGGGGCATAAACTTCCGCACACGTCACCGGAACCACACTGCAAACTTGCCACCCAGCACGAAACCAACCCGCGCCACCCTATCGAAGAACGTTCTCCGCAATATACGGAGGTAATCTTCGTTTTTCACAACGTATTCACGCGTTCTTCACAAAATCTTCAAAACCATCCTCTACGATTAGGACAAATCAAGATAACAGAGGAAAACATCCATGACAGTTCTCCATAAAGTTTCCAAACAAACCAGAGACAACTGGTGGATTGCAGCCAGTTTGTTCACCACAGGGCTTGTCTCCGCTCTTTCGGGCTTGTATTTCTTTTTCGGTCCCGAAAGGGGCTTCAAAGGCGGACGCAATCCCTACTACAATTTCACATTCATCTTCACAAACGAGACCTGGAAGAATATCCATACCTGGGGCGGTATTCTGATGATCGCGATTGCCATCATCCATATTCCGGCCCATTGGCACTGGTTCGTCAATCTGGGAAAAAAGGCATACAAAATTGCAACCGGCAAGAACAAAAAAATCAACAATCGAAGTCTTTTCAATCTGCTGGTCAATACCATCCTCGGCTTGTGCATTCTCGTCACAGCCACAAGCGGGTTGTATTTCTTTCTCAATCCCGGACCCCACCGCCGCATATTCGGCACAGAAACATTCCTGCTGCTCACCAGAACCACCTGGAAAGATATTCATACCTGGTCGGGGATAATCATGATCCTGATGGTCATCACCCATTCGATCATCCACTGGAAATGGATCACCAAAGTGACAAAAAACATCTATTCGAACACGTTCACATTTTCGAACAAAGCGGGCATCGAAAAGGAATTTTCCTGATACGCTTTCCCCTGCCGGCAATTTTCCCCTAACCTGAAGCACATTCGTGCAAGGTGCCTTTTCACAGCCCTTCGGTCGACGTCCGAAGGGCTACCTTGATTTCATCACCACCGGCTTGCTTTCGTCGAAAGTTCAGATGAGAAAACAAGCATATTCCGGCAAAACGGGAACATTATCACGCTAATCAAGTGATTTTAGACTTTCAGCATCAGGGTTTCTCAGGTATAATTGCTTTTATGTTTTACCATAGGATTTATGATTAATTGTTATGGATAGCGATAATACAGCCAAAGCGCTCAGCGAAAGCGAACAAATGTACCTGTTGACGATTGCCACGCTCAACGAAACAGGTCAGGATTCACCCATTCCCGTTTCGCAAATCGCAAAAGCGCTGGATGTCATCCCGGTTTCCGTTCACCAGATGATTCAGAAATTGGCACGAAAAGAGTATCTGAAATACGAACCGTACAAAGGTGTCTCCCTGACACAGCTGGGGGCAAAAATAGCCTATCAGGTTTTGCGATCCCGCCGGTTGTGGGCAGTATTTCTGGTAGAAAAACTAAAACTTTCCCCGATAGTTGCTGATGAGCTGGCGTGTCATTTCGAACACTTCACGTCGGCAGAATTATGCAATCGTTTGGCGGCGTTTCTCGAAAATCCTCCCCGTGACCCTTTGGGAAAACCTATTCCGGAAGGAAAGATTACCTCGTTATCCAATGTCGGAGTACAATTATCCAATCTTAAAATCGGGGAACAAGCAACCATCCTGGAAGTCCCCGAAGAAGAAAGTACCCGCTCCTTTCTCCAAAATGAAGGTATTATCCCCGGTTCCAAAGTAAGCCTTCAGGGAATTGGGAACAACAACGAATTGCTGCTGATGACCCGAAACCATCATGTTTATCTTTCCGCAGAGATAGCCTCCCGAATTCTGATTCGGCAGCAAAATCCATTATCGTCAAAAGGCAAAAAAAAACATCATGGCTAACCACCTACGCTTCTGGCGGAATCGTCATCACGTACAAAAGAACATTCAGGGGGAACCCGACCCGGCTTCCGGTATCACGCTGTTATGTCAATTGGAAATCGGGCAAAAAGCAATCATCACCGGTTTTCGCGGTGGTCCCGGATTCATCTCCCGGATGGCAACGCTGGGTTTCGTCCCCGGCACGGAAGTTGAAATGCTGCAAAATTACGGGAAAGGGCCGGTCATCGTCTCCGTTCGCGGCACCCATGTCGCTTTGGGAAGACGGGAATCCTGTCACATCCATTTGAACCATTCTTCTTCATAATTCCACAACAAACCACAAGGAGAACAATTCTGAAAGCTTTCGACACCCCATCATCAGTCAATTCGGAAACCGATATGACAAGCGGCAAGAATCTCACCTTTGCACTCGCAGGCCAGCCTAACGTAGGCAAATCCACCGTTTTCAATATGCTCACCGGACTCAACCAGCATGTCGGGAACTGGCCGGGAAAAACCATCGAACAAAAAACAGGCGTCGTCAATTATAAAGGGTACAAAATCGATCTCGTCGATCTTCCCGGCACCTACTCACTGACGGCGAATTCGCTCGAAGAGCGCATTGCACGGGATTACCTGATTAAAACACGCCCGAATGCAGTCATCGCGATTCTCAATGCAGCAACATTGGAACATTCGCTTTACCTGCTCACCGAACTCATCAACCTGCCAATCCCCATCGTCATCGGCCTGAACATGATGGATGTTGCCAAACAGCAGGGATATCAAATCGAAGAAAACGTGCTGTCTGCAGCGCTGGGAAACATTCCGGTCGTGCCCATCGTCGCTACGCATAATCAGGGGTTGAACGCCTTGCTGGATGCTGCCATCGAAGTCAGTAAGCACCCCGAAAAGTATCATTCCCAGCAATACAGGCTCAAACCCAGCGAAGACCCGCATAAGGAATTACAAAAAGACATCACTGAGAAACTGGAAGGTAACCTGCCCCCGGCTTATCCGCCAGACTGGATTGCCCTGAAACTGTTGGAAGGCGATACGGAAATCACCGCCATGGTCAAGAAAAACGCGCCGAAGGCATGGGAAGCGATCGAAAAATTGCTCATGAATCACGAAGATACCTTTCTGGATATTGCTTCGAGCCGCTATGCCTGGATCGAAAGGCTGGTACGCGCAGCCATGACCAATCCGCGCAAAGGGACCATCAGCTTGACCGACCGCCTCGACAAAATCGCAACCCATCCGCTTGCCGGTTTGCTGATGCTCATTGGCATTTCAGGGGGTGTTTTTTGGGTGACCTATACCCTGGCAAATCCGATTGTCGCCTGGCTGGGGAGCGCTTTCATCGAACCGCTGGCTGCCTGGAGCAAGGTTGCCCTCGCCGGCGCACCGCTCTGGTTGCAAGGTTTAATCAGCGACGGAATCATCGGCGGGGCAGGCATGGTGCTCACCTTCCTCCCTATCCTGTTTTTCTTTTTCACTGCCATGGGCTTTTTGGAAGACGTCGGTTACCTAACCCGCGCTGCCTATGTCATGGACCGCTTCATGCACTGGATGGGACTTCACGGCCGGTCATTCATGCCTTTGTTTCTGGGCTTCGGCTGCAATGTTCCGGCAATTATGGGAGCACGCATCGTCGAAGACCGGCGCGCGCGCATTCTCACAATTATGCTCTCCCCACTGGTTCCCTGTACCGCCCGCATGGCTGTCATCACCTTCTTGGCTCCCGCATTCTTTGGCAAATTCGCCCCACTGGCAGTATGGGGGTTGATCAGCCTCAACCTAATCATTCTCGCCTTGCTGGGAATCCTCACCAACAAGTTCGTCTACAAAGGGAAACGCACAGCCTTTATCATGGAAATACCTCTCTACCACATGCCGAATCCCCGCACAATTGGGTTGTTCGTATGGAACAACATGGTAGCATTCGTCAGACGCGCCGGTACAATCATTCTGCTGGTAGCAATTGCCATGTGGTGGCTGAGCTATTATCCAAACGGGAACATCGAAGACAGCATCCTGGCGAATTTTGGCCGCTGGATCTCTCCGCTGGGGAAAATTTTCGGTTGGCATGACTGGCGAATAACCATCGCCCTGCTCACCAGCTTCCTTGCCAAAGAAAACACCATTGCAACCCTGAGCGTGCTCTACAAAATCGAAGCCAGCAGCCATTTATCAGCGTCCATTGCACAAACCCTCTCCATGCCCGGCCGCCTGGGCTTTATGGCAATCCAGATGCTCTTCATCCCGTGTGCGGCAACCGTTGCCGCCATCAAGAAAGAAGCCGGAACCAAATGGACTATCGTCAATATCCTGCTGCTCTTGTTCATTTCATTCAGCACCGGTGCAATCATCTATTGGAGTCTGACCTTGCTGGGAGTGGGCTGACATGCTCAAAAAATTACTGGCGCTCATCGAAAAAAACAACGGCTATCAGGTGGAAGACCTAGCCCGCGAGCTGAACACAACCCCCAAAATCATCACTGCCATGCTGGGGACTTTGACCCGGCAGGGGTATCTTGGCAAAGTCGAACAAACCTGTTCATCAGCGTGTGAATCCTGCCCGCTTGCCAAACAATGCAAAGTCGCATCGAAAAGTAGTGCTCAAATCTGGGTATTGAACCCGAAATCCCCGCCAAAATAAATCAACGTAGCTAACCGCCAGACCGGAAAACAGCCGGCACACGGGGCACCTGCCCCCGCCGGGGAACAATCATCAGCGCGTATTTTTCGGCACGAACCTTTTTCCATCAATTTTACGTAACCGACTCCTTCGCCCAAACGCGGATATTGCCAACCAGCATCTTGCCCCGAAGTTGACAACGGCTGCCGGTTATGCAATAATGAACTAACAGGTTATACGCCTTGGTTGAACATCGACATTCATTTTCCCCTTTCACCCCCTGAAACAAACCACCGTAAAAATAACCAAGCAAGCATCATTCCATTTTTCATTTTCTCTATAACATTCAATCATGGAGGGTATTGTATGTCGTTATCACATATTCGTAAGCGCACACTTGTTTTCTTGATTCTGCTTGCCACTTTAATGCCGGTAACTGCATGGGCATCCGGCGCAATCGGTAAAATTGGCAGCCGCATCGTTATTTCCAACAAAAGCGAAGAAGAAAAGAACCCGTCGATTGCCTACAACACACAACGCAATGAATATCTGGTCGTCTGGTACAACGACAGAGCCGGCAATGATGATATTCGGGCACAACGCGTGCGGAGCGACGGGAAACTCATTGGCGGTCCGTTTTACATTGCCGCTACGAACGGAGAAAGACGCTATCCCGACGTAGCTTACAACAGTGTTCACGACCAATACTTCGTAGTCTGGGAATTCGTCGACTCCAGCGGTTTCCACGGCATTCACGGACGGCGGGTTTCCGGCAGCGGTCAGGTGCTGGATTCCAATGACATCATCATCCAAAGCGACAGCTCGCTTTCCACGCCCGCAAAGCCTGCAATTGCCTATGCTTCCACAGCCGATCGGTATCTCATCGCATGGGCAGAAACCTGGCACCCATCGCCAATGTCCCACTATATTTACGGGCGTCGATACAAAAGCGATGGCACCGCAGATGGCAATGCAATCCAAATCAAAGCTACGATCGGCAATACGGTTCTGCAAGAAGCCGACCTGGCATACAACCGTCATGCAAACCGTTTCCTTGTCGTCTGGCAAACCAAGAACGGTGCAGTTCGGGAAATTCGCGGTCAACAGGTTACCGGCAAAGGCAAACTATACAAAGCAGAAATTGCCATCGCACTGGGAACAGTAAAACACCTTAATCCTGCCGTTGCAGCCCTTCCGACCTGCCCCGGTGATTACAAATTTTTCGTCGTTTGGCAAAATCTTCGTCCCGCAGGAGATGTCATTTACGGGCGCCTGATTTCAGAAGCAGGGATACCGGATGCTTTTCTTACAAAAATCGACGACACCACAACAACACCCAACAGCCACCCTGCGATTGCCGGTAATGAAAGCGGCAATCGTTATCTGGTCGCATGGAGTGAAGACATTGGCACGTTGGATAAAGCCATCATGATCCGGATGATCAATTTTAATGGCTTGATTGCAGGAACCGTCATCAAGATTCCCGGCCTCAACGCCGACTTTCCCGCTGCTGCATCCGGCAAAAACGGTGATTTTCTCGTTGCTTATCACGATCACTACATCCTTCCAAATGATTGGGATATTTACGGGCAGCTTCTCGGCAACCGGATTTTTCTCCCGATGAACTCCAAAGGGCATTGATTCACACAACATCCACATCCGCAATCTGCCTCCGCATGAAAAACAAACCCATGGTTGCTATGCACCAGCCACGGGTTTGTTTGGTATACTTTTAGTAGGTGCTCAGGCATCGATGAAAGAATCCACTACCCACCAAGTTGAAACAAGGAATCAATCCATGTCCATACGTCGTACCATTCAGGAACTAGACGAAGCCGGTGTGCTGCTTCACATTACCCAGTCGATTTCCACCCACTACGAAATCGCCGCAATGATCAAGAAAATGGAACCATTGCCAATCATTTTCGAGAAAGTCCGCGGCTTCACGTTTCGGGTTGCCGGGAACGTTTATGCCGACAAACAATCCTTTGCCGACTATCTGGGCATCAGTGTGGGGGAAATCATTCCAACCCTCATTCATGCCATCGGGCACCCAAGCAAACCCGAAGTTGTCGAAAAAGCCCCATGCCAGGAAGTGATTCGTCTTCATCCCAGCCTGGACGAACTGCCCATCCTGCGCCACTTTCCCAGCGACGGCGGTAAATACATCACATCCGGAGTATTCATCGCCAGCCACCCCAAATACGGGCAAAACGCAGATTTCCACCGGGCAATGCAGTTTTCGCCCAAAGAGATGGCTTTACGCGTCGTCCGCTCCCGCCATTTTGGCACCTTTCTGGAAGACCTGGGCAAACTGGATGTCGCAATCTGCATCGGGAACGGGGTCAATGTCCTCGCTGCCGCTGCCACCTCCGTTGAAATCGGCGTAAACGAACTGGAAATTGCCAATACACTCGAACCCTTGCAATTGGTCAAAGCGGTTACCTCGGATCTGCTCATCCCTGCGGATTGTGAAATTGTCATCGAAGGAACCGTATACCGTGACCGTAGACATACCGAAGGTCCCTTCGTCGATTTAACCGAAACCCTCGATGTCATTCGGGAAGAACCGGTGTTCGAAATCAAAGCTGTAACGCACCGCAAAGATGCCATCTGGCAGGCATTGCTCCCCGGCGGCTTGGAACACAAGCTGCTGATGGGAATGCCCCGCGAACCAACCATTTTCCGCAAAGTCAATGAGGTCGTGCGCTGTCTGGATGTGAACGTCAACCCCGGCGGATGTTCCTGGCTGCATGCCATCATCCGCATCGACAAACAAAACGAGGACGATGGCATGAAAGCGATTCGTGCCGCTTTCAAAGGTCACCATTCCTGCAAACATGTGTTCATCGTCGACAAAGATATCGATATCTACAAGCCAATGGATATCGAATGGGCATTAGCCACACGTTTTCAGGGTGACCGGGATATGCTCGTTCTGGACCGGGAACCCGGTTCCAGCCTCGACCCCAGCGCAGAAGCCGAAACCAAGATGACCACCAAGATTGGCTTCGACCTGACAGCCCCGCTGGGAGATGCCCGCAAGCATTTCGAAAAAGTACCCTACCCTGATATCGACATCAACTTTTTCCTCAATCCCGATATCAACATGGATGCACTATGAAACTCACGTCCGAACAACGCAGAATGCTCGACGGCGAAGCCGGGGATGCTGTCCGAAAAGCCATGGAGATTCTCGTTGCTTTGGGGAATATTTACGGTGCGGAGCGCCTCGTTCCTGTTTCTTCCGTGCAAATTTCCGGAGTTTCTTACGACAATCTCGGCGAAGCCGGATTGTCTTTCCTCCGCAGCATGGCAGAAGGCGGGGGGAAAGCCCGTGTGTTGACAACCCTGAACCCCGCCGGGATGGATATCGAAAACTGGCAAACACTCGGCATATCCCCTGAATTTGCCCGGAACCAAATGCGTGTGCTGGATGCTTTCAAACGTATGGGTGTTACGGCAACTGCCACTTGCACACCATATCTCGCCGGGAATCTACCACACTTCGGCGAACATATCGCCTGGGCAGAAAGCAGCGCCGTGTGTTTTGCTAATGCCGTCATCGGTGCACGCACGAACCGCGAAGGCGGGCCCAGTGCTCTGGCTGCATCGCTCACCGGTTTCACGCCCGATTACGGATTGCACCGCTCCGAAAACCGGCGCCCGACAATGCTTGTGCACGTAGAAACCGAAATACACAATACCCGTGACTTCGGTGCTCTCGGAAAAGCAATCGGTGAAAAAATCCAGTCGACCGGAGAAAAGCAAACCCCGTTCATCACGGGAATACCTGCTGCCAGCCTGGAATGCCTCAAATCATTTTGTGCCAGCATCGCCACCTTTGGCGGAACAGCACTCTTTCATATGCAGGACATCACACCGGAATCCATTCGCTTTGAAAAACCGGCGGAAAGCATCCGAATCCGGAAAGCCGATTTGCAGGAAGCCCTTGCCACTCTCGACGAGCCTGATACTGCCGAAAAAGTCGATTTCGTCAGCCTGGGCTGTCCCCATCTTTCCATCAAGGAGATTGCACGAATTGCCGCAAAACTCGAAGGCAAACATGTCCGAAAAGAATTCTGGATCACCACATCAAGGCCCATCAAACAAATTGCCGACACGATGGGATATACACGCATCATCGAGAAGGCAGGCGCGAAATTCGCTGTCGACACTTGCTGCGTCGTTGCACCTATTCGGGGGCGGTTCAACACCCTTGCCACCGACAGCGCCAAAGCCTGTTACTATGCCTATGCCAAGAATAATTTCAAAACACGGTTTTTACCTTTCGATCAGGTGATCGAAGTGGCACTCGGCGAGGATTGACCCGTCTTCATCACACGCCGGCTTGATAAAGCCATTTATCAGACCATCGCTGCCAAATCAAACAAACCATGCACTTATCGAAAATATCATGCAAAACGCCAATAAATCATCAATGATATTAAAAGGAAGAAGCATTTATCAAGGGAAAGCGGAAGGAGAAGCCCTGGTAACTACCATGGGCATTTCCTTCTTCGGCGGCGTCGATCCTGAGACAGGCACCATCCTCGAACGCGGCCACGAGCTGGAAGGACAAACCATTGCCGGCAAGATACTTGTCTTTCCCAATGGAAAAGGTTCCACAGTCGGTTCTTATACACTGTACCGCCTGAAACATAACGGAGTTGCCCCCGCAGCCATCATCAACCGTCAAAGTGAAACCATCATTGCAGTTGGCTGTATCATCGCAGAAATCCCGTGTATCGACAGCATTCCCATCGAAAGCCTGAAAAATGGCATGCACTTGTCTGTCGATGGCGAAAAAGGAATCGTGAAAATTACCGGTTAATGATGCCCGCATCGGGTTTTCAAATCCGGTAAAAGTGAAGCAGCTATCGTTCTTCAATGCCATACCAATAAACGAAAAGGATATTGCCATGAGAAAAACAGCGTTGTTTTTAATCGTTTCAAGCCTCGTCCTTGCAGTACTTGCATGTTCAATTCCGGGGAATCCTGCGCCCCCACCAACTGCACAGCCTTCCAATGCCCTTCCGGACCTGACCATCTCGCAGGGAACGATTACCATGCAGGGATACCAGGGCGGCTGTATCGAAGCCCAAAAACCTTTGATCACGTCCATCTGCATTCAAAACATCGGGAATGCCGCTGCGAACGGTTTCATCGTCCAGGCAGGGGACAAAATGAAAATGACCATCAGCTCGCTGGACCCCGGTGAGACGACCTGTTTCGACACCGAAGGCGCAATCGCCGGCACTCCGATCACGGTGGATGCACTCAACAGCGTGGCGGAATCCGTCGAAAACAACAATTCCTTCACGATTCCAATGCCCACAGCACCGGCAATTTGCACCCCTGTATCCGACAGCGGCAATCAGCAGCCAACGGAAACACAAGCGGCCACCCCCGCACAACCCGCCCCGACGAATGTACCGGCCACACAGGATACGCGCCTCCATGTCGACTTCAACGGCATTACGTTTTCCGCAGACAAATCGCTGGCATCGATGATCTCCCCTTCCGTTGTTCCCGCTGAGGCAAGCGAGGATCCCTGGGGAACACCGGAGCATATCGAATTTCAGTTTATCGATTACCCGCTGCACGATACGTTTCACGAACCGCATATCATCATCTTGTCTGTCGACAAATTCAAGGTAATGAACCCCAATGTCGGTAAGATCATCGACAATCTCAAAACGCTGCTGGCTTCCAAACCGCAAAACCCTGAATCCATTCCCTTTTTGCCTCTATTCAATGCTGCCGAGTTCATGCAAGCCCAGGTACACTACTTCAATTTTCAAAACGGATCAGGTGTTCGGTTTGTCACGCAATTCGGCCAGGCAGCATGGCCAATCAATAACAACGATATGTTCTACACCTATCAGGGGATTACCAATGATGGCAAATACTATATTTCTGCCATCCTGCCTGTTTCCCATCCTTCGCTTCCCGACCCGAATACGGTCAGCATGGACGAGGCATTCATCAACAACTACATGACCTATGTCGCGCAGGTTGAAATCGATCTTAATGCACAGCCGCCGGAAAGTTTCAATCCGTCACTGACCATTTTCGACGAGATGCTTCAAACGTTCAACATTACCCCTCCGTGACAGTTTCTGTCACCCGACCGCACAAAACACCCGCCCCGATGATAACTCAGGCGGGTGCTTTTTATCGGCACCGGGCGCAACATCAAACCGAGTGATTCGAACCCGATACACAACGCCCCGAAACCATCCCCCGCCGGCAATCAATCGCCATCCGCCTGAGAAAAGGCTTACCGGCTCATTCCCATTCCCCGTGTTTTCGAAATCCCGAAGCGGAAAAAAGCAAAAAACAGAGATAATCACTTGACAGGAATCCCGTTTATACTGTATACTGAAAGCGCTTTCGAAAGCGCTTTCAGAAATCATCCATCCCTACCCTGGTGAATACCTGATGATTAATTCCGGAAACAAATCAAACTCCCAGAACACCATTTCGGATGTCGCCAAAGCGGCGGGAGTCTCTATTTCAACTGTCAGCCGGGTCATCAACCAATCCGCCCCGGTTTCCCCGGAACTCGAAGCCAAAGTAAAAAGCGCCATCAACCAGCTGGACTACCGTCCGCAAATTGCCGCACGGACGCTTGCCGGCCGCAAAACCAAAACTATCGGCCTCGTCCTCGCTGAAATCGGTACGGATTTTTACCCGCTGGTCATCGCCGGGGTAGAAGAAGAAGCCCACCGCAACAAATACAGCCTGCTCATCAGTGTCACCACTGAAAGATCCATCCCCGATCCGGAAGAGGTCATCCCCTTCAATCTCGGAGACCATTACACCGACGGGTTGCTGGTATTTCCTGCCAGCCTATCAGATGATGAATTGCGCCGTAAACATGCCAAGAAATTCCCGATCATCCTGATTCAACGCACTCCCCCGCCGGGGCTGCAAATCCCTCACATCAAAATTGAAAACAAGAACAGCGCCCGAAAACTGGTCGATCATCTCATCGAAGTCCACGGGTACAAGCGCATTGCGTTCCTCGCCGGCATTGCCGAGCACGAAGACGCTAAACTGCGAGAACAGGGTTATCTTGAATCTCTGGCTGCACACAACATTCCGTTCGACCCCAGGCTGAAAACACGAGGAAACTTTCAAAAGAAAGACTCGCAGGAAGCGGTCAAACACTGGCTCGACGAAGGGCTGGATTTCGACGCAATCTTCGCTTGCGATGATATTTCAGCCATCGGAGCACTAAGCGCTCTCAACCAGGCCGGACTACGGGTTCCGGAAGATATTGCCGTCGTCGGTTTCGATGATGTGGAAATCGCGCGCTACCTGTCTCCCCCTCTGACCACCGTTGCCGTCCCCATCGAGGAACTCGGACGGATTGCCATGCAGCAGCTCCTGTCCCTTATTCAAACCGGAAGTGCTGACCCGGTCATCGAAATCAGCACGGAACTTGTTATCCGCCGCTCGTGTGGCTGCCATCCGGCATAAACCCAACAATAAAAATATCACCGGGAACGGCAAACCAATGCACTTTGCCTAAGCAATCCTGTTTTTTTACCGACAAAATATAACCAGTACTAATTTGCAGCACAAGCATATCGATCAAGGAGGTGCCCTGGAAAAACAATACAACGATTTGTGTAAATTTTCATAAAGACAAACAATCAACAATGGAGTGAGAAAACATGAAAAAGAAGTTTCTGTTTATTATCGCAGTGCTCGTCATCGCAAGTATGGTTTTGACTGCTTGCAACACAAAACCCGCCGCTGAAACCAAAGAGAATACTACCGAGACTCAAAAAAGCGAAGCCAAAACCGAAACCAAGACGGAAGAAAAAGCTCCCGCCGAAGAAACCAAAGCGGAAAACACCAATGAACCCGTCAAAATTACCATCTTTGTCGGATTTGGTACGGGCACCGAGCCGGAGCAGATCGACCTTCACAATGCTCTTGCAGAAGAATTCAACAAAACCCACGATGACATCCAGGTTGAATTCATGACCGTCGCTTACGACGATCACACAACCAAATTCTCCACCATGCTTGCCGGTGGTATGACACCGGATATCGTCATGCCAATCGGTGTCATGGGCGTTGCCGAATTCCAGGATGAATGGCTCGACCTGACCCCTTACATCGAAAAAGACAACTACGATATGAGCGATTTCTACGGCCCCGCCCTCAGCGTGATGAAACGTGACGGCAAACTCATCGGGCTGCCTCTCGGTATTTATCCTTCGGTGCTTTACTACAACGAAGATATGTACGATGAAGCCGGCGTGGAATATCCGCCCCATAAATGGGGAGCAGAAGGCTGGACCTATGACAAGATGGTCGAACAAGCCAAACTCCTCACCATCGACGCCAACGGCAACAACGCTGCATCCGCCGATTTCGACCCCGAGAACATCAAGCAATGGGGTTGGGATGGCTGGGACTGGATCCCCTTCCGAATGGTCCCCTCCAAATTCGGTGGCGACGCAATCGGTATGAGCGACGATTACAAGACCGCAGAAATGAACTCCCAACCGTGGCAGGATGCCCTGCAATTCATCAACGATTCCATCTGGAAATGGCACATCCGCCCGAACGGCGAAGAAGTTGCTGCTGCCCTTGGCGACATGGACGCGCTGGAAAGCTCCATGGTTGCTTCATGGGAAATTCACAGCTGGATGTCCTACAACTACGAAACCTGGTCGGAAGCTTTCAACTGGGACGTTGCCGCAATTCCTGCCGGGCCCGATGGCTCGATTGTTTCCGAAACCAATGCTGACGGCTTCGTGATCCCCAAAGATTCCAAGCACCCCGAACAGGCATGGGTCGTTGCCAAATGGATGATGCAGCCTGAAATCATGAAACAGCTCACCAACAGCTATGGTTGTATCCCCGCCCGCCAATCCCTTGCCGAAAGCTGGCTCGCGGATATGAAAGAAGCCACTCCGGGCGTTGACTTCCAGGTTTTCCTCGATGCAATTGATTACATGGACAACCCGAACTACGAATCCTGGATCCCCAATTACGGAAAAGTCTTCGATGCAACCGAACACGCGATGGAATTGGTTGTAACCGGCGAAAACAAAGATGTCAAAGCCATCCTTGATGACCTGAACAAAGAAGTTCAGGGATATCTGGACGAATACTGGGCACAACACTAGAAACCATCCTTTACCTTATGCGCCTCCGAGGGTCGAACCTCGGGGGTGCAACTTTGGAAGTATGTTGTAAATCCGTACCTGTAACAAGAAGTTATCGTAAAACTGCACGAGAAACACGAAATAGTCTCTTGCTTTACTTTTGATGTACTATCTTTTTGGAAAGCAAATCCAAAACAATCAGGAGCTGCTTGCATGCTAAAGCTTAAACCAACCACATTGAAACAACGGGAAGCCATCTGGGGTTACCTGCTCATCGGCCCATGGATCATCGGCTTCATCATTTTCACCGCCGGCCCGATGATTGCCTCGCTGGTTCTCTCGTTCACGCACTACAATATTCTGGAACCACCGACCTTCATCGGCCTTTCCAACTTCATCAAACTATTCACCAGTGACCCTAAATTCTGGCATTCGCTGGGAGTAACCCTCACCTTTGCCGTTGTCGCCATCCCGCTCAACCTGGTCTTCGGCTTTATGGTCGCCTACCTGCTCAATCTTAAAGTACCCGGTGTATCTTTTTGGCGAACAGGTTACTACCTCCCGTCGGTGATGCCCGGTGTTGCCACCGCCCTGTTATGGGGGCTGATTTTCAATCCCCGTTTCGGCATTCTGAACTGGCTGATCGGTCTGGTCGGCATCAAAGGTCCCGGTTGGCTTTCGAGCCCGGATTGGGCACTGCGGGCGCTGATTCTGATGAGTCTGTGGGGTGTTGGCGGCGGCATGATCATTTACCTTGCCGGTCTGCAAGGCATTCCGACAACGATTTACGAAGCTTCACAAATCGACGGCGCCAACAAACTCCAGCAGCTCTTCTTCATTACCATCCCCCTGATGTCCCCGGTTATTTTCTACAATCTGGTTACCGGTATTATCGGTACGTTTCAATACTTCACAGACGCCTATGTGCTCACCGGAGGCGGTCCGGTAGATGCTACGCTTTTCTATAACCTTTATGTTTACAAACATGCTTTCACATACCTGAACATGGGTTATGCATCTGCTCTGGCCTGGGTATTATTCATCATCGTCCTTATTTTCACCCTGCTGGTTTTCAAAAGCTCCGAATTCTGGGTATTTTATGAAGGCGAACTCCATCGATAAAGAGGAAACATTATGAAGAAAAAATCAAGTATCAAACGCAACGAAAAAATGGAAAAAATCATCGCACTGGTCATCCTGACTATCGGATTTGTCGTCATCAGTGTTCCTCTTGTATGGATGTTCTCTTCAGCGCTCAAGAGCAAAAATGCGGTCAGATCATTTCCACCCCAATGGATTCCCCGCGAAACCGTCAAAGCCGACATCGACGGGCACGATCTTTTCCTGTATGATATTCCTGTAAACGGGGAAACCAAACAGCTTGCGCTCCTGAAGAAAAAGGGCCCGACGGGCATCTTCGTCGACCCCAATGACCCGACCAAGCAATACGAGCTTCCCGTTGGAGAGGGCAAACGCGTCACCAAAATCAAATTCCATTGGGAAAATTTCCGTCTGGCGATGACCAAGGCGCCCTTCAATTTGTATCTGGTCAACACATTGATGATCGTCATCTTCGGGACGATTGGCACGGTCCTTTCCTGTACGATTGTTGCTTACGGTTTCTCCCGGTTTCGCGCCCCGGGTCTGAACTGGATGTTCCTCGTCCTGCTCGCCACCGTGATGCTTCCGCCGCAAGTTACGCTCATCCCGACTTTCATCATCTTCAAGAAAATCGGATGGTATGACACCTTGCTGCCATTGATCATCCCGACTTTCTTCGCCAACGCCTGGGATGTTTTCCTCCTGCGCCAGTTTTTCATGAGCATCCCCAAAGAACTGGATGAAGCAGCCATCATCGACGGCTGCACCCCATGGGATATTCTGTGGAAAATCATCGTTCCTCAATCCTATCCGGCAATTGCAACAGTAACCATCTTCACCATTCTCTATGCCTGGAACGATTTCTACGAACCCCTGATTTATTTGCAGAGCCCGAAACACTGGACTGTCATGCTCGGCCTGCAAGCCTTCAATTCGCTCTATTCCAAACAGGGACACTTACTCATGGCTGCATCGCTCTTGATGGTGTTACCACCAATCATCATCTTCTTCTTCGCACAAAGGCTCTTCATCCAAGGCGTGGTTATCTCCGGTGTCAAGGGATAAACACCGGACGGGAGCATGGCACCTTAACCGTCTCCCCCTATTTTCATCGAAAACCGCCATGCTCCCGAACCACATTCATACAACCAACCGGAAACGGAAAGGAAAACCATGAAAGTAACAGTAATTGGCGGCGGGTCGACATACACCCCTGAACTGATCAACGGCTTCATTGAACGGATCGACCAATTCCCCATCAGCGAACTTTGTCTGATGGATATCGACGCAGAACGTCTGAACATCGTTGGCGGGTTCGCCAAACGGATGGTCGTAGCACAAGGAAAACCTTTCGAAATCGTGCTTTCCACCGACCTGCGTCAGGCTATCGAAGGCGCTTCCTATGTGATTACCCAGCTTCGCGTCGGTCAAATGGCAGCACGCCGCGAAGATGAATACCTTGGCAAGCGCCATGGATTGATCGGGCAGGAAACCACCGGTGTCGGCGGGATGGCAAAAGCCATGCGCACTATTCCCGTCATTCTGCAAATTGCCAACACGATGCGCGAGCTGGCTCCCGGGGCATTGCTGGTGAACTTCACCAACCCGTCCGGGTTGATTACCCAGGCGCTCAAAAATTATGCCGAAGATATCCCCTCCGTAGGTGTTTGCAACGTCCCCATCACGGCAAAAATGATGATTCTGGAAGCATTGGAAGAACGCAAAGGCATGAAAATCGATCCCCGTGATGCACAGCTTCAAACTCTGGGGCTCAACCATTTGTCATGGCACCGCGGTTTCCTCGTAAACGGCGAAGACATCTGGGAAACAGTCATGCAGGTTTTTCTGGAGGATCTTTCGAAAGAAGACGAACCCGAATGGGACATCCGTACCATCGAAACCTTACAGGTGATTCCCAACTATTATCTGGAATATTATTACTACACCGCGAAAAAACTGGCACTCCAAAATACCTGGCCGCCCTCCCGTGCCGAGGAAGTCATCGAAATCGAAGACAATCTGTTGAAGCAATACGCCGACGCAACCTGCACGACTATGCCGGAAGACCTGATGAAACGCGGCGGCGCTTATTATTCCACGATGGCAACTCAGCTGCTTAACGCACACTACAACAATCTGGATGAAATTCATGTCGTCAACGTCAAGCACAACGGCGCAGTGCCAGGGTGGGATAAAGACTGGGTGCTGGAAATGCCCTGCAAAGTACGCAAAACCGGTATCGTCCCGATTGCAACGGAGCCTCTTGCGCCGGCAATGTTCGGATTGCTGGCTGCTGTCAAATCCTACGAACTGCTTACCGTTGAAGCAGCCGTCCATGGAGACAAAAACGCTGCTTACCAGGCACTCCTTGTTCATCCGCTTGGCCCCTCAGCCGACAAAATCGAAGAAGTGCTGGATGATCTGTTGGAAACGCACAAACGCTACCTGCCGCAGTTCTTCTCGTAAACATATCGACTATAGCCCGGGTTCGCAGCTTTCGACGCGTTGCAAACCCGGGCAGCTTCGTTTCCGCAATCCGGAGGAATACTGTTCCTTAAGAACTACCGGGGCACATCCAGCCTGATGGATTCATTACAAGCCCCCCCACTCCCGGGTACCACAACCCTTGAAACTTCACGGTGTTTAGAACTATGCGTGCCAAGTCTTGCCATGGGTTAACAAGCAGGAAAACAAAAATGAAAAAACGACTTTCAATCATCATCGCTTTGGTCATTCTGGTTATCTCCGCTGCTGCATGCACCCCGAAAGCACCCCGGCTTCGTGCCGGTATTCGTGCATCGAGCTATGGAATCACCCCTTTTCCATCCCCCGATTGGTGGCTGGCATCGACGGATTCCATGGCAAAGAATTTCGACGATGCCGATCCCGCTGTCGTCTGGATTGTTGCCACCGTTCAACACAAGGGATATACCTGGCTGAACTTCCCGATGCCCGAAGGGAAAAAATCCAGCGATTTCGAGAAAATTCTCTTCACACCGCTCGACGACAATGAAGCATACCTGAATGAATTCGACAAGAAAGGCGTCAAAGTCTGGCTGCAAGTGGAGCCTAACGAAGCGGATATCGAAACATTGATCGACCTGGTTTTGAAGCGTTACGCACAGCACCCCTGCATTGTGGGGTTCGGTATCGATGTGGAATGGTACCAGCACAAGATTTATGACGAGGGGAAACCGGTCAGCGACGAAGAAGCGAAAGCATGGCTTGAAAAAGTCCGCAGCTACAACCCTGAATACAAACTGTTTCTCAAACACTGGTTAAGCGAAAAAATGCCCCCGACCTATCGTGAAGGGATGATGTTCCTTGACGACAGCCAGGGATATACATCTCTGGAAGAGATGACCGCAGATTTCAGCAATTGGGGCACCTTTTTCGACCCCGCCCCCGTCGGATTTCAGTTCGGCTATCGTGCCGACCGCAAATGGTGGCGCAATTTCGATAACCCGCCGGCAGAAATTGGCAAGGCTTTGATTGCAGCCATCCCCAACACCAGCGATCTCGTTTGGGTGGATTTCACCGCCAAAGAAATCTGGAAACAGGAGAAATGATGAATCCCTTCGAAATCGGGCTGAAAATTTACAGCAGCGACTGGCTGCTGAAGTACGATCTTTCGCCCGTCGATGCTTCCCGTTTGTTGAAATCCTGGGGGGTCGATTTCGTTCTCGCTCAAAACCATTATCTACCCATGCCAAACAGCGCGGTCCAAAGCACTGCGCCCGCCGAAGCAGGGTACACAGCAGAAGATGATATCCGCTTTCGCGAAGCGCTGGGGAAGGAAGGCATCGCTTATTGGGCAGTTGCATGTACTTTTTTTGATCCTTCCTCAGTCGAAAAAGATCCGTCCCTGCGCCCAATCGACAACCACGGAATTCCGATGGAACGAACCGACTGGTATTTAGGAATTCCGCCGTCTCATGAGCACTACGTCGCCCGTCAAAGCGCACTCATCCAAAACGCCATTAAAGCACTCGAACCTGACGGCATCCTGCTATCTTTTACGCGGTGGCCCGGCTTTTGGGAACTGTGGATGCCGGAACGAAAACGGTCTGATTTTCCGGAATACAGCTATGATGCGCATACATTGGCACGCTTCGAGCGCGAAACCGGGGTTCCCCTCCCCAACAAAGAACATGTATCCACCTGGATCGACTCGAACGTGCGGGAATTATGGACACGCTGGAAATGCAATGTGCTTGCCAGCTCAATCCAGCAAATCAAGGAAGAAGCCGGTAGAATTCAGCCGAATATCCGCTTTGCTCTGAACACGATACCCTTCCGCACTGTTGATTTCGATAATGCCCGCGAACAAAATTTCGGTCAGGATGTCAATCAACTGCGCTTTACGATAGACCTTTTCGAAGTTATGACCTATCATCAAATCCTGAAACGCCCTGTCGAATGGATTGCAGCAGCGGGAGCGGAAGTAAAAAAAACAAGCAGGCAAAAAACCGTGTGCACGATTCAGGCTTCAGCACTGTACCTGAACGGGATGCACGCCAAAGAAAACCGTTCCCCATCGATCAGCGATGAAGCGTTTTCCGAAGCGGTTGACAGCATCGAAAACAATGCTCTGGATGGGGTTGTGATATTCACCTGGTCGGATTTGCTGCATGACTTCTTTCGAAAGAAAAAGACGACAAAAATCGATGCCCTGCTTGCAGCCAAGCAGCATCGCAAAGCAAAACAATCTATGGAAAGTTCTCCGACTGTATCACAACGGGAAAAATTCCAAACAACGAACTCTTAGAACAATCATTCAAAAGGACTTCATGGAAAAATACTACTTGGGAATTGACATTGGTGGAAGTAAAACCCACGCATTGATTGCCACAGGCGACGGGAAAATCGTCAGCTTTGCCTCCGGCGGACCGGGCAATCCCTTCTCCGTCAGCCTTGACGGGATGAAATGCGTGGTAAACGACATTCTGAAAGAAACCCTCACACAGGCCGGCTTGAAGCAAGAACACATTGCCGGAGCAGGGTTCGGAATTGCCGGCTACGACTGGAAGGAAGATCGTGAACCCCTCACCCGGGTCATTTCATCCATCGATTTGCAGGCGCCTTTCGAAATCGTGAACGATGCCGTGCTTGGCTTGCTTGCCGGCACCCGCCATGGCTGGGGAGTTGCCGTCGTTTCCGGCACAGGTTGCAATGCCTGGGGCTGGAACCGCAACCGTTCCCGGATCGGGCATGTTACCGGTGGCGGGGTGGAAATGGGCGAGTTTGCCGGTGCCTCCGAGTTGATTTTCAAGGCTCAGCAGGCAATTGCCCATTCATGGACGAAGCGCGGTCCGGATACGTTACTGGCAGCGCTGTTCGTAGATTATTGCGGTGCCAAAAACCTCACAGACCTGCTTGCCGGAATCATGCACGGGAAATACATCCTCGATGCCCCCGCAGCACCGCTTGTGTTTCAGGCAGCCAAAGACGGAGACCAGGTTGCACTTGGCCTCATCCGCTGGGCAGGGAAAGAACTGGGCGAAATGGCCAAAGCGGTCATCCGCCAGCTGGATATCGCCGGCGAATCTTTCGACATCGCACTGATTGGCAGCATGTTCAAGGGCAGCCATCTGCTCATCGATGCAATGGCCGAGTCCACCCATCAGCTTGCGCCTGCTGCGCACCTGGTACGCCTGAATGTTCCCCCTGTCGTCGGTGCATTCATCCTCGGCATGGAAAGCAGCGGACTGGAAATTACACCGGACAAACGCGCTCAATTGCTCGGAAAAATGGAAAAACTATTGTGAAAACAACCGCCTGTTTACTCATCTTATTATTTCTCACTTCCTGCACTCAAATGACAAAAACAACTCCAATTCCAACCCCATCATCAACACCCGTCGGGACAGCCACGCAACAACCGACAGACACAGCGGCTGCCGAGAAATTTGTTGTTCCGGATGCACCTCTCTTCCTGCGCGTCAACCAAATCGGTTACTTGCCCGAAGATACAAAAACAGCCTTCGTGCTGACCAATGCCAATCTGAGCGGGTACCCCTTCGACGTATTCGACAAAGCCGGCGATTCCGTTTTCACCGGCAAAGTCGGGGAAGACCTTGGGGAATACGGTCATTTTGCACATGTTTACACCCTGGATTTCAGCCATCTTACGAAAGCAGGATCATATACCGTAAAAACAGCTGGTACGCTTTCTCCCCCCTTCGAAATCAGCCGGCATACCTATGCCGGCTTGATTTCTCTCTCCCTTGAATTTTTCCGAATACAGCGCTGCGGAGATACCGACCCGGCAATCCACCAACCTTGCCATTTATCGGATGCACGCGTGGCCAATGGACCGTTCAAAGGCGAGCATATCGATACCAGCGGCGGCTGGCACGACGCCGGAGACTATATCAAGTTCATGCTCACGACCGGTTACAGCCTCAATCTGATGCTCACCGCTTATCAGCACCACCCCCAAGCTTTCGAAGGTACACAATTTTTGAAAGAAATGCGTGTTGCCCTTGACTGGACGATGAAGATGTGGGATTCCGAAAACCACATTCTCTATTATCAGGTCGGTGATGAGAGCGATCATGATAACTGGCGGATGCCTGAATATGACGACAAATTCCGCCGGGCACGCCCGGTGTTCGCCGCCCCGGAAGGACACGGGGCAAACGTCGCCGGCAAGGCAGCCTCCGCCCTTGCAATTGCTTCGATGATCTGGGGAAACGAAGAGAACCCCCTGTATGATTCAGCACTTGCCGGCAATTACCTGCAAGCGGCACGGGAACTTTATGATTTCGGCAAAAGCAACCCGGAAGCCCAGCCATCGAACCCCGCTGATTTTTATACCGAAAAAACCTGGCGTGATGACATGGCTCTTGCCGGCGCAGAACTTTTTCGCGCCACGGGCGAAAAGCATTACCTCGAAGAGGCACAAGCTTACGCAAAAGAAGCAGGCAATGGCAAAACGATAAACTGGGCAAATTTACACGGTCTGGCACATTATGAAATCGCCCGTCTGGATCCTGCGTATGTCCCCACAGCCGCAAAATTCCTGCTTGCCGATTTGGAACCGGCTGAAAGCACCCTCGACGGAAATCCGTTTGCGCTGGCTTTTCCCAAATTACATTGGGGCATTTTCGAAGATATGCTGGGATACAGCCTGGAAGCATTATGGTACGAAGACCTGACAGGAGATACACGCTTCCATCCCCTGATGATTGCCCAACGCGATTATATTCTGGGACGCAACCCCTGGGGTGTATGCTTCGTCGGAGGTGCCGGTACAGTTTTTCCCCAACACCCGCATCACCAAATTGCCGATATTAAAAACATCACCCTCACAGGCTTTTGGGATGAAGGCCCTGTACCGCTCCCGCTCTTCGAAGACCAGGGTATTCACATCTCAGGAGATGATCCCTTCGCCGATTTTCAAACGGAAGAAGCAGTTTTCCATGACAACACCGAAGATTACGTAACGAACGAACCGACCATTACCATGAACGCAGCAGGTGTTGCCTTTACATCCTGGTTCAACCGGTAAACGACCGGCGCACCTGTGGAGTTTCGATAGCGCCCGTAACGCAGCCTGTTCCCTTTCGGAGCAGCGAGAGTTTCGGGTTTCACGCTTCGGGTAAAAGCACAATTCTTCGCCTTCCCCATACCCGGGTTAAGACGTTGATACGCTGCCGTTATTTAGTCATTCGAAACCGGAATAATACAACCATGCAATCCATGACAACTTCTGCAACTTTCATTTTCAACGCTGATGACTACGGGCTGACACCCGGCGTCTCGAAGGGTATCCGGGATGCACACCGCCGCGGTGTTGTTACCTCGACCTCCGTCATGATGGTTTTCCCCAGCGCCGCTGATGACCTGCGTACCGCACTTGAAGAAACCCCGAGGCTGGGGCTGGGCGTTCATCTTGTATTGACCGCCGGATCACCTTGCCTGCCCGGTATTGCCCGGCATTCGTCCCTTGTCGATGACAACGGTGCATTCCGCCATCTCGGAGAACAACTGGCGGGCATCCATTCGCTGAATCGCATGGAGATTCTGGACGAATGGCAGGCACAAATCGAAGCCTTCATAGCGGCTGCCGGACGTCCGCCCGATCATCTTGACTCACACCATCATTTTTCATACTTCACGCCAATGCTCTTCCGTACTATGCTCGAATTGGCACAGGAATACAAGTGCGCCATC
>CAYWFK010000015.1:0-49298 GCA_964457375.1 uncultured Anaerolineales bacterium
TTATGTTGCCAACGGGGATAAATCCTTTGCCAAAGAACGAATTGAAATATCGCGGGGGGGCAGCGTTGCTGTTCTCGACGACTATCGACAATTATCGATGATCGCTGACGGACGAAAACGGATTGTGCGTTCCCGTTTTGCTCAGGACAAAGGACACCGGGCAATTTGGGAAGCATTCGTCGGGTCGGTGCTTGCCGGTTCACAGCCTCCTGTTCCGTATGATCATTTGTTTGGTGTGACGATGGCAACTTTCGCAGCTGTCCGTTCGCTGCGGGAACATAAACCGATACATCTGGAATGAACGTCCTGACAAGATGAAAAACAGTTTTCAGAAAATCTCTCTGGGTTGGAAAGCGTTACGTGAATTGGGCTTGGAGCAGCTTTCCCTTTACGGACGGTATCGTTTCCTGCTGCGCAGCGGCTGGCTCGAACGTGCTACTCCACCGGGCAGGATGGAAGACGCCGGCGAGTTGATACCGTTGCTGCCGGAATTGCCTGACAGGAACATGCTGAGGAGCTTGCTGGGAGTCCAGGGATTGGAAAGAACAAAGGAAACGGCTGATGAAATCCTGGCTGGCAAAGTGCGTTTATTCGGGGGAAGTCTCTACGATTTATCGTGGCAAACCCAGGGCAAGCCGGCTCATTGGACAGCCTATGAGAGCGGGAAGGTCCGGTTGTCTTCGCCTGCGGATATCAAGTTCGTTTGGGAGATCGGACGTTTTGGCTGGGCATTGAGCCTGGCACGTGCGTATCATCTGTTGGGGGATGAGAAATATGTTCAGGGATTTTTGGATTTGATGCGGTCCTTTTTTCGTGAAAACCCGGTTAACTGCGGCCCGCAATGGGTTTCCGCGCAGGAAGTGGCTATTCGCCTGATTGTGCTGGTTTTTACTGCACAGATATTTTCAGAATCGGCATTGTTCACCGACGATGAAAGGAAGATTATTGCCCGACTGGTTGCCGCGCATGCCCGCAGAATTGTGCCATCGATTGTTTACGCCCGTTCGCAAAATAACAATCATTTGATTACCGAAGCACTCGGATTGTACACAGCAGGCAGGGCTGTTCCCGGACACCCTTGCAGCAAACGCTGGATCAAGCTTGGTTTGAAATGGCTGAATACGGCTTTCGAGAAGCAAATCGATGATTCAGGGGTTTACATTCAGCAAAGTGTCAATTACCAACGGGTTGTGTTGCAAGCGGCGCTTTGGGCAAAAGCCATTCAGGATCGTTCGGCGGATGGTTTCTCTGAGCTTGCCGGGAAAAATCTGGCGCAGGCTGTCAGATGGATGTTGTCTCTGACGGATCGGGAATCCGGCAGACTGCCCAATCTGGGACACAATGACGGCGCTTATTTGTTTCCGCTGACGAACTGCGCATTCAGAGATTACCGCCCGACATTGCAGGCTGCTGCGCGTGTGTTTCTCAGCCAAACTGTTTTCCCGCCGGGGTGCTGGGATGAAATGAGTGCGTGGCTTGCGGATACTTCAAAAAACTTGTCTGACGAATCGAACGAAGCCACTGCATTCGATCTTGGATATATTAATCCCGCAGTGTTGCGCAATCCGGCCAATGGCTCCTGGGGGTATCTACGGGTGGCGGATTTTCAGGGCCGCCCCGGCCATGCGGATTTGTTGCACTTTGACCTTTGGTGGCAGGGGATGAATCTCGCTTTGGATGCCGGAACATACTTGTATAATGGCGACCCTCCATGGAATAACAGTTTGATGGCAGCGGATATTCATAACACGGTGACCATGGACGGGAAGGACCAAATGACCCGGGCAGGACGGTTTTTGTATGTGGATAAGGCGCATGCCTGGCTGACATCCCGTACACAGGCGCCTGATGCAACGCCGAAAAGACTCTCGGCGGTTCATGATGCTTACCGGAAATATGGCGTGAACTGTTCCCGTTCCGTTGCCATGTTTCAGGAAGGGGAATGGGCATGGGAAATTCAGGATGAACTCAGCACTCGCAAAGAAGCGCAGGCATCCGGCAAGCATAGCGTTCGCTTGCATTGGCTGGTTCCGGACTGGCGCTGGAAAATCATCAGCCGGGAGGCACAATCGATAACGATTGTTTTGGCGTCACCGAAAGGTATTGTGAGATTGATGGTCAGCGCAAACCATGCGCTGGATTTGCAAATCATACGCGGCGGGGAGGTCGCAGCAGGGGATGGCAATCATTCATCACCAACCTGGGGCTGGTTTTCCGGCACATACGGAGAAAAAGAGCCGGCTCTGTCGCTGGGATTTCTCGTGAAATCCGTTTTACCGGTTCGGTTTACAAGCCGGTGGGCTTTCCCCAAAGTTCCGGCAGACAATTTTGTGATAAAAGAAAGCTGATATGATGCATATTTTATTGATTCATCAGGCATTTGCTTCGATTGACGAGCCGGGAGGAACCCGCCACGATGAACTGGCACGCTTGTTTGCCCGTCAGGGGCACCGGGTAACCGTCATTGCAAGTCCGGTGAGTTACCTGACGGGAACCTCCAAAGAAACGCATATCCGCTGGAAAACCACCGAGCAGGAAACGGAGGGGGTAACCGTTTTGCGTACCTATACCTATCCGGCATTGCACAAAAGTTTCATCCATCGGGTAATTAGTTTCTTGAGTTTCATGGTGTCTTCTTTCATTGTTGGGCTGAACGTCAGGAATGTCGATATTGTCTGGGGAACGTCCCCGCCAATCTTTCAGGGGTTTACAGCCCGAATGATTGCTTTCATCAAGCGGGTTCCGTTTTTGTTCGAGGTGAGAGATTTGTGGCCTGCTTTTGCCGTGGCGGTAGGCGTTTTGAAAAGCCCGTGGCTCATTCAGCCCTCCGAATGGCTTGAACGATTTCTTTATCGTTCTGCCGACAGGATTGTGGTGAATTCTCCCGGATTCATTGAGCATATCGAACAACGCGGTGGTTCATCGATTTCTCTTGTGCCTAACGGGGCGGACAGCAGGATGTTCGACCCGGAAGCGCGCGGCGAAGAGTTCCGCAAAACCCATGGACTGGGCGAAAAATTCATCGTGTTGTATGCCGGCGCTCATGGAATGTCGAATGATTTGGATGTGCTTCTGGATGCGGCTGCCTTCCTTCGGGACAAACCGGAGATTATGTTTGTATTCCTCGGGGCGGGGAAAGAAAAGAAGCGTCTGGTGGAGAAGGCAGGTTCGATGAATCTGGAAAACGTTCTTTTCTTGCCGCCGGTTTCGAAACGCAGGATTGCCGGTGCTTTGGCTGCGTCGGATGCCTGTGTCGCTATCCTGAAACCAATCGAAATGTATAAGACGGTTTATCCGAATAAGGTTTTCGATTATATGGCTGCGGGGAGGCCGGTCATTTTGGCTATCGATGGTGTCATCAGGGAAGTGGTGGAAGGTGCGCACGCGGGGATTGCTGTTCCTCCGGGATCCCCTGCCAAACTTGCTGAAGCTGTGCTGCGGTTGTTCGAAGATAGCGATTTAGCGAAAACGATGGGGGCGAACGGACGGGATGAAATCGAAAGAAGATTCGACCGCCGGCTGTTGGCACGGGAATTTCTCGATGTGATTGACCGGATGGAGAAAACACAGTGAAAAAAGCACATCGCAGCAGGCGTTTCCTGATGAAGAGATAAAATTGAGTTATACTAAATGAAGAGGATACAGGAAAAGTATTCGACCAGAAATGTGAGGTGAAGTATGGCTGAGCTTACCCGATGGCAAATATTGGATTTGTTGAATCGCCCGGGGCCCTTGTGGCTGGTTGGGATGGATTTAAGCGGCATCGACTTGACGCGGGCAAATTTGGAACGGGCAGATATGGAAGGGGCAAACTTTACCGGATGTACATTGGCGCGGGCGAATCTTCAGGGCGCAAATTTGGAAGGGGCGAATTTGACGAACGCCAATCTCGGCGGAGCGAATTTGTCGCGAGCCAATTTGTTCGGTGCCAAGCTGACGCGGGCGAATCTTTATGGCGCAAAGTTGGAAGGCGCAAATATGTTCCGTGCGGTTTTGGTCGATGCGAATTTGACGAAGGCGAATTTATACGGTGCAAACTTGCGGAATGCCGATATGACAGGGGTCAACCTCACCGAAGCGATTTTGCGCGGGGCGACCTTGCCGGATGGTTCTATCGGGCGTTCCTCGCAGGCACATGTGAAGAAATAAGCGCTGGAAATGAAAGAAAGGGATGCGTTTAGGTGAAACGTGGCTCGTAAAAAAACTGTCGACGACCTGACGATAGAAGAATTGCGGCGCTTGCTTGTGGAAAAGCGACGGGCTACCCGGCAGGGACGCCTGGAGCGATTCAGGAAGACAGGCCGGGTTGTATCGCTGGTGCCCGAGAATGACGGACTACCCCTAAGTGATCTGCGTTCGGACGTGCTCGAAGAGGAAGAGCAGCCTGTGCGTTCAGGAAAGCGGAAAGTGTTCGATTATTTTCTGTTGGGGGTTGAGGTAGTTGCTGTTTTGGGGCTGGTTTTCATTTTGCTCAATGGGTTGGAAATTATCCAGAAACTCAATCAGGAAGTGGCGCAGGCGCTGGAGCAGCCGACATTGACCCCGACACCGTTGATCCAGGCTGTGGTTTTGCCTTCGGGACATACTCCCCCGAATGCACCCGAAGGGGCACGACCAAACGAGTCCGAAATACCTGAACATTTGCGCCCGTTGGTGCAGTCTTTGGCAAAAATCCCGATACCAACTCCGGGACCGCAGCAAGCTGTGCGCATTCAAATACCGGCGATTGGAATAGATGCTCCGGTTGTGCAAGGGGACGGTTGGGAGCAATTGAAAAAAGGGGTCGGACAGCATATCGGCACGGCTGATCCGGGTTCGAAGGGGAACCTTGTGCTTTCGGCGCATAACGATATTTTCGGTGAGATTTTCCGTTATTTGGACAAATTACAACCCGGTGATGAGATTATCGTCTATACCAATCAGCGGTCGTATAAATACCAGGTATCGACAATTGATTTCGTCGAACCGACGCGGGTAGATTTTCTGGATACGAAGAATCGATCTGCTATAACCCTGATTTCGTGTTATCCTTATATGGTTGACAATCAAAGAATCGTTATCCAGGGTTATTTGGTGAACGAAAATTGATATCATGAATTTAGGAGTGTATCGATGAGTAAAAAGAAAAAGAGAAAAGTTTCCAAAGCACCGGCAGCAAAAAGCGCTCCCTCGATTTCACGGAAAAACATTCGTCTCGGGAAGAGCGCAGTACAAACTTTTGACCCGGATTATTCCTATGTGATCAAAGACCTGAAGCGGATTGGTGTACTTGCTGCTTCGTTCATTATCGTATTGGTCATTTTATCTTTCATTTTGTAACATCGTTCGGCACGTTCCAGAAAAAGGGGGATGAGCACACAGCCCTCAGGCATTTTTACCGGAAACGATCATTGCGATCGTTTCTTTTTTTTTTTGTTATTTTTGAGTCCAACGATAACTTGCAAGCGGCGCCGGATACAGGATATAATAGACGTGCTTCTCCGGATGAATCCGGAAATATTCGGAAGATGATTTCACCCTAATACAGGAGTAACGGCGATTATGGCAGTTTCCGAATCACCTGAAACATCCCCGCCATGGGATTCGACGATGAAATTGATCGTCGGTTTGGCGCTCATCGGTATGCTCGGCGCTTTTTTCATCCGGTTCAAGGATTTGATCGGGCCGTTTCTGTTGGTCTTTGTGTTGAGCTATTTGCTTCACCCATTGATAAAAGGATTGAGCAGCTGGACCCGGCTACCCTGGCGGGTATCGGTCAATATTGTCTACATTGTTTTGATCATCGTGCTGCTTGTCTCGATCACTGCGATCGGGGTTGTTGTGATTCAGCAGTTGCAAAGTCTGATTGCCATCGTCAATCATTCGATCGGTGATATGCCGCAAACGATTACCAACCTTGCATCGCGGGAAATCCATTTGGGGAATTACACCATCAAGTTGTCGACGTATTTGAACACACAAAACCTGGAATTAATCACTCAAAAGCTGCTCGATTGGGTCAAACCTGTCCTTGGACGTGCCGGGAGCATTCTGAGTACGATTGCTTCCAGCGCACTGACTACGATCGGATGGACATTCCTGATTGTGATGATTTCGTATTTCATCCTGATCGATTTGGATCGTATCCCGAATATTTCCAAATTCATCAGCATTCCCGGGTATAACGAGGATATCAAGCGTTTGTGGCATGAGTTGATGAAAATCTGGAATTCGTTCCTCCGGGGGCAGTTCATTCTCTTCGTTCTCGAATCGATCGTCTATATGATCCTGATGACGATATTGGGGACGAATTATGTGCTTGCGATTTCTCTGGTGGCCGGGATTGCCCGGTTCATTCCTTATGTCGGTGCGTGGATGACATGGATCACCATCGGGGTGGTTACCTTTTTCCAGGGGTCGAATTACTTTGGCCTTGAAAACTGGCAATTCATGTTACTGGCAATCGGCTTGGGCATTCTTGCGGATTCTTTGTTCGATAATATGATTACCCCGCGGGTGTTGGGCAGCTCTGTGGGGATTAACCCCGCTCTGGTTTTGATTGCAGCGGTGATTGCGGCGAACTTGATTGGCTTGATCGGGGTAATGCTTTCTGCACCGGTTCTGGCGACCTTGAAACTGTTCGGACAGTATATTGCCCGCAAGATGCTCGATTTGCCACCGTTCCCTGACGAGGAGGAAAAAGACGAGATGATGGACTATCCCTGGATGGTCATCTTTCAAAGGCTTCGGGAGTGGCTCACAGAGAAGTACCACCAATGGAAGACAAGCAGACGTGTTGGAAAATAGCTGACAGCGTGAATGATAGGCAGCGCAAACAAGAAAAAACCTTTCGGATGCCCGAAAGGTTTTTGTTTTCAACAGTTGTGTTTTCCAGTCCGTCAAACGGTTACCCGGGATTTCCCGTAAAGTTTTTCACGAATGCCGATGATTTGACGCCGGAGTTTGTCGTCTCTTTCGTATAAATCGGCGATTTTTTCACAACCGTACATGATTGTCGTATGGTCGCGCCCGCCAAGTTCTTTGCCAATTTGCGGAAGGGACAGGTTTAATTCTTCGCGCAGCAAGTACATCGCAATTTGTCTGGGGAGGGCAAAGTTTCGCGAGCGGTTTCGCCCGAGAATGTTTTCTTCGGAGATATCGAAAGCGTTGGCAACCGTCCGGATTAAATCGCGGGGCAGGACGGAATTTCTTTGGGGAAGCATATCTGCCAATGCGAGGTCGATTAAATCCAGAGACATAGCCATGCCGCGCAGATTGGCATACGCCACGATGCGGGTTAGTGCGCCTTCCAGCTCACGAATGTTGGACTGGAAGCGGCGGGCAATCATTTCGATGATTTCATCCGGAATTTGGTGGTTTTCCCGGTCGGCTTTCGAACGCAGGATGGCAACCCGTGTCTCGTAATCCGGCGGTTGGATGTCTGCCGTCAGTCCCCATTCGAAACGCGAAAGTAGCCGATCTTCAAGAGTGAGCATAGCTTTTGGCGGACGATCGGACGAGATGACGACTTGCTTGTCTTGCCCGTGCAGTGTGTTGAAGGTATGGAAGAACTCTTCCTGGGTAGATTCCTTGCCTGCAATGAATTGAATATCGTCGATGAGGAGGACATCGATACGCCTGTATTTTTCGCGAAAGGCTTGCGTTGTGTGTTTCCGGATTGCGTTAATCAGGTCGTTTGTGAATTCCTCGGATGAGACATACAAGACCTGAAGCCCGTTTTGCAGGCAATGGTTACCGATGGCATGCAGAAGATGGGTTTTTCCCAAACCGACACCGCCGTAAAGGAAGAGTGGATTGTAGGCCTGAGCAGGTTTTTCTGCAACAGCCAGACTTGCAGCATGGGCAAGCCGGTTGCTTGTGCCAACGATGAAATTCTGGAATGTGTACTTGGCATTTAGTTTCGACTCGCTGGTGTTTGATGATTCACGGGTGTTGACTTGGGGAATTGGCGTAGCTCGCTGGACGGGTGCCGGGTTTTGCCAGACAATGAAGCGGGCTTCGATGGTGCGGTTCATGATACCGGACAATTTTTGGGAAATTGTGCTTGCAAGCCTGCTGGCCAGCCAATCCCGGGCATAAGCATTCTTTACGCCAATCGTGAATTCGCCATCTTCATGGGAAACAAATTCTGCATCTCTTACCCAGGTATCGAAGGATGCTTTGGGCATCTCCATTTGTAGTTGGCCTAAAGTAGCTTGCCAGGCTTGTGCCGGTTTCATTTACGCCAGTCCTCCTCGTTCAAGTAGTACCCATAAGAATAACAAACCGAATCCATTCGATCGTCCAACCAAACGGTGGTTTCTGATTTTGGTTTACCACCTGCTATTTAGCGTTTCTCTAATTGTATTTCCCCTCAGATTAGCAGAGGTGATAATGAATTCTATCAGAGAAACGATTGCAAGTGTATTACGGTTACCCTACGTTACTCTAAAAAAAAACAATCCTTTAAGGTTAGTAACCTTAAAGAAAAGTTATGCTTTCTGGGGTTTCCTGTTCCGGGCTGGTGAAACCGGCAAACCCCGTTTTTCAGGGGCGGTATGGACAGCACCCCAATATGTGGGGAACAGTGTCTGAAATATATACGAAACCAGTATATATAGGGTTTTAACCTTAAAAAATACGAACTTTCACAATGAGAAGAGAAACGGGAAACGCATTCATTTTTCTGTATTATTCCTGGCATTGCCAGGTGAAAACGGATTGATTCTTTGCGATTTTTCCGGAACCATGCAGGGTGTAATCGAAAGCAGAACAATTTCAGCGAAGACTGGTAATGCTGATGGGTTATTACAATTCTCAAACGCAGCGTTAACGATATTCTTGCAGTTAACAGGTATTCTTAGGATGCTTTTGATTAGGCAATGTTAATTGGCGTTGTCTTTTGAAGCAAGGATTAATTTGATACATTATCTAACTCATTGATTTGATGAGTGTAGAGTAACAAGGAGAGTGATATGGCGAAGGTTATTGGAATCGATTTGGGAACGACCAACAGTGTTGTAGCAGTGATGGAAGGAGGAGAAGCGACTGTCATTCCGACTGCAGAAGGTTCTCGTCTTTGCCCGTCTGTTGTTGCTTTCAACAAGAATAATGAGCGCCTGGTGGGGCAAACTGCCAAACGGCAAGCTGTGATTAACGCGGAGAATACGGTGTTTTCCATCAAGCGTTTTATGGGACGCCGTTATGACGAAGTGGAGATCGAGCGGAAGATGGTGCCTTTCCAGGTTGTGCGTGGTCCGTCAGGAGATGCGCGGGTGAAAATTCCCCAGACGGGGAAAGTTTATAGCCCGCAGGAAATTTCTGCAATGATTCTCAGCAAACTGAAAACAGACGCTGAGGCGTATCTTGGTGAATCAGTGCAAAAAGCGGTAATTACCGTTCCGGCTTATTTCAATGACAGCCAGCGTCAGGCAACCAAGGATGCAGGCAAGATTGCCGGTTTGGATGTGTTGCGAATCATCAACGAACCGACTGCTGCTGCCCTTGCCTATGGGCTGGACAAGAAAGAAAACGAAACTATTTTGGTCTTCGACCTGGGTGGCGGTACTTTCGATGTCAGTATTCTGGATGTCGGGGATGGGGTTGTCGAGGTGAAATCCACAAACGGGGATACGCACCTTGGCGGTGATGACTGGGATGAGCGCATCGTAAAATGGCTTGCAGACGAGTTCAAGAGAGATCAGGGTATTGATTTACGGGATGATCGTCAGGCTTTGCAGCGTTTGCGCGAAGCAGCCGAAAAAGCCAAAATCGAGCTTTCCAGCGTGATGGAAACGGAAATCAACTTGCCTTACATTACGGCAGACGCTTCGGGACCGAAACATTTGCAGTATAGTTTGAGCCGTTCGAAATTCGAACAGTTGACCGAAGATTTGGTGGAAAGGCTGCGCAAACCGTTCGATGCTGCGCTCAAGGATGCAAACTTGACGACCAAAGATATCAACGAAGTAGTACTGGTCGGAGGCGCAACGAGAATGCCCATGGTGCAGGAACTGGTTCGTTCCCTGACCGGGAAGGAACCCCACAAGGGCGTCAACCCTGATGAAGTCGTGGCTATTGGTGCTGCTATTCAGGGTGGTGTGCTCAGCGGTGATGTGAAAGATGTTTTGCTGCTGGATGTTACTCCGCTGTCTCTTGGTGTGGAAACGCTGGGCGGCGTGATGACGCCCCTGATCGAGAGGAATACGACCATTCCTGTGAAGAAATCTGAAATTTTCTCGACCGCAGAGGATAACCAGTCAGCAGTAGATATCCATGTACTACAAGGTGAACGGCCGATGGCGGCAGATAACATGAGTTTGGGTCGCTTCCGTCTGGAAGGCATTCCACCGGCGCCGCGGGGTGTACCCCAGGTTGAGGTTACTTTCGATATCGACGCAAACGGTATCCTGAATGTTACAGCTAAGGACAAGGCAACCGGCAAGGAGCAAAAGGTTACAATCACTGCGTCAACCAACTTGTCTGAAAATGATGTCGAGCGCATGGTGAAAGAAGCCCGAACACATGAAGCGGAAGATAAACGGTTGCGTGAACTGATTGCTGCACGGAATGAAGCCGATTCCCTTGTTTATCAGACCGAGAAAACGTTGAAAGAACTGGGCGACAAGATACCGGCTGACGAGCGTTCGAAGATCGAGAAAAAGATGGAAGCTTTACGGAAAGCTAAAGACGGAGACGATTTGGATGCAATCAAGAAACTAAGCAATGACCTCCAAAATGCATTCCATGCCATCAGTCAGCAGCTTTATGCACAACAAGCGAACCAGGCTGCACCCGGACAAGGCGCAGCAGGGGTTGCCAGCGGTAACGGAGATGGCAGTGCCCCGGCATCATCTTCGGATGAAGAAGGGGAAGTTGTCGAAGGAGAGTTCCGGGAAGCATAACCGGTTCTGCCGATGTAGATTTTTGGAAGCCTTGACTGATGTCAGGGCTTCTTTTTTATGTCACTCAGTCCACGGAGAAACGATGACAAACGGATGGAAAATGATCGTCGTTTTTATGAAAATCCGAATGAAGCCACGGCAGGCTTGTGTTAGAATTTAGGTATGCAAAAGAGGAAGACGACCGGATTAAGCACAATTCTCTTGCCCGCGATTATTCTTGGTGTTGTCGGGTGGGTGGGGGTGCTATTCGTTGTGACGAAAACAATGCCGAATATTGGCCCGAGATGGCTGTTCTTCTTTTTCGGTGTCATGGCGGTTACCGGGACATCGCTGCCGGTGATTGCGTATCTCAATCATCGCTTTATGGGGGATACTCCTGCTCCGGGTGATGTCATTCTGCGGGAAGCCATACTGTTAGGGATTTATTTCCCGACTTTGGCATGGCTTCAGCTAAGCAGGGTTTTGACCGTCGTTTTGGCTTTCTTGCTGGCGTTTGGAATGGCATTGATTGAATTGCTGCTTCGCTTGCGTGAAAAAAGCCGTTGGGAACCAAAATAACAGCAATATTAGTAACGATTTGGATTAGGACAGTGTTATTGTTCATAGCTTACTGTTCAGATTTTGTTTAAAGGGTTCGGATGAATGCATTGAGAAAATTGCCGTCGGTCGAACGTCTCTTGAATCATTCCCGTGTGGCGGGAATGATCGACCGTTTTGGGCGCAAAATGGTCGTCGATGCTTTGCGGAAAGTGCTTGATGAAATTCGCAAAGCATATCAGCCGGCAGCATCCATTCCCGGCGAGACTGAAATCATTGCGGGTGCACAAACGGTTTTGTTGCAGTGGACTTCTCCGCCATTGTTTCAGGTAATCAATGCAACGGGTGTAATTATCCATACCAATCTGGGGCGGGCACCCATTAGCAGGGATGCTATGGAAGCTGCAACAGAGGTTGCAAGCGGTTATGCGAACCTGGAATTCGATATGGCAACCGGACGCAGAGGAAGCCGATTGATTCATACTGACGAACTTTTGCGAAGGCTTACCGGTGCAGAGAGTTCGCTGGTTGTCAATAATAATGCTGCTGCGGTGATGCTGGTTCTTTCGGCTTTGGCAAAACGCAGGCGTGTGCTGATTTCACGTACGCAGCTGGTGGAAATTGGCGGGGGTTTCCGTGTCCCGGATGTCATGAAGCAATCGGGTGCCAAACTGGTTGAAATTGGAACGACCAACCGGGTTCATCTTGCTGATTACAGGCTGGCGATGGAGGAACAACCGATTTATCTGGTGATGCGTGCGCATCGTTCTAATTTCGCTATCGTCGGGTTCACATCGGAACCTTCGTTGAAAGAAGTTGTTGATTTGGCTCATGAGCACGGTGTTCGTTTTCTGGATGACCTCGGTTCCGGAGCGCTGGTTGATACGGCAGCCTACGGGCTGGCGCATGAGCCAATGGTTCAGGAATCACTGGCTGCCGGTGCTGATTTGGTTTGCTTTTCCGGTGACAAGCTGTTAGGCGGACCTCAGGCGGGGATCATCGTGGGCAGAGGCGAGCTGATTCAAAAGTTACGGAAACATCCGCTGGCAAGAGCGCTGCGGGCGGATAAAATTGCGATTGCTGCACTCTCGGCAACGTTGCAGCATTACCAGCGAGAAAATTATGAGAAAACGGTACCGGTTTGGCGGATGATTTCCGCAACCACCGATGAAATTCGTCGCCGTGCAGATGCCTGGCAAATGAATTTGGGTACAGGGGAAGTTTTGCAGGGGGAATCAACCATTGGCGGCGGCAGTTTGCCCGGAGAAGTTATGCCAACATGGCTTTATGCGCTGGATGTTCCCAGCGTCTCGCGTTTTCTTAAAACACTGCGAGGCCTGACTCCTCCGATTATTGCCCGCGCCCATAACAACCGGGTAGTGCTTGACCCGAGGACGGTTCTTTTGGAACAGGATGATGAATGTCAATCCGGATTACAACGAGCTTTGGAGGATAGTTTATGAAGAACATGCATGAACAAGTTATGCGTGTATTGAAAGCAACCAGCAGAACTTTTTATTTACCGGTCGTCAGAATGCCGGGTGAATTGCAGGATGCGGTTGCTTCTGCATATTTGTGTATGCGTGCTATTGATGAAGTGGAAGACCATGAAACACTCGACAAAAACCTGAAAATAAAAATCCTCCGCAGCATCAGCGCCATTTTACAAACACAGAGTTTTATCGATAAACAAATGGTCAATGATTTGGAAAAAATGCTATCGGTTTATAAACATATTCTTCCGGAAGTGACTTTAAGGCTTGGGGAGTGGATTGCGTATGCCCCGGAGGAAATTGCCCCGAGAATTTTGGATGCGGCAACTTCCATGGCGGACCGAATGGCTATGTGGGTCGAACGAAATTGGGTCATCGATACCAAATCCGATCTGGACGGTTATACTTTCAGTGTTGCCGGTGCGGTTGGTTTGCTGTTGTGTGATATTTGGGCATGGTTCGACGGGTCTCAAATGAACCGGATTTTTGCTGTCAGGCTGGGAAGAGGTTTGCAGGCAGTGAATATCCTCCGAAACCGTTCCGAAGATTTGGGACGCAAGGTTGATTTCTTCCCGAAAGGTTGGAACCCAGAAAATATGTTTGACTATGCACGGGCAAATCTTACCCTGGCGAAGGAAGGAATCAAGACAATGCCAAAAAAGGCTTACGAGTATCTTGTTGAGATCCCCTTGCTGTTGGCAGATGCAACCTTGGATGCGATGGAACAGGGGGAGGAGAAACTTACCCGGCATCAGGTGATGGCCATTATGGACAGCCTGGGGTAAGAAGAGATTCGTCGTTGTTCGACGGCAGGTTTTGTTATCATGGATAACAAATACGATGTGGTTATTGTGGGAGCAGGTCCCGGAGGATCTTCGACCGCTTATCATTTGGCATCTGCCGGTTTGGAGGTATTACTTGTTGACCGGCAGATGTTCCCCAGAGAAAAAATCTGTGGAGATGGACTTACCCCGCGTGCTCTGACCGAAATTAGCCGGATGGGGCTTTTGGACGCGGTGCAAAAATCGGGGAACTCACTCGACAGGATTCGAATTACCGGCCCCGGCGGATTTGCTTTCGAGGAAGCATTCCCGGTCATAAGAAGACAGCCGGCTAAGCTTGTTGTCATTCGCAGGTTTGTTTTGGATAATCTGTTGCTCAGGAGAGCAATTTCAGCCGGTGCTCATTTTTTCAGCGAAGTAAAAGTTACCGGTGTGGATTGTACGGAGCGCTTATTGAGGATTCGGGCGAAGGCGGGCAAGCGTGTACGGTATTTTTCGGCAAGAATTGTGGTTATGGCTGTCGGGGCGAATACAAGGCTGCTTTCCCGTCTGGGTATCGCAGCCCGCAAAAGCCAACAAATCATTGCTGCCAGAGCGTATTTTTCAGGGATTCGGGAATTGCCCCGGGTTATTCAGGCAAGCATGGAACAGGTACCGATGCCTGGGTATGGGTGGGTGTTTCCTATTGGGAATGATTCTGCCAATGTTGGTGTCGGATATTGGCAATCACCTTCGGCATTGAAACCAAGGCATTCTGCAAGAGAAGCATTCGTCAGGTTCGCAGGCAGCAGTTCGGTCGGGGGCTTGTTAAAAAACGCCGTTCAGGATGGGAAAATCAAGAGTTATCCCTTGCGTATTGATTTTGCCACAGCGAAAACCGTACAGGACAGGATTCTGGCTGTGGGGGAAGCGGCAGGGTTGGTTAATCCCCTGACCGGCGAGGGTGTTGACCTGGCGCTGGAATCGGGGCGAATGGCTGCGGAGCATATCCGGGGAATGTTCGCTCAGGGAGATCTCTCTGCTCAGCGATGTAAAGCTTATGACAAGGCTCTTAGGTCAAGGTATCAAAAAATGTTTCTTCTGCTTCATTTTTTGCGACGGCTGTATATCAATAATTTTGTGGCAGACAGGACGATTACAGCCGCCAGCCGGGACAGGGACTTGCGTAATCTTTTCGTGCAAATCTTGTTGGGGGTTCGCGGCGCTGAAAATGCGCTGAAACCGGAAATGATTTGGAAGATCATCAGGCAGAATATCCATTACAATAGAGGTAAATCCTCGAAAGTAAAATGAAGGGAGCTTTTCTTGAAGACTGATCTCGATCGCTTGATGACTGAAAGAACTATCGATACAATGCTGGTTACGGGACCTGCGCAGCATAATCCGTACATGGTCTATCTGACAGGGGGCGGGCATCTCACACAGGCTGAGCTTATCAAGAAAAGAGGGGAAGAACCCGTTTTGTTCCACCAGCCCATGGAACGCGAAGAAGCAGCCAGAACGGGGCTGGTGACCCGGAACATGACGGATTACCCGTACCTGACTTTCCTCAAAGAAGCTCAGGGGGATCATATTCAGGCAAAGGCGCTGCGTTATCGGAAGATGCTCGTGGATATGGGCGTGGATTCCGGCAGTTTGGTGATTTACGGTAGCGCGGATGCGGGGGAAAGTTTTGCGGTTTTCTCCCGCTTGCAGGATTTGATGCCAAGAGTAACCCTTGTGGGGGAGTCAAGTGATGCCATGTTGCTGGAAGCGATGGCAACCAAGGACGAGCATGAAATCGAGCGAATCCGGCAAATGGGGAAGATTACCACGGAAGTTGTCGGGTTGGTTGCTGATTTTCTTACCAGCCAGAAAACGAAAAATGAGGTGCTGGTTAAAGCGGATGGTTCTCCGCTTACCATCGGTGACGTAAAAAGGAAAATCAATCTTTGGCTGGCGGAACGAGGAGCCGAGAATCCCGAAGGAACGATTTTTGCTCTTGGGCATGACGCTGGTGTTCCTCACAGCACGGGTAATCCAAGGGATTACCTGCGATTGGGAAAGACAATTGTTTTCGATATCTTTCCCTGCGAAGCCGGCGGCGGGTATTTCTATGACTTTACGCGCACCTGGTGTTTGGGTTATGCCACGGATGAAGTTTTGGCAATTTATGAAGATGTGTATTGGGTTTATCAACAAATGATGAGTGAACTTGAACTCAACCGGGATTGTGTATCGTATCAGGAAAAAACCTGTGATTTGTTCGAAAAACGCGGACACCCAACCATCCGGAGCAATCCGAAGACAGACAAAGGATACGTTCATAGTCTGGGGCACGGCGTAGGATTGCACATTCACGAACGGCCATGGTTCGGACGCGGGGCTTCACAAGGTGATATCATCGAGCCGGGAGTTGTCTTTACTATTGAGCCGGGTTTGTATTATCCGGAGGACGGTATGGGCTGCCGGCTGGAGAATACTGTTTGGGCGCAACCGAATGGCAAGATGGAAGTGCTTGCTGAATTTCCGCTGGATTTGGTTTACCCGATGAACAAGAAATGACAATGAAAATTTATTGCAACGAAGAAGGCCGGAATGGTTGTTGATAACGATAGTGCGGCAAAAGGAATAAAGGACAACGTACCGATTCGAATTCTCGGTATCGAGACTTCGTGTGATGAGACTGCGGCAGCGGTTGTACTTAATGGGTATAAGATTCTTTCCAATGTCGTTGCTTCGCAAATTGATATTCATGCACAATTCGGCGGTGTTTTTCCGGAGGTTGCCTCACGTCAACATGTCAAAGCGATTTTCCCGGTTGTGCAGCAGGCGCTGGAAGATGCACACCTCGATTTGGCGGATATCGATGCTATTGCAGTTACCCGCGGACCGGGGTTGCCCGGTTCTTTGGTCGTCGGGGTAAATGCTGCAAAGGGCATGGCGTTGGGCAGCGGACTTCCCCTGATTGGTGTCAATCATCTGGAAGGGCATTTTTACGCTTCATGGCTTGCCAGGGATGATGAAGATGAGGAAACATGTCATGGGAGCAGTGAGACTTCCGGTGAATCCTGCTTCCCGATTTTGGCGCTAATTGTTTCGGGAGGCCACACGGAACTGGTGCTGGTTCGTGAACATCTGGTGTACGAACGTTTGGGCGGAACGCTGGATGATGCTGCGGGTGAGGCGTTCGATAAAGTCGCCCGGCTGCTTGGTTTGCCGTACCCGGGAGGTCCGGCAATTCAAAAAGCTGCGGAGAACGGGGATGTTACTGCTTTCGAATTCCCGCGTGCATGGCTCAAAAACAGCTGGGATTTTTCTTTCAGCGGATTGAAAACAGCGGTATTGCGGGAAGTGAATGCACTGAAAAGAGTGAACGACGACTTGCCAGTTGCAAACCTTGCTGCAAGTTTTCAGGAGGCGGTAGTCGAAGTGTTGACCGGTAAGACCATCAAGGCGGCTGATGAATATGAAGTTCAGCGCATTGTTCTTGCCGGAGGCGTTTCTGCAAACAAGCGTCTGCGTGAGGCGTTACAGGAACGCGCTTCACGCCCGTTATCTATCCCGCCGATTAACTTGTGTACGGATAATGCCGCAATGGTAGCTGGTGCCGGTTATTTTCGTTACCTCGCCGGACAGCGTGATTCTTTCGATATGGATGTGTTGCCAACCTGGCCGCTGTCTGAAGTTTCTCGCCCGTAGTGATTGAAACAAAGTTGAGGGTAGCCTATGCTGATTCATACATTCCGTTTGAAACCGGGGGAAGCGTTGTTCGAACGTATTCAGGGGTTTGTCGACGAGCAGAAAATCGAAGCGGGCGTTCTCTTATCCTGTGTAGGAAGTTTGACTCGGGCAGCTATTCGGTTTGCTAATCAGGAAGTGATTACCTTGCTTGACGGAAAATTTGAAATCGTGTCGATGACCGGTATCGTTTCTGTCAATGGTTCTCATATTCACTTTTCAATATCGGACGGGAAAGGGAAAACTATCGGGGGACATCTCAGTGATGGGTGTCTGGTTTACACGACTGCCGAGATTATGATTGGGGAAATTGAAGATGTCTCTTTCGAACGCGAGATGTGCCCCGAATCGGGGTACCCTGAATTGGTTGTCAAACCCGGATAGCAATCGAAAGCGTATTAGTTTGTCTCTTCCCGTTTCCTGTTCATTGCTTGATAAAATAGGATACTGCCGAAAAGGAGCAATGCGGCTGCCCAGGCAAACAGCAGAATTCTGGGAAAAGCCGTAGAACCCGCTTGCTGGATTTCTTTGCCGATAAGCCATGGAAAGATAATGCCTCCGGCGCTGCCTGCTGCCCACAGGATGCCGTTTCTCGCTCCGGTTAGCGGAATCATTTGTTCGGTAATCGAGAATGTTATCGGGAAGATGGATGCTATCGAGAAGCCGACCCCCAGAGTCATGACCCAAATGGCCGTTAAGGAATTGGGAAAAGCCAGAATGATTCCCATACTGACAACCGCAGAAGACAGACAGCCGATGATCAGCTTTTTGGGAGAAACTTTTGCGGCAATTGGGACCATCAAAAGGCGGCCAAGGGTGATTGCAATCCAGAAAACGGAGTTAACCAGGGATGCGGTATGGGCGTTGCCAAGATGGCTGTTGGTAACGAATGTGTGAATCCAGCCGCCGAAACTGACTTCTGCACCGACATAAAACATGAAGAGCATGGCGAAAACGGTGAAGGGGAAAACGGGTAGTGGTGCTGCGGTTTTGTTTTCAGAGCGAACTTTGATTGGAGGGGAAGGGATTTTGGAAGCAGCAATGAGCCCGGGGACAAGCATTGCACCAAGCAGCAGGTAAGCATACAGGTTCCCGTTTGGGGTTTGGTCGAAAAACGAAACAATCAGCGGGGCGAGAATGCTTCCGATTCCAGCGAAGAAGAACATGGCAGTCAGGAACGGGCTTGAGCGATGCCCATGAACCCAGACGACAAGGGTGTTGCTGCCAACGTCGACGCCTCCCATTGCAGTGCCGATGAAAAACATCATCATCAGCAATATGCTTATGGACGGGACGAGGGGAATGGTAATGATGATCAGCACTGAAACGGCGAACAAACCAAGCAGGATTTTATGCCCGGGAATGCGATCATATAACCTGCCGAGGACGAAAGAGCCGATGAGATAACCGAAAGAGCGGGCAGAAAAGGTTAGCCCAATCAGGTCGAAGCCAACATGAGTGTTCCCGGAAAGGTAGTGCAGCGTGGGCCCAAGGGACGAAATGACTGCGCCAAGCGTCAGGTAGGCATAAAAATAGAGAAAAGTTTGCTGTTTGGAAGTTTTGTTGTCGAAGTGCAGACTTGGTTTTGACATAATGTGTTTCGTAGTAATGGGGGAAACTGTTTCAGTTTCGCTATGACTTGGTGCTTTTGTATACGCGGATAAATTCATCCTGGTTGCGAACGATTTCCGGCAGCCCCAATCTTAACCCCAGACGTGTGATTTGGGGAGGCTCGACGTAGGTTGTCGCCAGGATTTCTTCCTGGCCGATGATTTCATCAACAGCACCATCCAGCAAGACTTTCCCTTGCGACAAGGCAATAATTCTCTCGAAATTTTCAGCGCAGAAATCGATATCATGAGTGATTGTGATCACCGTTTTGCCGCGTTTTCCAAGTATGTGGACGATATGGGCGATTCGGGCGATATTCACTGCATCTTGCCCAGTGGTGGGTTCGTCGAAAATGACAATGGGTGTATCCATTGCGATAATGGAAGCCAAAGCAACCATTTTTCGCCAGGTTGGTGATAAATCATAAGGATTGGTATTTTCTTTCCCCTGTAATTCTGTGAGTTCGATGGCATCGCTGACAAGTTCTTCGATGCGGTCATGGGGATATTTAAGGTTTTTGGGCCCAAAAGAAATTTCGTCATGTACCGTTTTACAGAATAACTGCTCGTCGGGGTTTTGGAAAACATACCCGACCCGAAGGGCAAGTTTCGAAACGGGGTGCTCACGCGTATCCCAGTCACCGATGAGAATATTCCCGGAAGTGGGTTTGAGCAGGCCGTTGATATGTTTGACCAGTGTGGTTTTACCGGCACCATTTTGACCGACGATTCCGACGCGTTCACCGCTTGCAATGTGAAGCGAGATGCCATTGAGTGCCCGGATATCGCCCGGATAGGTATGGTGAAGGTCATTGATGTCAATTTTCATGATTCGTATTCCTTGAAAACCCTTCGATTGCGTCTGAAAGCGTAACGGGGAGGGGGCGGGTCTTTTCCCATATGCCTGCTTCGCGGGCTTTTCTGGCAAGTGAGGTATATCTGGAGATGCCAAAGCCTCGCTCGGGCAAGAGCGGGGATGTCAATACGTCTGACGGAGTGCCTTCAAGCAGGATTTCGCCATTATCCAGAGCGATGACACGATCAGCGTATTCGGCAATCCATTCGATTTTGTGTTCTGCCAGGATGACTGTCATCCCGGTTTGGCTCATATTCCGGATAACCCGAAAGACTTCGCGGGTTCCGATTGGGTCTAATTGTGAAGTAGGTTCGTCCAGAACGAGTACTTTCGGTTCCATGACCAGAATCGATGTCAGCGCAACACGCTGTTGCTGCCCGCCTGAAAGGGAAAAGGGAGAGCGTTCTGCCAGTGCGGTAATCCCTGTTAGTGCCATGGCATTTTTCACCCGGGCGATCATTTCTTTTCTCGGAACACCTGTGTTTTCAAGCCCAAAGGCAATTTCTTCGAAAACCGTAAATTTCGCGCCGGACATTTGGTTGAAGGGGTTTTGAAAAGCAAGGCCAACATTGAGAACCCATTCGTCCATCGATGAATCACGGGTTTCGATTCCAGCAACGGTTATCGAACCTTCGAGTTTCCCTTTGAAGAAATGGGGAATGAAACCTGATATGGCGTAGCATAATGTGGATTTGCCTGCTCCGTTTGGGCCGATAACTGCCAGAAATTCGCCTTCTTCGACCTCGAGAGAGAGGTTTCTCAATGCGGGGGTTTCGGTTAACGGGTAATGATAGGTGACGTTATTGAGCTTTACAATCGCCATATTCGGCTCCCGATGACGAAGAGAATGATGAAAACGAACGCCCAGCGGACGATTTTTTCTGTTTTGGTATCTCTGATTTCTTTCAAATAGGTTTTCTTGATTTTCGAGGTGAATGCTCTTGCCTCGATGGCAATTGCCCTTTCTTCGACCTCGACCAGAGAACCAAAAACCAAAGGCCCGACCAATGGCAAAAGAGACCCGATCCGTTTTCGGTAACTCCCTTCGGTATCCAGCCCGCGCGAACGCTGGGCGTCGATAATCGTTGCGGCTTTGGAGCGCATTTGGGGAATGATTTGCAGCGTCGATGTGATTACATAGGCAAATGTTCCCGAAAGACCTCTGCGGGTCAGGTCGTTCATCAATGTGCTGGGGTGGGTGCTGAGCAATAGCAGCACAAACGAGGAAACCATTACGAAAATTCTCGATGCGGTCAGATAAGCAAAGGCAACACCTTCATAGGTAACCTTGAGCACCCAAATATGGAAGATTGCCGTTTTTCCTCCGGGATAGAAGAAACTTTGCATGATGAAAAGGAAGCCGACGACGGGTAATAACAGTTTGCTGATAACCTGGAAGAATTCTTTTTGCACTTTGCCAAGAAAGCTCAATGGAATGATGATGACAAGGATGAGTGCGGTCGGGAGCCAGTAACTATTGGAAACGAAAGCAAGGATAATCAGGGTAAGTACAAGCATCAATTTGGTCAGGGGGTTATACCGATGCAGGCAACTATCCCGGTCGATGAAAAACGTCAGTTTGTATTTCATTCGATTATGATCCTAAGGATGAAAGGATGTCATCGGAGGAAGGATATTGATATCCTTCCTCCTGATTGCAGGTGTGATCGTAAAAGCCAAAATGCGAAAAGTTGGCAGACTCTATTTTACGAATGCATGTATTTTACTGCACATTTTCCGCCCGCGGGAAGCGGGAGATGTAACGCTGCGAAAGCCCTTTGACGATTGCGTAAGCCAGCAGGGCAGTGGCAATTTTGTCGACAGGTTCGACGATGAAGTTTGTCGAGAAAACAGAAGAGATCAGGTCTTTTCCGGTTTGGAGCAAAAAGGCGGTGATAAAGGATGAGCCGCTGGCTGTGATGCCGCCGTAGAAATATACCGCGATAGGGGTGGATACAATAGCCGCGGTGATTGCAACCAGAAAACCGGCGATGATCACTTTCCACCAGGTTTTGAACAAACCGCCGATTGCACACCAGCCTGCAACGAAACCAATGAACAAGGCAACAGGGAACCACGGGAAGGCATTCGGATCAATTGCCAATCCCCAAATGACATTGGAAAGGGTCCCGGTGAGAGCGCCTGCCCAGGGACCAGCCAGCACAGCCACCAGAATTGTCCCGATCGAATCCAGATATACGGGCAGTTTGAGAACGGAAACGATTTGCCCGATGACAACATTAATGGCAATTGCTACGGGTATCAGTACCCATGTCATCGTGTTGAAGTCTTTCTTAATCGAATCAAGTATCTTCATGGTTTTACTCCTCTTGGTATGGAAAAATCGGAATGATAAGGACGGAGCTGAAAGAAGAATCGTTCAATACACTTACCTCCTTCTGTGAATGCGTCGGGCTAACCGACTGCCAGACGATTACAAAGCGCTTCCATTCGTCTCAGGAAAAATTCGATGAAGTCGTTGGCGTTCACTTGCATTGCGACTTTCATGTTGGGAGGTGTTTTTTGCATTCGATAGAAATCGGCAAAGGTTTTGCCCATCGAAACACCACCTGAGATATCGACATCGACAAAATGCTCTTCGACAGAGACGAAATCGGGGCGAAAACAGACTGCCAGAGCGAGCGGATCGTTGATTACACAGCCGTCTATTTTTTGGTATTCGTCGTGGAATTCCATATAAAACCGGGTCGCATCGGCGATGAATTGCGGAATAGCGGTAGGCAGAACAAGCAGACGCTGCATCAATTCATTGGTGAAGATGATTTTGTAGGTTACATCCAAGGGGACGAGCGTAATGGGAATGCCGGCATGGTAAACGATATGGGCGGCATGCGGATCGGCATAGGTGTTGAATTCAGCTAATGGTGTTGTATTCCCGCCAGCGAGAATCGCTCCGCCCATAATGATGATTTCTTTGATGTTCGTAACCAACCGCGGTTCGTAGCGGATTGCCAGCGCAAGGTTGGTCAGGGGCCCAATGGCCACGATGCTGATTTCCCCCGGGTTATTCATGACTGTGTCGATGATGAAATCTATTGCATGGCCAGAACGGACTTTGGTTTGCGGTTCGGGGAGGTTGGCGTAGCCCAGTCCGGTGTACCCGTGGGTTTCCGGGGCGAGCAGGAGAGGTTGAACGAGAGGGGTTTCGCAGCCTTTGAAGATCGGTATTTGCGTACTGCCCGCGAGTTCCAGAATGGAAAGTGCATTCCTTACGCCTTGTTCGACAGAGCAATTGCCGTCGATGATTGTCAATCCCTCGATGTGGATCTCGGGTGAAGCAATGGCGAGCAGAATTGCCAAAGCATCATCGATCCCCGGATCTGTGTCGATGATGATACGTTTAGGTTTCATGGTAATGCCTGTTTGGTTGTGTGTGTCTGGATGGATACAGGAAACTGCATCGAAGAGGTCATCGTTTTAGCGATTATCCGCATTGTGATTTTCAAATGTAATCATAACATGCCTTGATGGCTGCGTATAATCTTTAATCAATGAAACCCCAAATACCGGTTTCGGTTTCTCCGTTTTGGAAATTCCGCTGCGGTTATTGAGGAAGAACTCAGTTTTTTTATTTTAGGGGTTCAAGCACAAGGGGTAACGGAAAAGCAAAACCGCCATCTCAGAAAAATGTTTCTGACAGGCGGTTCTGTATGAGGAGGAGAATGCAATTCTTATTATATTTTCTCACTTAAATCCCTGATGAATAATAGTTAAAGAATATATGAGAAAAATCACGGGGTTTTCCGGATAGCTTTCATTAATTCTTTATGACTGATTGGGCCGTCCCGCAGGACGGTGATTGGATCTGTTGTGCAGTCGATGACTGTCGACGGGATACGACCGGTGGCAGTGCCGCCGTCGATGAGTAAATGGATTTTCCCGCTGAGCTGGTCGAGTACCTGACGGGCGTTAATCGCACTGGGTTCCCCCGACCGATTCGCAGAGGTTACTGCAAGCGGGCCTGTCTCACGCAGCAAGGCAAGCACAAACGGGTGATTGGGAACGCGTATTCCGACTGTTGGCAGCGGGGAAATAATTTTCGGTAGTGCCGGATTCCTTTTCAAAACGATGGTCAACGGACCGGGCCAAAACTCTTCTGCCAGTTTCCATGCGTTTTCCGGTATGTCGGTGGCGATCCTGGTCATTTCGGAAGGTGCACTGATCAGCAGGGCTACTGCCTGGGAACGTTTTCTCCCCTTGACAATGAAAAGGCGTTCGATGGTTTCTTCCGATGTGGCTAACGCACCAATCCCGTATACCGTGTCTGTCGGGAAGGCAATCAAGCCATTGTGCTTGATAATATCTGCGGCGTGGGAGATGGCAATTTGATGGTTGATAGGTAAGACTTCAGTTATCATGGTTTGTCCGCTTGTCTTTTTTTGTTGCAATCATCAGACAACGATTTTCAATAAACGATCATTGCCTGCCAGATCTTTTAGAATCGTTACCTCGGCAGGGCCGATAGTACGTGCAGCAAGTTCTTTGAGAATTTTCCCCTGAGATGCATCAATTTCCATCAGAAGCCATCCGCGCGGGGAAAGAAACAGCGGGGCTTGCTGCATAAGTCTGTTGATGAATAATAAGCCATCACTGCCGCCATCAAGTGCAATGACGGGTTCCTGACGGGCAACCTCCAACCCGGGCAACCGCTTTGCAGGGATATAGGGGAGATTGGCACAGACAAGATCGAATTTCCCGGATGTGTAATCAAGCAAATCTGCCTGGATGAATGAAAGCTGTGAGAGAACGCCATGCCTGAGAGCGTTTTTTTTGCAGATTTGGAGCGCCCGGAATGAAATATCCGAGGCGTAGTAATGGTGACGGGGGGCTTTTACTGCCAGACTTATTGCAATTGCACCGGAACCTGTGCCAACATCGGCAACACGCAGCGAACCGCTTTGCATTTCGAGCATTGTTAAAGCCGTTTCGACCAGCAATTCTGTTTCCGGGCGGGGGATGAGCACATCGGGCGAAATGGTAAACGGCAACCCATAGAATTCCCATTCTTTCAGAATGTAGGGTAATGGTATTCCTTGGGCAATTTCAACCAGCGCATCTGCAAGACCGGTATGTTCTTTTGGCGAAAGCGGGAATTCGGGGTGCGCGAGAATCCAGGAGCGCGGTTTTCCCAGCAGCTTGGAGATTAATACCTGGGCATCAAGAAAAGGGGTTTCCGAACGAAGCGAGAAAACCCGGATGGCATTTTGCAGTTCGGTTTCCAATAGCACCGGTTCCGTAATTGTGGCTGCCGGATTTTGCAATGGGGACATGCTGTTTTCAGTTCTCCAATCCTAACGATGCCAGCCGCTGTGCCATATCTTTGGTAATTAATTCGTCGATAAAGAAATCGATATCCCCATCAAGAATGGTAGGGAGGTTGTAGGATGAGAGATTGATGCGGTGGTCTGTAACGCGGGATTGCGGATAATTATAGGTGCGAATCTTCTCCGAGCGTTCTCCCGTGCCAACCTGGAGCTTTCTGTCCTTGGCAATTGCCCGACGCCTTTTTTCCTCTTCGATTTCGAACAACCGGGCTTTGAGAATGCTCATTGCTCTTAAACGGTTCTGCAACTGCGAGCGTTCATCCTGACATTGGACGACGAGACCAGTGGGAAGATGGGTCAGGCGCACAGCTGTGGCGTTTTTCTGGACGTTTTGCCCGCCTGCCCCGGCGGATTTGTATACGTCCATTTTGATGTCGGTATCGGGGATTTTGATTTCGACGTCGTCCACTTCGGCAAGTACTGCAACGGTTGCTGTCGATGTGTGAATCCGCCCCTGGGATTCGGTTACCGGAACGCGTTGTACGCGATGGACGCCGGATTCGTATTTCAAACGGGAGTAAGCCCCTTTCCCTTTGATGAGTAATACAACTTCTTTGAATCCGCCGACTCCCGTGCCGTTTTGGGATAAAATTTCCACTTTCCAGCCATGTTTTTCAGCGTAGCGCGAATACATCCGGAACAAGTCGGCTGCGAAAATCCCGGCTTCATCACCGCCCGCGCCGGCGCGAATTTCCATGATGACATTTCTGTTGTCGCGCGGGTCTTTTGGAATGAGCAGGGTTTTGATATCCTGTTCCAATCGGGTGATTTTTGGCTCCAGGTCATGAATTTCTGCCTTGGCCAGTTCTGTCATTTCCGGGTCGTTCGAATGGATGAGCGAATTGGCTTCGTCCAGATCCTCCAGGGCTTGTTTGTACTCCTGAATTTTCTTGATCACCGGTTCTATTTCGGCGCGTTCTTTTGCCAGCTTTGTCGCCAGCTGGTAATCGTCGCCTACTTCCATCAATTGCTGGTTGATTTTTTCGTATCTTTCTTCGATGCTCTTTATCTTTTCTAACATGGTGATGATTATACCAAAGGAACAAAAAGACAGTTTCATTCGTCTTATGAGCAATGAATGAGAAAAATGATTTTTATGGAGGAGATGATGAAGAACAGACTGGTTTACCTCGTTGCAATCGTGTTCGGGTTGACGGCGTTTTTTCCTTCTGCTGCGCTCGCGGATGGAATCATTGTGCCGGACCCACCCCATGATCCGGCTCCGGGACCGTACCCTGTTTCCCAGCTGGGAATACGTTACCATCATGTTACGGTAACGATCCGGGATCAGGTGGCGGTCACTCATGTGGATCAGGTTTTTTACAATCCGAATGATTGGACGGTCGAAGGAACTTATTTCTTTCCCGTTCCAGTGGGAGCCACCGTCGACAAGTTCGTTTTGTGGATCGATGGAAAGGCTGTGAAAGGGGAAATTTTGGATGCCAATCAGGCAAGGGATGCCTACGAGCAGATCGTTCGTGATTTGAAAGATCCGGCGTTGCTGGAATACGCCGGACGCGGTGCCGTGAAGGCCAGGATATTCCCAATTCCCGCAGGCGGTGAGCGTAGAATTGAGCTTGAATATTCGGAAGTCCTGCCATTGGAAAACGGGTTGGTGCGTTATCGATACCCGCTGGATACGGAAAAGTTTTCTTCCCGGCCAATCGACAATGTGAGCATTCGTGTATCTGTTTCCGGGACGTCTCCCGTCAGGGCTGTTTACTCACCTTCCCACCGCATCGATATCAATCGTGTGGATGATCACCATGTCGTGGCAGGGATCGAACAAAATGCTGTATTGCCTGACAAGGATTTTGTTTTGATGTATTCTGTCGGGGAAGGGGATGGGCTGCATTTGCTGACCTACCGCGATAGCGATGATTTGACAGCGGACGGTTATTTCATGGCATTGATTGCCCCGCGATTGAAATCCGAAACGGTCAGTGTTTCCAAGGATGTCATTCTGGTGCTGGATCGTTCCGGCAGTATGGAAGGAGCGAAATTCCGGCAGGCGCAGGATGCATTGGTGTACATTCTCAACCATTTGAAAGAAGATGACCGGTTCGATGTGATTGCTTTCAGTACCGGGATGGAGACCTTTTCCGCAGAAATGCAGCCTGCGGTACGTGCACGGGATGCTGTTCAATGGGTGGAGCGTCTTGGCGCTTCCGGCAGTACGGATATCAACCGTGCATTGCTCGAAGCGGCTGCGTTGGCTGACGCCGAGAGACCGGTTTATGTCATCTTCCTGACCGACGGATTACCCACGCAAGGGGTAACGGATAGTGACGGGATTTTGATGAACTTTGCTGATTCCGCAAAAAACAATGTGCGGTTGTTCGCTTTCGGGGTCGGGTATGACGTCGATACTTATTTGCTGGATACACTCGCAAAAGAACACCATGGAGCAAGTACCTATGTGCTCCCCGAAGAGCGGCTGGATGAAGTCATTTCGGGTTTTTATGCCAAAATCAGCACGCCGGTTCTCACTGATTTGAAATTGGATTTCGGGGATATTACGGTTTACGATGTGTTCCCCAAACCGTTGCCGGATTTGTTCGCCGGTTCGCAAATTGTCGTCGTGGGCAGATACAAGGGCAGCGGTAAGACAAAGATTACTCTGTCGGGTTATGTCAACGGGGAGCGGCAAACGGTGGTTTTCGATACCGGGGCGTTTGGGACGACATCGGCTGGTGACCTTGATGCTATCCCCAAGCTGTGGGCAACACGCAAGATAGGCTATCTTCTCAATCAGGTTAGACTGCAAGGCGCAGAGAAGGAACTGGTTGACCAAATTGTCCGGTTGAGTATTCGGTACGGGATCATTACCCCATATACTTCTTACCTGGTTACCGAAAAACAGCCTTTGGGGGAAGCAGCCAGTGAAAAGATTGCGGGTGAAGAGCTGAAACTGTTACAGAATGCTCATGAAGCACCTGCTTATGGACGTGATGCGGTTGAAAAAGCCGCGAACCAGGGCGCTTTGGAAGAAGCCGATATTGCAGTGGCTTCTCCGGACGTTACGGGAAACATTATCCGCAATATCGGATCGGGAACATTTGTGTATGCAAATGGCATTTGGCAGGATACTCGTTATGATCCTGACAAAGACGCGGTGCAAAAAGTGGCTTTTCTCTCGGATGACTATTTTCGGTTGTCCAGAATCAGCCCGCAGCTGGCTGCGGCGCTTGCTTTGGGAAACCATGTGATTGTTATCTGGCAGGGAAAAGCGTTCGAGGTGGTTTCTTCCGGGGAAGATATTCCGGCAGTTGAATTGCCTGATGCTGATACCCCTGTGGAAACGGTGACGGAGAGCATTCGGACGGATAATATGCCGGATATGCCGCCGCTTTCCGATGTGGAAACACCGGAAAATGGTCAAGAGAAAAATCCTGCATTCCCCGGCTGCGTTGGCGGACTTGCCCCCTTGATTGTGTTGCCCTTGTTGCTGGTGATGATAAAACTGTATTTGTAAGCTGACTTGCGGGTTTGTTCCCCTGCGGGAACAGGAAACAGGCGGCGGGATGTATACGTGCTGCCTGTTTCTTTTTTAACTGGCGTGTTACCTTGCAAATCCCTTATGCGGGAAAGACAGGAGTTTGTAGTAAAATTTACATGAATGGAGTTCACAGCAAATTGCTTGATCACCAGGGAGGGAGTGGTTCCCAATGACAACAGCACGAATACTTATCGTCGATGATGATTTGTTCAGCAGAAAATTAATTTCTGCTACATTGGTAAAAGGCGGATATGCTTGTACTGCTGTAAGCAGCGGAGCGGAAGCCCTTTCGTACGTTGCCCAGGAAACCCCGGATTTGATTATTCTGGATGTCATGATGCCGGAAATGGACGGTTACGAGCTGTGCGCAAAATTGCGGGAAATGCCGCAAACAGCACGCATTCCGATTATCATGTTGACAGGGCAGGATTCCCTTGAAGAAAAAGTCAAGGGTTTCGAAGTGGGGGCGGATGATTATATTACAAAGCCTTTCCAGCCAATGGAATTGCTTGCACGCGTATCGGTATTGTTAAAACGTACTTCTTTGTATACTTCGGAACAAGGAACAATCAACAGCAAAGTGATTGCCGTTTTCTCGCTGCGAGGCGGGGTAGGGGTGACTTCGGTCGCTGCAAACCTGGCGATTGCTCTTTCGGAAATTTGGGGCAAGCCAACCGTTCTGGCGGATTTGGTGTTCACTTCGGGGCAGGATGCCTTGATGTTGAATGTGCCGATGCGCAATACCTGGGCGGATATCGGGAATATTCCGCCGGAAGAAATTACGAATGACATCGTGGAAAAATTGCTTTTACCGCATGCCAGTGGTGTAAGAGTGCTCGCAGCGCCAAAGCATCCGTCGGATGGTGATTTGATCACCCAGGAGAAAATCACCAATGTGCTCTCTTTTCTGAAGACGAATTATCATTACGTGGTTCTGGATTTGGCACACAATTTCAATGACCAAACCTTGGCAGCTTTGGATTTGGCAGATGAAATCCTCGTACTTCTTGCTCCTGAAATGGCGTCTGTACGGGCAACTGCAACGACAATCGATGTTTTCGAAACCCTTGGCTATTCCAGAAATCAGGTGCGTTTGGTGATTAACTGGTTGTTCGAACGGCGAGGTTTGGCGAGAAGAGATATCGAGACAGTTTTGAAAAGACCGATTAACATGGTTATCCCCTTTGCTCCGGAAACGTTTGTCTCTGCAATCAACCTTGGCGCTCCAATCGTTTACGAAGATGCCAGTTCGCCGATTGCCGCTCTTTTCGAGGATTTTGCTTTTTACCTGAGCAAGGACGAGCACCGCAAGCAAAAACCGAAGGAGCCGACGGATGCATGGATACGGATTGCCAAGCGGTTTCAACAGCGAAAAAGGAAGTGATCTATCCTTGTCGCTGAGGCTTTCACGTGCTATAATCGCACTGCATCTTTCCCCTATGAAGAAAGCAGAACATTAATTATTTTCGAATATGCCTGTTAGCCGTATTGTTTAGTGTATGGGGCAGTTGACGGTTTAATGGGTGTTCGATAACAAATTCCCAAAAAAAGAGAATAGAACATGACAGATATGCAAGAACTTGAAAAAATGTCTTTGGCGGACTTGCGCCTATTAGCAACGAAACTCGAAATTCCCCGGGCTTCACGGATGAAGAAAGAAGGGTTGATTTTACAAATTTGCCAGGTGGAAGCCCAGAACGAAGGCCTGGAAGTCCGAGGTGGTGTTTTGGAAATCATGAGCGAAGGAATTGGTTTCCTGCGCTCGAAGAATTATCAACCCAGCAATTCCGATATTTATGTTTCCCAGTCTCAAATTAGAAGGTATGGTTTGCGGAATGGTGATTTGGTGATTGGGCATGTGCGTCCGCCGCGGGAAACCGAACGACATTATGGCTTGCTGAAAGTCGAAAGTGTCAACGGGATCAATGCTGACCAGGCAAAGCACCGCCCGACGTTTGAATCGCTGACACCGATTTTTCCGGAATCGCGCTTCGATTTGGAAATCGATCGTCATCATTTGGCAAACAGGGTCATCAACCTGATTGCACCCATTGGGAGGGGACAACGCGGTTTGATTGTATCTCCCCCGAAAGCCGGAAAAACGACGATTTTAAAGCATATTACCAATGCCATTTCGATGAAGTACCCCGATGTTTATCTGGTGGTGGCTTTGATTGGCGAAAGACCGGAAGAGGTCACGGATATGGACCGTTCGGTAGATGCGGAAGTTATCTCGTCGACGTTCGATGAACCGGTTAGCTCACACGTCCGGGTTGCCGAAATGGTTTTGGAAAGAGCAAAACGGCTGGTCGAGATTGGGCGGGATGTGGTGATCACGATGGATTCGATTACCCGGCTTTCACGGGCATACAACCTTGTGGTTACACCTTCCGGCAGGACGTTATCCGGTGGTATCGATCCTTCTGCCCTGTACCCGCCAAAGCGTTTCTTCGGAGCGGCACGAAATATCGAAGAAGGGGGCTCCTTGACGATTATTGCAACCTGTCTGGTTGACACTGGTTCCCGGATGGACGATGTGGTTTATGAAGAGTTCAAGGGAACCGGGAACATGGAATTACACCTTTCCCGCCAGTTACAGGAACGAAGGGTATTCCCTGCAATCGACATTTCGCGTTCTTCGACACGCCGTGAAGAATTACTGCTTGGTCCGGACATTACCCCGCGTGTATGGCTGATGCGCCGTATGTTCGAGCAGATGGTTGCAAATCCGCCGCAGGGTGCTGGTATGGATCAGGCGACAGCCACAGAGGCGATCTTGCGCAGAATCTCCCATACGAAAGACAATCAGGAATTTCTGGAGACGCTGAACGAGTAAGAATTCTCCGTGAAAAATCCACAAATTGATATGACGGATACGATGCCTGAGAAAAAGGCAGGGTTTCTGGACCTGGCAGCATGGGGACTGGCGTTGATTTTAATCGGCGTGGCTGCCGTTTTGTGGCAGGGACGTTCCGTAGTTTCGTTGCAGAGGAAAACAGCTGTTCCCCGTCAGAATACAAAGAGCGGGCAGTCAAGCCAGCGGAGAGATTTCATTCAACGTGTTCCTTTGAAATCTTTTCCTGAAACGATTACCGGGGATCGGGTTACCCGCAATACGATTCCGGATACAATCATTCCGAACCAAGCCCGGCTGGATGTCATCACTTATACAGTGGTATCGAATGATTCTGTTTTCGCGATTGCAAAGAAATTCAACCTGAAACCCGAAAGTGTGTTATGGGCGAACTATGACAAACTTAAGGATAATCCGCATGCAATCGCCGTGGGCATGAAGTTGAAGATCCCGCCGACAGACGGAGTACTTTACCAATGGAAAGAGGGGGATACGCTTGACAAAGTGGCTGTTGATTTCGATGTGTCGGATGATGCGATTCTCGGCTGGGTCGGTAACAAGGTTGATTTGACCGACCCGCATTTCGATGAAGGCAGCCTGGTAATGGTTCCGGGAGGTCACCGGGAATTTCAGCAATGGCTCATTCCGACAATTCCCCGCGGGCATGCCGGTGTTTCTGCCGGTTTATATGGTTCTGGCGCTTGCTCGGGGAGTTTTCAGGGCGCTGTCGGCACGGGAGCGTTCATGTGGCCAACGACGAATCACACGATTTCCGGGAACGATTACTGGTCGGGGCACTTGGCTATCGATATTGGGTCTGCTTCCGGTTCCCCGGTTGTAGCTGCCGATAGCGGTGTGGTTGTTTTTGCCGGCTGGGCAAACGGCGGTTATGGGAATATGGTGATGATCGATCATGGAAACGGTTATCAGACACTTTACGCGCACCTGAATTCCATCCTTGCCCGCTGTGGGCAAAGCGTAACGAAAGGGCAGATGATAGCCCGTTCGGGTAGTACAGGCAATTCAACAGGACCCCACTTGCATTTCGAAATACGTTATCAGGGCGGCTTTATTAACCCCTGGTATGTTTTACCGGCACCGTAACCAAATCAAAACGAGGTGAACTATGGCTGATATTCCTGAACCGAAAACGAAAACTATTACCGAGACTGAAACTTATATTGCCTGGAGTGCAGAAGAGCCGGATGGCGAGATTACCTATCATTTGGAATTGAACAATGTTACCCTGCACTTCTTCGAAGAAGAATGGCGGGAATTCCTCAATCTGGCAAAGGCATTGGTGGCATCCGGCAAGAAGTCCTGAGTTTTGTTGGCGGGGGAAATGGGCGGATTATTAGTGGCTGATCTGTTCGACGTAATCGATAGCACCCGGGCATTCTTTATCGATGAAGGGGGAAACGGTTTCCCAGGTGACGGGGGATCCGGAGGGGATGGCTTTGACTGCTTTGAGCAAACAACCGGGGCCTGCGTGGTAATTCGCCAAAGTCAGCCGCCACAAGTCTTCATAGGTGCTGATTTCACCGGGTTGTTTGCCGGTTATGCTGTTGATGATTTGTCCGGTTTGTTCGCAATTGGCTTGTAATATTTGGGCAAAAAGCTGAACGCTGAAATCGGCGTGGCTGAGATCGATTCCGGCAGGGCATTCTGCGCAATAGGCACTTGCGTTTGTGGCAACAGCCCCGCGCAGGATTTCCTGATCTTCTTTGTCCAACTGGGCATATCCCAATTCGCATTTGTCCTCGCTGAGCACAAGCGGGCAAAACTGGATGAAGAAAGATTCGTTCCATAGCAGGATGGTATCGGCACCTAGTTCGGTCAACTGTCCCAAACCGAATTCCTTATCTCCGTTGAAAACACCGGGCCAGAATTGGCTTTCTTTTGCAAACAGGTTTTTGATCAACTGGGCAGGGATTCCCGTTTCGTTGGCAACATCGATGATTTTTTGATCGAAGCGATTTTGCCACAGGTCAACTTTTTCACGGGCTTTTTCCATACCGCACGTGTTCGCATAGCCGTTACTTTCCAGGCCTCGGTTAGGGCAGTCGATGGCATCCACAAAACCCTGAGAGATTAATTTCCCGGCGAGGAACATATACGGTTCATCCGAGGCGAGCAGCTGGCTTGATTCGGGGGTGCTCAGCCAGATCGGAGGATCTCCGATGGGGGGGAAGGATTGCCATGTCTGGGCGCACGTGCCTGCCTGTTTTCCGCGCCAGCGGGAACTCATTACATCGACATACCAACCCTGGTCTTCCGGTTTTTCGGTAACACCGGTATCGACGACGCGGACAAGGGCGGTATAGTGTTCGCTTTCATCGCCATAGCTGGATTCAGCCCAAAAAGAAACGGTCACTCCGTCCAGCGTAGTGGGTCTGACCGGCACTTTACAGACATTGCCCTCGCAGGTAAACGGGATATCATTGAAAGTGCCTTGTATTCCTGTAATTGTTTCGTTGGGGAGCGGTTCGACGCCGGTAATCACCAGCGTTGGAAGTTCCGTGCAAAAATTATCCGGTTGGTTGGGTGAACAATCTTCCATACCGATCCATGCCTCGGCGAGAGGCAGTTCGACATGAATGGTTTTGGTTAACTCTTCGGTTGAAACTTCATGCAAATAGTACCCTTTGCAGTCGGAAATATCTTCCGTGTCGTCTTCTATGGCTGGGCATGCATCCGTTTTCGACCACTTGGTGTAAAGGTTGTTGCCGCAGTAAACAAACACATCGTCTCCTGTCGGCAAGCCGTCATGGTCGGTGAAAATCTGGCATTGCAGTTCGTTATCTGACCACGAAAGCATCCACCATTCGTGTTGCACGTAAGGTACTGTGATATTGGTATTCCGAACCGGTTTTTCCGCGGCAAAGCTTACTGCTGTTTTGATAACCAGAAACGGCAATATGGTTAGCGCAATCAGAATGAGAGTACGATACTTCTTTTGCATAATTGAGATGATTATCTCATTTTCATAAGTGCTATTATTCGAAAAACTTTTGATATATTGAATTGATTATAACAAAGAAAGGCAGGAAAGCGTTCTTAATTATCGTTTTCCTCCTATCAAAATAGCGAGGGATTTTTTCCTTGCATGGGCTTCAAGGGCATGATACACTGTTATCATCAGCAGGAGTTTTGAACGCACCGTAGTGGAAACTTGAAAAAGCATGCGTTTTATTGGCTTCCGAATGATTTGGAAAATATTTATTCATGCTCCGGTTTGTTCTTAATCAGTGAGTGCAAGAAAGATGCCTGCTTTCCCCCCGTATTCGGGAAGAGTTTCAGGACTGGCTGGAGATGTTTGCAAACAATCTTAATCAAATCACAATATAGGATAAACCTGGGATATAAAAATGCCTGAGGTCTTGTTTTTAATTGATGGACATGCGTTAGCGTATCGTACTTATTTTGCCCTGACTGCCGGCTCCGGCGGCGGGCGCTGGGTGACGAGCACCGGGGAACCAACAGCCGGTATATACGGGTTCACCAGGGTTCTAATGAAAATACTCGAACAGGAAAACCCTGATTATATTGCTGTTGCTTTCGATACGGGAAAGACTTTCCGCGATGATATTTACCCTGAATATAAGGGAACGCGTGCGAAAATGCCCGAGGATCTTCGTCCACAGATAGAACGAATACGGGAGCTGGTGGATGCCTTCAACATTCCCAGGCTGGAACTGGAAGGCTATGAAGCGGATGATGTGCTGGGGAGTGTTTCCAAAAAGGCTGTCGAGGACGGTATGGGGGTCAAGATTTTTACCGGCGACAGGGATTTACTGCAACTGGTTGATGACCGTTTGATTGTTACTTTGCCGGGCAAGTCATTGTCCGAAGCCAAGGATTATTTGCCCAAGGATGTCATCGAATATTTCGGGGTGCGACCCGACCAGATTGTCGATTACAAGGCACTGGTAGGGGATCCTTCGGACAATATTCCGGGTGTACGGGGTGTGGGTGCGAAAACAGCAGTCAAGCTCTTGGGAGAATATCAGACTCTGGAATCCGTTTATGAGCATCTGGATGAAATGAAACCCAGCTTAAGAAAGAAGCTGGAAGCCAGCCGGGATTCAGCTTTCCTGAGCCAGAGACTTGCAAGGATCGTTACGGATTTGGTCATCCCGCTGGATTTGGACAAAGCCCGTCCACAACAATTCAATCCTGAACATGTCAGGAAGTTGTTCCGAACTTTGGAGTTTCGCTCTCTTCTCAACCGGCTAACCGCTCTCGAAGTATTATACGGAAAACGGCCTCAATCAGGTGGGGAGCAGCTTTCTATGTTCCCTGTGGTGAAACTTTCGGCGACGCGGACAGCGACTGTTTCACGGGACGGCGTAAAAATCGATGCCTGCCTGGTGAACACACCGAAGGCGCTTGCTCAACTGGTTGAAACCCTCAATGATTCCCGAATTATCGCCTTCGATACGGAGACTACCTCCACCGATAAAATGCGTGCGAAACTGGTCGGTATTTCTTTGGCGGTCGATGAAACCAAAGGTTATTACATCCCGGTTGGACACCACCAAACCGGCGAACCGCAGTTACCGTTGTCCCAGGTGATTGATGCCCTGAAAGCACCTTTGACCAATCCGAAAATCGAAAAAGCAGGGCATAATCTGAAATATGATTATGTGGTTTTGCACAGGCACGGGCTGGATGTGTTCCCTTTATCTTTCGATACGATGATTGCTGAATGGCTGACCAATCCCGCTTCACGCAACCTTGGGTTGAAGAATCTGGTGTGGGTACGTTTGGGAATCCAAATGACGACGATCGTTGAGTTGATTGGCAAGGGAAAAAAGCAAATAAGTATGGCAGATGTGCCAATCGGGAAGGTGCTGCCTTATGCCGTAGACGATGCGGTGATGGTGCTGCGCTTGTTGCCGGAACTTCAATTGGAATTGGAAAAGACAGAAGAAAGACACTTGTTCGATGAGATGGAAATGCCGTTGATCCGTGTGCTCGCCGGGATGGAAATGGCGGGGATTTGCCTGGATGTCCCGTTCCTGGATCGTATGTCAGCGACTCTTGGAAAACGGATGAAGGTAATCGAAGAAGAAATTTATTCCCAGGTTGGCAAGGTTTTCAATATCAATTCAACTCAGCAGCTTTCGCAGATTCTATTCGACAAGTTGGGTCTGAAACCGCCGGGCAGAACACGCAAGACGGCATCAGGTCATTATTCTACGGCTGCGAGTGTGCTGGAATTGATGCGGGGTGCGCATCCTGTTGTCGATAACATTTTGGAATACCGTGAGTTGGCGAAATTACAATCGACTTATGTTGATTCATTGCCGTTACAGGTGAATCCTGAAACGCACCGTATTCATACATCCTATCATCAGGCAGGTTCTGTTACCGGACGAATTGCGTCTTCCGACCCGAATTTGCAGAATATTCCGATCAGAACGGATTTGGGGCGGGAGGTACGCAAAGCATTTGTTGCCGAGGCTGGAAACCAGCTGCTTGCGGCGGATTATTCTCAGGTGGAATTGCGGATTGCAGCGCATATGGCGCAGGATAAGGCGATGATTCAAGCATTCCGTGAAGGGCAGGATATCCATGCGGCAACTGCAGCAGCGATTTATCATGTTCCAATCGATGATGTTACCCGCGGGCAGCGGCGGCATGCGAAGGCAATCAATTTCGGGCTGCTCTACGGGATGAGCCCGTTTGGTTTGACCCGTTCGACGGATTTGACATTAGCGGAAGCGGAAGATTTCGTGGAACGCTATTTCGAACAATTCCCGGGGATCAAATCTTTCATCGATCAGATGCGTAAAAGCGTTGCTGAAAAGGGATATGTCGAAACCTTGTTGGGGCGGCGGCGTTATTTCCCGGTTTTTTCGTCTGAAATGAACCGTAATGCGAAGAATAGAGCGGAAAGAGAAGCCATCAATGCCCCGATTCAGGGTACAGCAGCGGATATAATTAAACTTGCTATGCTTGATATGCAGGAAAAAATATCCAAATCGGGTTTTGGTGCTAAAATGCTTCTTCAGGTGCATGATGAACTTGTGTTCGAAGTCCCTGAAGATGAAATCGAGGCGACAGCGAAGCTGGTAAAATCAGTGATGGAAGGCATCTACAAGTTGGATGTTCCCCTGAAAACCGACTTGTCGGTTGGAAAGAACTGGGGTGAATTGAAAACGTTTGACTTGTGAACTTTGCCTGAAAACGCTGGGTGATGATTCGTTTATACATTAGAAAGATGGGTAGTGAAAAAGATGGCCGGATCAAATGAACGCTATCAGGATAATATGGGAAAGGGGCATTCGGCGGCGTGGGAACAGAACTGGGCTAATGCTGCAAAGTACTATCGTTTGGCACTGGATGAAAAGCCTGGGGATGTCAAAGCGTTGACCAGTTTGGCTTTGGCGTTGTTCGAGCAGAAAGACCTCACAGAGTCCCTGAAATATTATCTGGAAGTTGCCAAACTTTCTCCAAGCGATCCAATTCCCTTTGAAAAAGCATCGATTATTTACGAAGAACTCGATCAAAAAGATTATGCGGCTGAAGCTGCTTATCGGGCAGCTGAGGTGCAGCTGCGGAATCAGAACCTGAAACGCGCACTGGAATTGTGGACACGTGCGGTTTCTTTGGTGCCTGAAAACCTGCATGCACATTCCCGGTTAGCGGTTATCTATGAAAAACTGGGGAAGAAGCAGCAATCTGTTCGGGAATATCTTCATGTGGCGAGCTTGATGCAGCATGACGGGAATGTGGAGAAAACCATTCAGGCAATCAACCGGGCGCTTCAGATTCTGCCAACCAGCGAAGAAGCTCATCAGGCGCTGGATATGGTGCGGAGGGGGATTATGCTCCCCAAACCGGCGAAACCTCATGGTGGAACCGGACTGCTGGCGATACCATACACGAAGGACGAAGTGCAAAAACTGGAAGCCCCGCAAAGCAGTCATGATGATGAAGCCAAAGACCCGATTGAGTGGGCTCACCAGCGTGCCCTGGCTGCTCTGGCGGAGGATTTCTTTCAACAGTCGATGACGAGCAGCGCTTTGTATTCCTCGAAACATGGTTCGGATACGCTTGTTCGGGGAAACAACCATAATGAGAATCATGGTGCTGATCCCGGAAAAGTCATGATGCATGTCGGGAAAGTCGTCGATCTGGAAATGCGGGAAAAATTCGGGGAAGCAGCGGAGGAACTCAAACAGGCATTCAACGCCGGGCTGCACAATTCGGCGGCATCTTTCGAGATGGGTTACTTGATGGACAAGGAAGGGCGCCAGGAGAGTGCAATCAGGCATTTGCAGCGCTCTTTTCATGATGTGGATTATGCATTGGCAGCCAGATTGTTGATGGGCAGAAACCTGTGGGCAATGGGCAAGGTCATGGATTCGGCAGTGAATTTTCTTGAAGCGCTCAAAATTGCAGATGCCAGTGTGGTGCCGGTTGAGCAGGAAGAAACACTGGTCGAAATGTATGAATCGATGATCGAGACAGTACCTCTGGAATCCAATCAGGCACATCTTGAACGGATTTGCACCAATATCGATGATTTGCTGATGCGTCCGAATTGGAAAGAACATTTGAAAAATGTGCGGGCGCAGTTGATTACCATCGAGATGGATAGTGTCCCGGTTCCGATTGCCGAAGTGCTTGTTGAGGCAAAAAGCAGTCAGGCAGTCAATGCCCTGACTGAAATCCGAATGCTAGCCCAAAAAGGTTTGAATCGCGCTGCGATGGAAGCCACTTTCTTTGCGCTGGAATATGCCCCCGTGTATTTGCCTTTGCATATGATCATCGGCGAGTTGCTTTATGATGAAGGGAAAATGGATGAAGCTATCACGAAGTTCCTGATGGTTGCGAAGTCCAATGTCATCCGCGGAGAAAGTTCACGGGCGATTGATTTGTTGAAAAAGGTTGTGGAACTGGCGCCGATGAATATCGATTCACGGTTGCAGCTCATCGAATTGTACAAGGAGCGCGGCAAACGGGATGATGTCCTGAACGAATATATCGATTTGGGAGAAGTTTATTACCATATGGCTGAACTGAACAATGCGAGAAAAGCTTATGCGAGAGCTTTGCGGATTGTCAATCAAACCCAAATGGATAACTCGTGGAAGATTCGCCTCCTGCACCGTATTGCAGATATCGATATTCAAAGCCTTGACTGGCGGCAGGCAATCAAGATTTTCGACCAAATTCTTAGAATCAATCCGAGCGACAAAAAAGCGATTCGGAATTATGTTGATTTGAATTTCCGCCTGGGACAGGACGGACATGCTATCGAGGCAATCGAAAGGTATATCGCTTCCCTGCGGATGAAAAAGAAACTTGATGACGCAGTCGAATTCATCAAGCCTTTGCTCGAAGACAAACCGGACCAGCCAGGATTGCATAAGGTGCTGGGTATGGTTTACTATTGGCAAGGGAAGGAAAGTGACGGGCTGCTGGAACTGGATAAAGCCGGTGAGTTGTATTTGGATAGCGGAGACCAGACCAACGGCATACGCGTCATCCGCGAGATTGTCAAGCTTGACCCGCCAAACGTAAGCGATTACCGGAGATTGTTGAGCCAGCTTGCCGGCTGATTGCCGGGTTTTGTTTGCTGACGGAATAACAAAAAGGCTGCGATTGATTAGCAGCCTTTTGATTTTCTTTGTAAGGGGGATGGCGGAAGATCAGTACCAGACGTGGAAAGATGTTTTTGTTGTGTCGTGAATATCTCCGTATTCGACCTCGATGGTAACGCTGGCGATGCCGGGTTTCTTGGTAACCAGTGGTATCGATAACAGGGACGTGATACCTTTTTCGTTTGTGGGCGGCAGGTAGGTTTTGCTGATTTCTCCGCCGGGGAGCTGGATGATACATTTCACGGTGGCGCCGTTGACCGCAGTGTTGTTTTGGCTGCGGACGATGACAAAGATGGATTGCGTGCCGTACAATGGGATTACTGCGTTGTTGACAAATGCCGTCGTGTGCAGGCTGTTCACCGGGTGAATAGGGATGCCGTCCACATGGGTTGTCGGTTTGAGCAGTTTGGGGTCTTCTCCGCGCAGGTCGAAATATCTTCTGCCGAAGTCCGAGATGATAACTTGTTTCCCCTTGGGGTTGTCTGAATGCCATTCGAACCGGGCGTTTTGAAAATATTGGACGATCCAGCCGTCTTGTATTTCAAAATTGGAAATGGGGTATCCGAATTGTTGCAATCCGCCGTTGGCAAAATAGAATTCCAGAAAAGCATAACAGACCTTATGCCCTGTTTCCGGGAATTCCTTGCAGCCGGGCATTTCAGGAATATCGGTAAAAAGATTGCCGGGTTCGTACAGGTAAGTGCCCAGTTCGGTCAGAACGACTTTTTGCCCTTCGGGAGCTTCCGGATGGTATTCGAATCTTGCCCGCTCGAAATACTGTATTTTTATTCCGGTTTCTTTGTCGATGAATTCGTCTGTAATCGGGTCTCCGTAAATCCACTGTGCGTTACCGGTTTGCTCATATTTATCGAGAAAAGCGCCTGAGATCCAATGACCTGTGCTGCTCACATAATGACTGTGCGTTGTACCTTGTGCAGAGGCATCGATGTTGAGCATGCCCATTAGGGTAAACAGTCCAATGATTAATAGCAGGTTCTTTAGAAAGCGCTTCATAGTAAGTATATTATAGTGTATTTTCCCGTTTAGCACAATATCTTGCGAAAAGTGCAAACTATGCAATTGGCATATTATTTCTTCCCCAGCAAAACAGCAGGGAGGTTCGCAATACTATCAAGAACGATGTCCGCACCGGCGTTTCTTAATTCTTTTTCTTCCCCAAACCCACTCAGGACGCCAACGGCTTGTGCATTTGCCCGTTTTGCCGCGATGATATCGACGCTTGTATCACCGATCATCAAACAGGCTTCCGGTTTCACCCCGAATTGGGCGGCAGCAAAAATGAGCGGATCGGGATAGGGCTTGGTGTGCTGGCAGGTTTGTGCAGTGATGACCGGGTGAAAATATTTCGACAGGGAAAATTGATTCAGGAAATATTCCGTACTGCGCTTTCCTCTGGCGCTGATGACTGCCAGCGGAAAATGTCCGTAGAGGGTTTGGACGGTTTCGATTGTTTTCGGGATCAGCAGGAAAGGATTGATTTTTCTCCCTAAACCTTTGCGGTATAGAAAATCGCCAATGGCCGCGATTTCGTCATCGATACCCAGACGGTCCGGAATGCCATAGAGAAAATTTCCCGGTGTTTCGGTTGTCATCACAATTTTGCGGGCAATCGAATGCGGGTCTTTATTTGGAAAGAAAACTTTGAATGGAGTAAGCAAACGGCTAAGTTTTTGTACGAACAAATCGTCCGTATCGCTCAATGTGCCGTCGACGTCGAAGCAAAGCGCCTGAATGCGCGCAATATCAAGCGACATTCTCAATCTTCCTCCTGAGCGGAATCGAAAACCGGAATCAAACCGGAGGTCTCTTGTTTTTGCGGATGCCAGACAAGCAGCATCAGCCCGATGAATACCATGAGTAAACCCGACAAAATCCTGATTGTGATGGTTTCGTTGAGATAGAAAATGCCAAGTAGGGCGGCAGTAAGCGGTTCTGCGAGTGTCAATGTGGTGGCTTTGGAGACAGGCAGTGTGCTCAACCCCCGTGCAAACAGCGTATAGGCGATAGCAACGGTTGTAATTCCCAGGTTCAATCCAACGGCGAGACCTCGCGGCTGCCACAACCAGGACATATCATGCAGGAATAGCAGCGGGGCGAGCAGTAATCCGCCAATGGTGAAGATAATTGCCAATGTTAGTTGAATGGTCTGGGAAGCCATGACGGATTTGCTTGTGAGTACGTAAACTGCATAGGCAAAACCGGCACCGAGTGCCAGTAAAATACCGACGGGGTCAATCAAGTGGCCACGGTTTGATGAAACCAGCAGCACCGTGCCTGTAATCGCAATGGCTGTGGCGGCAAACCAGCGTTTCCCCAGAGTTTCTTTCCGGAACAGGAACCCGATAATGCCGCCGAATATGGGGGAACTTCCGATGCCAACGATTGTACCGACTGCGACCCCTGTGCGACTGACCGCGGAAAAGAAGAACACCTGGTAAGCGGCGACGCAAACCGCAGCGATTACTGTGTTGGCTGTGATACGGGGTTTGTCAAAACGAAAACCGTTCCCTGCCAGGGTGATGAGCAACAAGGCGATGCCTCCGATGGTGATGCGAATGGCTGCAATCGATAACGGATGTGCATTGGCTGGCGCCAGCGCTTGCGAGGTTCCTGTTGTGCCCCAAAGAACGGATGCCAGCAGGACGAACATTTCGCCGGAAATTGTTTTGTTGTTCCAAATGTTTGGCATGTGTTTTCGCAGTTTCTGCTCGTTTACTCTTACTCTTCTACGCCCAGTTCTTCTGCAAGGGCTTTCGGGATCTGAACAGTGACGACCTCACCATGGGCGGTGATGATGCCATCAGCGATTAAATCAACGCTAACAATGACTTTTCTTCCCTTGACTTCTTTGATTTTTCCCCTTATTTCGAGCGTGGTGTCGATAGGTGTCGGTTTGAGATAATCGACATGCAAGGATGCCGTGAGAAAACGGAGCGGTGGGGCCGAATCCATTGCTCTGCCTTCTGTACGGTACGCTGCGGCAGCCGCGGTTCCCGTAGCGTGGCAATCAATCAGTGAAGCAATCAGCCCGCCATAAACGTAACCCGGGATGGCAGTGTGGTAAGGAGCCGGTTTGAAATGGCTGACGGTTTCTTCATCGTTTTCAGCCCAATAACTTTTGATGTGCAGACCGTGTTTGTTCAACCTGCCGCATCCGTAACAAATGCTCCATTTTTCAGGGTAATAATCCTGAAATGCTTTCGTGGAAAAATCTTTGGTCATGGCAATCCTCGAATAGTTGGTTCCGTTTTATCCCGGGGTATCGAAGGCAGAAGGGGGTGGTAAACCAGCGCTTGTATTTTCGTTGAGAGCGATAAAGCAAGTGCGCATGATTGTAATCGCGTTTGTTTGTATTCGCAATAGGTGCCGTTCTTCAATCCATGGTGTCAGAGAGACTAATCGAAATGGATAATTTGTCTGTAATCTATTTCAGGTTACTATTTTCAGCATCATGGTTTAGAATATAGCCAATTGCAGATCATGCTGTTGTGTTTTGGAACAACGACGCTATTTGACAGATATCAACAAAGGGAAACTAACGTGGATGAACACGTTTTGATCGAAGAAGCAAAGAAAGGGGATTTGACTGCTTTCAATCGAATCGTTTTGACTTATCAGGATATGGTTTTTTCTCAGGCTTATCGTATTCTTGGAACGAAGGAAGCGGCTGAGGATGTTACGCAGGATGCATTCATTTCTGCGTATCGCAAGATAAAATCTTTTCGCGGCGGATCATTCCGGGCGTGGATGTTGAGAATCGTTACCAATGCCTGCTACGATGAAATCCGGAAGAGGAAGAGACGACCGACAACAGCGCTGGAGCCAACCGATGCGTACGATGAGGAAATCGAATCCCCTGCCTGGCTTACTGACCCGGACGGTACTCCCGAAGAGAAAATCGAACAACTGGAATTATCCAAGGCGATTGATTATTGCTTACAGCGTTTGTCGGTGGAATTCCGTTCTGTGGTGGTGCTGATCGATGTTCAGGGGATGGATTATTCAGAAGCTGCTTCGGTCGTCAAAGTGCCGGTTGGTACGATTAAAAGCCGCCTGGCCCGGGCAAGACGCGGTATGCGTCATTGCCTGCAACATTTTCGGGAACTATTACCGAGTGCATTTCGTCTGAATGATGAGGCACCATCATGAACAAGATTACACTGACGGATCGGGATTGGGAGGTATTATCTTCCTATTTGGACGGGCAGGTCTCGCCAAAGGAGAAAGCCCGTATCGAAACGCGTTTACAGGAAGATGCTTCGTTCAGAAGCGCTTTGTCGGAGCTGGAAACGACGAAACGGGCTTTTCGTATGCTGCCAAAGGTGCGCGCTCCGCACAATTTCACACTGACCCCGGAAATGGCTGGTATGAAAAAACCATCTTCAACGTTGTTTTCCGTGTTGCGGTTTGTATCGGTGATGGCAAGTATTCTGTTCGTGATGATTACACTGGGAGATTTTTTCGCCGTTCGTCCAATGTCTTCAACCCGGGAAAGCCTGCCGTTGATGGCACCGAATGTTGTCGATCAATCTGCCGGTGAAATTGCCAGGGAAAAGAGTGCAGCTCCTCTTTCGATGGCGGGGAACGAGGCTAATGAAGAAATTGCTTCGGAAAGCGCTGATTTGGAAACTGCGGGTAATCCACAAAAGGAGACACCCTCTGCTTATGGTGATTCTGGCCTCCGTACAGCCCATGAAGAAGAAAACGAGAAAGCAATGCTTCCGCAGACCATGGCGGAAGAACCCCTCTCGCTTACTCTGGGAAGCCGGGCACTGACCGGCACGATGCCTTTTACCGGCAGCGGTACGCTCACAATGACTTTGGGAGAAGCAGAAGATATTTCTCAAACCGAAGCTATCATTGTCATGGCTGCACCAACCGACACGCTGACGGAACCGATGCTATCTGCGACTTCGGCGGGAACAGTTAACCCGACCCAGACGCCAACGGAGCATTTGCCACGGCAGTCTGCGCCGGAGAAGCGGGTTGGGTTCGGCTGGCTTCAGGTGGCGGAAATTGGACTTTTGATTGTCGCTTTGCTCTCCGGGTTGGCTGCGGTGTGGTTCTCCCGCAGGAGATAGGCGGGATGGATTGAGTTTCGTGAAAGCAGGGTATCAATGGCGGAAAATTTACTGGTAACGGATGTTCATTTTTGTGTGCGTTGTGGCGCCAGGCTTGTTCAGCGAAAGCGTGTAGGAAAAGTCCGGCCTGTGTGTCCGGATTGCGGCTGGGTATTTTATCCGGACCCCAAAGTTGCCGCTGCGGTCGTATTGCAGAAGGATCACCGGGTGCTGCTTGTTCGCCGGCGGCACAACCCGAAAAAAGGGTTGTGGACTTTGCCGGCCGGTTTTGTCGATGCGGGTGAAGACCCTGCAAGAGCTGCGGAACGCGAATGTCTTGAAGAAACGGGGCTTGTTGTGCAGGTAACCGGAATCGAAACGGTGGTGTCAGGGCAAGAGCATGCACGCGGGGCGCATATTGTGATTATTTATCGGGGGAAAATTGTTTCGGGTGAACTTAGGGCGGCTGATGATGCGGATGGCGCGGCATTTTTCGATATCAATCACCTGCCGCCGCTTGCTTTTCGTGCAACGAAAGTAGTGCTTCGACAATTCCCGGTTTGAATTGGGATTTGGTCATTATCAAACTTGTTAGCCGGTTTGTTTTATCGGCATCCGAATGCAATTTGTGTGCTAAACTACGTTTAATTCGTACTATTTCACAATTAATTCACGGAAAATCATTAGAATTGAGAAAAACAGGAGAATGTGAAATGAAGGTGTTTAAGCCATTGTTATGGTTAACAGGAATGATTCTTTTTATCGGTTTTGCATGCAGTATGCCGACATCGAAACCAGTCGACAAGAAACAGCCTGAAGCACAAACCGAAGAAAAAGCTACGCTTCCGAAGCAAAATGAGGAGCCGACAAAGACGAACGGCGCTATTGATTCCATCCAGGATATCAAGAAAGCTGTCATACAAATCAAAGCCCAGGGAACATTCATCGATCCCAAGTTTGGCTACCAGGCGAATGTTGCCGGTATGGGTTCCGGGTTCATTATCGATCCTTCCGGGCTGGCATTGACGAACAACCATGTGGTAACGGGGGCGGCATTGCTGAAAGTGTGGATTGGCGGTGACAAATCCAAGACTTACAATGCGAAAATCGTTGCTGTTTCGGAGTGTTCTGATATGGCGTTGATTGATATCGATGGAGATGGTTTCCCGTATCTTGACTGGCGGGCAGGGGATACACCGGTCGGGCTGGAGGTTTATGCTGCCGGCTATCCTCTTGGAGACCCTGAATTCACTTTGACGAAAGGGATTGTTTCGAAAGAACATGCCAACGGTGAAACAAACTGGGCTTCTGTTGATTCGGTGATTGAGCATGACGCAACAATCAATCCCGGAAATTCCGGCGGTCCGCTTGTCGACAAAGATGGGCACATTGTGGGGATCAATTATGCTGCCTACAAAGCAGCTGATCAGTATTTTGCTATCGGCAAAGACCTTGCTCAGCAATTACTTCAAGAGCTCAAAAAAGGCAGTGATGTCGAATCGATTGGCGTCAATGGGGTGGCGGTTGTCTCGGATGACAAATCTCTGTCGGGTGTATGGGTTTCATCAGTGAAATCCGGTTCTCCGGCTGATAAAGCAGGGTTGAAGGGCGGCGATATCATCCTGAAAATCGAAAACCTGAATTTGGCAACTGACGGTTCGATGGCAGATTACTGTGATATTCTTCGCACTCATGATCCTTCCAAAGACACCCTTTCCATCGATGTGATGCGCTGGGTGGATAAAAAGATCTTATCCGGTCAGTTGAACGGAAAAGCGTTGGAAACTGCTGCAACTTTGCCGGATGACAATCAGGAAGATACCGGTAAAAATGATAATAATACGAATAACACCCATACGTCTCAGGGTGAAAGCGGCGAGTTGATTGAAGTTTTCGACGATACCAAAGCAATCGGGACGAAAGTGCCGGCATCCTGGAATGAAACGGACGGTTCGCTCTGGGAAGGCGACTGGGGAGACCTGCATTTTGTCGCAGCCAGAATTATGGCTTCTCCGGACCTGGAAAAATTCAAATCCACGTATAAAGTACCCGGTGTGATTTTCTCTGCGTCAAGAGACTGGGGAAAAATTGGCGGGTATGTGCAGCTTCTCGATGGTACAAAACACTGGTATGAGGATGATTGCAAGTTCCTGAAGAGAATGGATTTCAGCGATGAAGTTTACGAAGGGAAGACAGATACCTGGGGATGTGGTGGAAATACAATGCTCGTCGTTGTTGCGGTACGACCAATCAAAGACCCGCTTGCTTTCCTGGCTTTGATACAGATACAAGTTACCACCAAGGAAAACGCAGCTGCCCTTATCGATATTCTCTCGTCTTTTGATGTTGTGGGGAATCTACCGTAATCCGGGAGAACTATTTTCCTGCCAGAATGTAATAGAGACCTTCCGTCTAAATGGAAGGTCTCTTTTTTTCTTTGTCTCTATGATGTTTGCCTGGCTGATAGAAAACAGGATAAGGGGACGGGTATCTTGCACGCCCCATATCAAGCGGGCTGTTATTGAGAATCTCGCTAGTCTTCTGAGATGGTGAGAGCTGACTTTGTCGAAAGTGCCGGTGCCTTTTCTCATGAAAGATTTTTTAGGTTCCAGTGTTCGGTGATGACAAATGTGGCTTTGTTCAATGGCTCGTTCAGAAAGGTGTAGCATTCTACTAACCTTGTGCAGCAAAAGTTTCTACGATTGTTGGCTGCCAGAATGTCATTGCCGTGTTTTGTGCAATGGCTGCCTGTTGGCTGACTAGCGCAGTCCAGGTTAATCGCAATCTTTGGCAGGCAAAATCCGAAGCGGTGAGCGTCAGCTGCCGTTTTTGGGGAAATTGTTCTGGAACGATGGTTGTGTAAACGCCAGTGGGTTTGGGGTGAATTTAGGGGAACACAGGTGGTGCCGGAAGCCGGACGGTTACTGGCAAACCCGGAAAAACAAGGATAAAGCTTGTCAAGACAGAGAGCGATTGAAATTGAAAAGGAAAGCGGAATTTTCGCAGTGCTATTTTCCTACGTTGAAATGAAGTGTTGCGGTTGTCTTGTTGCCGGCAAGGTCTTCGGCGATAACACGCAGCTTATATGTGCCGGGACGCATTTTCCACGGAGTGACAAAGGGCGGTGTTTCGATTGTGTCGAGCAGTCGTGAGCCAAGATAAAACATGACCCGGGTAATGCCGGTGTTATCTGTTACGTTGGCTTTGAAAGTTATATTTTTCCCGGTTTGATATTGTAGTGTTTCGTTCTCTTGCGGGTAAGGGATGTTGATTGTGGGTGGCTGGTTGTCCAACGTGACCTGAATGGTTGCCGTATCGATGTGCTGACCAGTGCGCAGGACAATCAGCTGAATCGCATACAAACCTTCTTCGAGATTGGCTGTATCCCAGACTGCCAGCTTCCCATTTGTGACAGGGTGGCTGCTGTCTTTCCCTGCCAGGACCCAGGATGTCGGGTTGAGCCCTTTCCCAATCTGGACACGGTAAGAAATGAAATCATCGCCGTCAGCAGTACCGCGAATTATGATCTTCCCGTTGACAAAAGAAAACATCTTCGGAGAAGTAATTTTGGAGTGCGGAATCGTTTTCGGGATATAGATGACATCATATTCGGTCGGAGGGGTTTTGATACCTGCGCTTTCGAGCCATGAGGCAGCATCCGGGGGAGCGACCATGTAAGTGATTTCATCGATCAATTCCGGGGGCGTGAATACCGTAGCGAGACGTTTGGTTTCACGGTTGATACGCATTTTTTGGTACAACCTGTCGTATTGGGTCGGTTCGTTCCCGTTCAGAAAAATCTCGTTGACGATTGCCGGACATTGATCCGTGGGCAGCATCCCGGACGGGTCACATACCCTGACTGTCGAGATTCCCGGGGGTTGAGGAAAATCTGCTGCCGGAAGTTTGGTAGTGATATATTGAATCATCCCTCGCCAAAGTGCGGCTGATAACTTGTGATCAATGTGTTGCTTAGGCTGTGCATCCGGTATTCCGGGAGACCCTGCCCAGACACCGACGAGA
>CAYWFK010000016.1:0-34382 GCA_964457375.1 uncultured Anaerolineales bacterium
CCGGACTCTCGTTTCAGCGTATGTACCCCGGTCGCTTTCCAGATACAACCGCAGGGTAATCTTGCCCGATTCCAGGTCCTGAATATCCCACGAATAAATTTCCCTTGGGTCATGCACTGCATGCTTGCTTTCATCCAGTTCATGCCACTTGATCGGGTCATACCCCCGCCCATACTCCAGCCGATAGCGCTTGAACATTCCGGTAGCATCAGCTTTCGCAATAATCGTCAACGGGCTTTGTTTGACAAGATCGCCATTGACGGGCGATAGAAAACCGAGAATTGGTCTCGGATCACTTTGCTTGCATTCTCTCACCGGAGCAATGGCAGCTTTCTTGCCAAAACCCATTCCTTTTGCCCATGCTTTCCCCTGAGGATTCTTCTTTACCCATTTCTTTGCCCATGGATCGGTAATGTTCAGTGCAAGCTTGTCATCGACATACTCATCACAATCCGAAGATGCCAAATATCCCGTCCACGTATCGATGACCACTTTTTTCCACAAATCATTTTCTTTCGAAAGCGGTGGTTGATCAGCAGCGAAATACTCCCGTTGCTGACTGGGACACCAGCGCGACGGTTCCGTACCGGATACCTGGCAGATAATCTTGTCCACAATCCCTGCCGGTCTCGAAAAAGCTGTCGGATTCCCCCCCGTCAGGCTTTGAATGGCATCCTGCATGAACTCAGCCCAAATCGGACCTGCGCCGGTTACCCCACTGGTGTGAACCATCGGAGTATAGTCAGCATTACCAACCCACACTCCGACAGCAATATCAGGAGTATAACCAATCGTCCAGTTGTCCCGAAAATCATTCGTCGTGCCCGTTTTCACAGCAGCCTGAAAAGGCAGATTCAAGACGGAGTTCGGACCGAAAGCAGGGGTTCTTGCCTGATTATCCGAAAGTATGGAAGAAATCAAGAAAGCATGCTCCGGCCGAATCAGCTGACGACTTTCTTCCGGTTTGTATTCATATACCACTTTACCGGTGTGATCAACTATTTTCGAAATCCCGTGCAAAGAAACACTTCTGCCCCCGTTGGCAAAGATGGCAAAGGCTCTTGTCATCTGCGCCAAAGGAACCTCACCGCCGCCCAAAGTCAAAGAAAGCCCGTAGTCATTCCGGGTCAATGTATCGATCCCCAGCCGTTTCGCCATTGCGATGAAACCTTCTTTTTCCGGAGCTTCCGCCTTCCCGTAAATTCCTATATAATCCAGCGCTTTTACAGCAGGAACATTATAAGAATTCGCCAAAGCAACCCTGACCGTAACAGGCCCATGAAACCTGCCATCATAGTTCACCGGCTTGTACGGAGGGCGGGGGTCATCCGGGTTCCCGGACGGTGGGAATTCCGATGGCACATCCCAAATCAAGGTCGCGGGTGTCCATCCCTTTTCGAAAGTTGCCACGTAAGTAATCGGCTTAATCGAAGACCCCGGCTGGCGCGGTACAACCGCCATATTGATTTGCCCGTGGATTTCTTCGTTGTAAAAATCCGCAGAACCAACCATTGCCAGAATCTCCCCGCTGCCCGGTCGGATCGCCACCAGCGCCCCATCGGAAACATGCTTGTCTTTCAACTGGTCGACCTGCTTGCGAACAATTGTCTGTGCTTCGTGCTGCAATCCGGGATCGATCGTCGTATAAACATCGAAACCGGAACGATAGATTGTTTGCGGGTCGTACATTTCCTCGAGGCGGTTTCGAATGTAATTCACCCAGTGAGGAAATTTCATCTTGATTTCAGGCTTCTCGAAAGTATATTCCTCGATTTCCTTGGCAGCCAGTGCAGCTTCACCAGCCCCGATGCAAATCGGTTTCAGGTTGTTGCTGACATCCAGACAGTTTTTCTCCAATGATGCCTGATACATCAACAATAAAACATCATGCTGACGGTTCAAAGTCGCTTTTCGGTTTGAATAAATATCATAGACCGAAGGCAATTGAGGCAGTCCTGCGAGAAAGGCTGCCTGTGCCAAATCCAGCTGCTTGGCAGGGACGCGGAAATACGTTTGTGCAGCAGCCTCGACGCCATAAGCCAGATTGCCATAATAAATTTCGTTGAGGTATAACTCCAGAATCTCGTCTTTTGTATACCTTCGGGTAACTTCCGCAGCCAGAATCGCTTCGCGAATCTTTCTGAGATATGTCCGCTGGGTACGTTCCTTTGGAGAAAACAGCAATAACCTGGTCAATTGCTGGGTAATCGTCGAAGCACCTGAAACAGTTTCCTGGCTGGTGAAATTCTGCCAAAACGCACGCAAAATACCCAAAACATCATATCCGGGATTCAGGTAAAAATCCTTGTCTTCCGTAGCAATCGTTGCAGCAATCAAATACGGTGAGATTTCATCGAGCGGAACATAAGTCCTGCGCCCTGCATGTGGATCCAGGATCTCATACAAGACATTCCCGTTTCTATCCAGAACTCTCGTCGTCTCGAATTGTGATGCGCTTTCGCGCAACTGGGATACATCGGGTAACGTTTTCGCAATATCGAAATATTCATAGACCAAGAAGGAACTGATACATATCCCGGCGACTGCGCCAACAAAGGCTGCAATAACCAGCATGCGCAACAAACATCCCATCGATTTCGCAACATCAATTTTCTTTTTCGCAGTCTTTTCCGGCAAGATCACTCCGGCGCTATTTTTCTCCCCGTTAGAATATGACCTTACTTCGTGAAACGAATTCGGATGACGCTGCTTCTCCGGGTTATCATATGGTCGCCTTGAACTCTTTCGGGGCAAGGGCATCCCTTGCGTATCGATCGGTGGCGGCATATTAGCCGATGTTTCTCCTAACTCCGGAGGCGCCGGTGTATCACCATCACTATCAATCCCTTTCTCGCCGCTTTTCATGGCATCGTCAGGCGCCTTCGCAGGGAGCATCCACAGTTCATCATCATCTGGCGGAAGCGTATCGCTCAAATGGGTTTCGGTAAAAAAGATTCGGTCTTCCCGGCTTTCCGCCCCATCCCCCAAAGGCTCATCTTCAACCGGCTCAGTTGAGGCAGGTTTATCGTCTTGGTTTACCGCCAAAGGCTCATGCGCATCGACGTCCAAAGAAACACGACCGGTATCTTCGCTTGCGTTTTCTTCCATCAAGACCCGCGGCAAGTCGCGTGCGTTTTCCGTCGAATCGTGACCCGCACCATCGCTTTCTGCTGCCGCAGACCCGGTATCATCTTCAGAAATCGGATTGTCGTCCAGTAAATTCCTGAACTTTTTACCTAAATCCTTGTCAGGTGAATTTGACTTATCGTCATCCATACCCAAATAACCACTAATCCTGTTTGTTTTTACCGCTGCGAACAATTACAGACCATTTTCCGCGCATCACGGTTTCATCCTTTTGGTTGATTACCTTCACATCGATAATCACCAATCCACCACCCAAACGCTTCATCGGTTTCAAATCTGCAATTTCAAGCTTGACATGCACCGTATCTCCGATGAAAACGGGTTTGGAAAATTTCCAATTGTTCACTTCGCGAAATGCAAGAACGGTACCTTCCAAAATACCCGTCATAACCGCTTGCCCTGAAGCAATCGAAAGCACTAAAAGCCCATGGGCAACCCTAGCCCCAAACTCCGATGTTTTGCAATATTCCGCATCGACATGCATTTGATTATAATCGCCGGACAATCCGGCAAAAGAAACAATATCGCTTTCCGTGATGGTTCTTCCCGGGCTGGTAATCACCTGCCCGATTGCGAATTGTTCGAACAATAAACCACGCGGATGATTTATAATGTCACTCATGGAAAACATCTCCTTTGTTCTGATCTCATTCTGAATGAATTCTAGCACGGATTAACAAGATTTGCGTACCCCAAAGATGATACGCCTATGCGAAACCAACCGTTGACTATCCATGACCCGCTATATTTAACCCTTTCTGCCGATTTTCGTTTTGGCCAGTCACGGCAGCAACAACCTGCCTGGCAGCTGGAATGGGAAAGAGGAGAACCGCCTGCATTAGCCATTTACTCCAATCTCGGATTGAAAGCACGCAGCTGCCGCCTTTTTCCGCGTTTCAGCGAGAACAACCGCTGGGTTTCCAATCCCGGTTTATTCTCCTCGGCACTACGCATTACCGGCATTTACCCGAATTACGCTGCGATTTCTTTTTCACCGTTTCCCGGATTAGACGTCATTATCGAGTATTGGGTTCCCGGAAATGATGCCCTGGCAATCCGCAGCACTTTGACGAACAAGCATTTGAAAAAACGTAAAATCGAAATCGAATGGGGTACCATCCTGCAACCACTGGCCAACGGTGAAATAATGAAGGGCGACATCGTTGACAAAATATCACTGCTGAAAGGAAAAACGGAAGACATCGTTCCGGTATTCCTGTTTTCAGGCGGAGGAAGTATCGTCCAAAGCCCGTATTCATCCCTAAAAAGGTCTTTTCTCCTTTCCGGCAACGAAGAAAAAACAGTCTCATGTGCATTGGCATGGAAACCATCCATTGAGCAGTCCATCCGGAGAATAAGGCGAATTTTCTCCCGAAACTGGGATGCCGAAATCGCAAAAATCGAACTTCGCAATGCAGCCGGCATTGAAATCGAAACAGGGAACGCAGACTGGAATACCACCTTTGCTCTTTCGAAAAATCTAATTTACTCATCCTGGCAGCTGGCCCCGGAACAATCTGACCGTCTTTCAGAGGACGATGACACAAAAACCGCAACACCTGCACAACCGAACGACGATATGCGAAAAATACCGGACAACCTTTCCCCCCTCGAACTGTATTACATCATCAGGAACCAATCTGATATCGACTGCACCCTATGGGAAAACCTGCTGAAAACCCTGATTACCTCCGTCAATCCTGCCGGAGAAAACAGCCGGGGAGATGGACATCCATCCGGAAATCAGCCCCTGCCGCTTTTGGCAACGATTGCCCTTTCTTATTATGAAAAATGCGGCGATACTGCTTTCCTCCATTACGCATTTCACCCGATGCTTGAAAACCTGCTCTCCTGGTTCGACAGTAAAAACGATCGTGATCAGGATGGTGTTCCTGAATGGTCTTCTTCCCTGCAATTCGACATCCATGACCATCCGCTTTTTTCCTTGTCCGAAGAAAAAAGCCCTTGCTGCGCTGACATTACCATGTTCGAAAGCCCTGCACTCTGCGCTTTTCTGGTCAAAGAATGCAATTCACTGATTAGCATCGCTGAAAAGCTCAACAAAATTGGTGAAATTCCTCGTCTCGTGGAAACAAAAGCCCATCTGGAAAGCGCATTGGAACACATGTGGAACGATGATACTTCCATCTATCATTATCGCGACAGAGATACCCATCTCTCCACTCCGGGTATCTCACTTGGGGAACTTTCGGGAAATGGCGAACAGGTATTAAACAAAGAACTACCCCACCCGTCCCGCCTCATGATTGCGGTTTTCTCATCAACCCCCAGAAACAACAAAGCAACGTTTTTCATTCACGGAATCAACCGAAATGGTGTTCATAAAGTCGAAAAATTATCCGGCAACCAGCTGGTACAAAGGCCCGGTTTGATTACAGGCACAAGTAGAGAAACGTACCTGACAATTGAAAAAATAGTAATTTTCGGTCTGGACGATAATGACCATGTCCGCATAGCAACGCCCAATTACCACATGGAAGATATTAGTTTGCTGCTGCCCGTCTGGTCATCGCCCGCCAAGAACCAGCATTCCCGGCAGCTCATCCGCCGGACAATCATGAACCCGCAGAATTTTCTCTTACCATACGGCCTGGCGACCTTCCCGTTGAACAAAAACGACAAAGCAAACACCGAACCGCCCGGTTTCATTCATCCAATTTACAATTTTCTGATTGGGGAAGCGCTTGTCGCGTGCGGAGAGAACCAACATGCAGCCCAAATAACGAGCAAACTAATGCGGGCTATTACCCGAAATTTGAACCGGGAACACAACTTTCGCCAATATTACGATGCGTTGACAGGGCAAGGGCAAGGAAACTACAATTCTCCCGGCAGTATCGCCCCCGCAGGATTGTTTCTCGACACACTTGGAATCGAAATTCTTTCCCCCCGCAAAGTCATCGTTCAGGGCAAAAACCCGTATCCCTGGCCTGTTACACTCCGCTACCGGGGGCTTGTAATTATCCGTGAAGCAAAAAAAACGAAAATCGTTTTCCCCGGCGGACAAACAGCCATCGTTTCCGGCACATCGAGAAAGCTTGTGGAACTTCGTTGACCCCCGTTTGCAATCGTTTCACCTGCCCGCTATCGACCCGTGAAATATAGGCGGATTACTCCGAAAACTTTTCCACATGATATATGGAAACATCCATCGGATACCGCTTCCACGCGTCAGGTGCCAAACCCATCTTCATACTCAGTTGTTCGAGAAACAACTGTGGTTTGGGCAAGCTTTCCCATACCTGTGGCAAGAATGTTGCCCGGTAAGCCCCGTACGATAAAACAACCCCGTCTACACCGGGACGAAGTTTTTCCAGCAACTCTTGCGGTGAAGAATAGTCCAACCGCTGCGGTTCTGTCAATCGGGAAATCTCGAATTTTATTTGCGGAAGTTCGTCCGCCGTTACGGGTTTGAAACGGTAATCCTGAAGCCCGGCAGCGATCGCATGATCATACACATCTTCCACAAGGGATTGATAAGCCGCAAGTGTTCCGATGCACCCCCTCAAATTGCCATTTTTCGTCAACGTAACGAATGTTGCCCCTTTTTCAGCCAACCTTCCCTGATACTGCTTCGGATCAGGTTTCCCGATCGGGTGTCCTGATACCGCACCGGTGAGTGCCGACCGGGCAATTTTCAATAGCGTTCTTCGTTCTTCTTCGGAAAGGTTCTCGTCAGACATCTTTCATTTACCACACTATCGCGTCAAGTGCGCCTTGATCCGTTCGATGTTTTCCCGAACGGTGCCCTGCCGGTTGTAAATTGCAGACCCAATCACCAACAGCTCCGCTCCGGCTTGGGCAATTTCAGCTGCATTATCCGCTTTGATACCCCCGTCAACCTCAAGAATAACCTGATGGCCGGGGATTTCATCGATCATCTTGCGAAGCCGCATAATTTTCGATAAACTCCTGTATATAAACTTCTGCCCACCAAAGCCCGGGTTGACCGACATGATCAACACCAAATCCAAATCAGACAAAATATCTTCATAAAACACAAGCGGTGTAGCCGGGTTAATCGCAACACCGGCTTTGCAATTCAAATCATGAATTTGCTGAACTGTTCTGTGCAAATGAGGGCAAGTTTCCACATGAACGGTAAGGAAATCTGCACCGGCATCAGCAAATGCTTCCAGCATTGTTTCCGGTCTTTCGACCATTAAATGCACATCCAGCAAAACCTTTCGGGAAACTGCCAACGGTTTCAATGCAGATACAACCAAAGGGCCAATGGTCAAATTCGGGACAAAATGCCCATCCATCACATCAATATGGATATAGTCAACACCTGCATCAAAAGCAGCAACAACCTGCTCTCCCAGTTTCGTAAAATCAGCGGTCAGGATAGAGGGCGCTATCGAAGCGAGCTGCATTTGTCAATCACTCCTGTTCTTGATTTGTACCCCTTCTTTCCCCACGATAATCGCAACGTCAGCCATATTGATGAACAACCCGTGCTCGACAACCCCGGTACGCTGCTTTATCCTTACAGCCAGAGTATGCGGGTCTTCGATACCATCTTCGAACCAGCACTTTACGATGTAATTATGGTTATCCGTAACAACCGGCTTTTCCTTTTCCAGCCATAATTCCACCTTGCAACCAAGTGCTTCCAGCCAGCGGATATGCGTCAACCATCCGAAAGGCACAATCTCGATCGGCAGCGGGCGCTTCTTGCCCAATTGCCGAACCGCTTTCGTGTAATCGGCAATTACGACAAATTGCTTCGCGTACGATTCGACAATCTTTTCACGCAGCAACGCTCTTCCAAGGCCTTTGATTAAGTTTAAATCACCGTCGATTTCATCAGCGCCATCAACTGCGAGATCCAATTCCTGAAAATGGTTGATATCGACCATGGGAATGCCTTTACCCGAAGCGTATTCTTCGGTTTTGATTGAGGTAGCGACTCCCTTGATATCTTTCAAAGAACCGTTTTTCAGGGCTTCACCAAGGGCATCGATGAAATACTTCGTTGTCGATCCGGTACCAATCCCCAAAACCATACCGGATTTCACGTACTCCAATGCTTTTAGAGCTGCCTCTTTTTTGTAATTCACCAAATCCAGTTTCTTGCTCTTGGTCATCATTTGCTTCTCTGATACACTCCTTGCGCTTCCTTGACAACTCGTTCGACAGTGAACCCGAATTTTTCATACAGAATTTTATAAGGCGCTGACGCCCCGAAATGGTCTATGCCGATTGCCACTCCGTCATCACCGACATACTTACACCATCCCGCTGATACACCGGCTTCGATGGCAACCTTTGGTACTCCCGGCGTCAGAATACGTTGCTTGTACGAATCCGGTTGCATCTCGAACAATTCCCAGCTTGGCATCGATACAACGCGTGCCCGAATTCCCATTTCCTGCAACCTGGATTTTGCTTCCAAAGTAATTGCCACTTCCGAACCTGTACCAATCAAGATGACGTCTGGCTTTCCCGACACATCCGACAACGTATATGCCCCTTTTTCCAACCCGCAATCAAAGGGAGTGATTTGCGGCAATGCCTGTCTGGTCAACACCAAGGCAGTCGGCCCGTCTTTTCGCTCGATAGCCGCCTTCCAGGCAGCTGAGGTTTCGTTCCCGTCCGCAGGGCGAATAGTCACCAGCCCCGGTATCATCCGTAAAGAAGCGACTTGTTCGACAGGTTGATGCGTCGGTCCGTCCTCGCCCAAGCCGATACTGTCGTGGGTGAAAACGTAGATGACGGGCAGCCCCATCAACGCAGCCAGCCGTATCGCCGGGCGCATGTAATCCGAGAATACGAGAAATGTTCCGCCATAAGGGCGTAGAGAATGCAAAGCCAACCCATTCATGACAGCACCCATCCCGTGCTCCCGCACGCCATAATGGATATACCTGCCAGCGAATGCATTCGTATTGATGCTTGCAGCCATTTTCGGTTTCGTTTTGTTCGATCCCGAAAGATCCGCCGAACCGCCAATCAACATCGGCAGTTCCGGGTAGATGGCATCAAGCACTTTCAAAGATGTTTTGCGCGTTGCTTCGGGTTTTTCTTCCGAGAAATCCGGCAGCGCATTTTCCCAGCCTGATGGCAGCTTCCCCGAAAGGATCAGTTCGAACTCAGCAGCCAGTTCAGGAAAGGCAGTGCGGTATTTTTCCGATAAATCAACCCATGCCTGATAAGCATCATCCCCGCGTTTTCCCGAATCCGTGAAAATTTTTCTGGCTTCATCGGGCACAAAGAAAGCTTCGTCAAATGGCCAATTCAACTTTTTCCGGGTTGCTTTCACCCCGTCTTCCCCCAACGGCGAGCCGTGAACCTTGGCTGTATCCTGCAAGGGGCTTCCAAAGCCGATATGGGTTCTGCAAGCTATCAAAGTCGGCTTATCTTTGTTCTGCTTTGCTTTCGACAAAGCATCCTCGATCTGTTGATAATCATGTCCATCGATCCGGCTGGTGTTCCAGCCGTACGCATCGAACCGTTTTAGTACATCATCCGTATAAGATAAATCAGTCGAGCCGTCGATGGAAATATGATTGTCGTCATAAAGAACGATCAATTTATTCAGCCCCAAATGCCCGGCAAGTGATGCGGATTCATGCGAAATCCCTTCCATCAAGTCGCCGTCAGAAGCAAGCACATAAGTATAATGATTTACAAGCTCAAAATCCGGCTGATTGAATCTGGTTTCGAACCATTTTTCAGCCAATGCAATTCCCACCGCCGAGCTGATTCCCTGCCCCAGAGGTCCGGTTGTCATCTCGATACCAATCGCCGGGTCATATTCCGGATGTCCGGGGGTGATACTTCCCCACTGTCGGAAGCGCTTGAGCTGTTCCAGAGGCAACGGATAGCCATTGAGATAAAGAAGAGAATACAGCATTGCCGAGCCATGACCGGCAGATAAAACAAACCGGTCACGGTTGAACCAAAGAGGCTGCCTGGGGGTTTGTTTCATTATTTTTGTCCAGAGCACAGTAACAATATCTGCCGTACCCAGAGGCAGCCCCGGGTGCCCTGAATTGGCTTTTTGAACGGTATCAATCGAAAGGATTCTCAATGCATTGGCAGCGAGTTTCAATTCATCGGAGTTTCGTGTTGTCATCTTCTTTTCATCCTTTGGTCCGGTAAATCTTAAAATTTCTGATAAGATAATAAAATATAACACTATTATAAACGAAAGAGGGTCGAAGCGACCAATTTTTTACCTACATTACAAAAATGATTGTTGACCGAATTATCAAAACCAAGGTACTATTAACACGCACAATCAAGCTCAGCTTCAAAAAGAAAAGGGAACCATGAACGCAACACCACCAATGGAAAATCCGGAGATAGAGCAGCCACAAGAATCCGGCAAAACGCCCATTCCGTTCTTAACCGGCTCGCTGAAAATCTTTCTCATAACTTTCGTAGCATCTGCATTCATTGCGACCTTGTTTACTGCATGGATTCCCGCCAAATCTTTTTCACCGCTGAGCCCTTCCGAAAACGGAAAATACGCACTACCGGCGCAAACATCTCAAGCACCCACACCAACCACGGGACCTTTGAACACCAGCAAAAAAGTTGGTATCGTATCCGGACACTGGGGTAACGATTCAGGTTCCGTTTGTTCAGACGGCTACACAGAAGCGGAGCTCAACCTGAATGTTGCCAGCCTGGTTCAGAAAATGCTGACATCTTACGGATACACTGTCGACCTGATGAAAGAATTCGACCCGAGGTTGAAAAACTACAGCGCCAGAGCACTTGTTTCTATTCATGCCGATTCTTGTGATTATATCAACGCAGAAGCAACCGGTTTCAAGATTGCTCCCGCCCTGAAAAACGAAAACCCGGTACAATCGGCTACCCTTTCTGCCTGTATCAAAAAATACTATTCCCAGGCAACCGGTTTAAAAGAACACTCATACAGCATCACACCTGATATGTCCAGTTATCATGCTTTTGGTGAAATCAATCCCGGAACGCCCGCCGTAATCATCGAAACCGGATTTCTCAATCTCGACAGACAGTTTTTGACTCAGCACACGGATCTGGTAGCCAAAGGCATCACGGACGGACTACTTTGCTTTTTGGGGCAGGAATCCCTCATAGAAACGACACCAGATGAACCCTGATAATTACAACTTCGATGCATTAATCAATCAGGCTCTTGAAGCATTAACCGCAGGCGATAAGTACCAAGCGCGTTCTCTGGCAGAAAAAGCCATCAAAATCAACCCAAGGCACGAAATCCCCTGGTTGGTTTTAGCTGCTATCTCCCCCCCTGAGGCAAGCCTGCGCTTCGCAAACGAGGCACTGAAACACAACCCCAAAAGTATCCGGGCAAGGAAAGCCATCCGCTGGGCGTTGCGCAGACAAAGGCAAAAACGCTCGGTCACTGCAAGGCGCATCATTGTCAACCGGCATTTACAATTAAAGTCCTTCCGCAAGAAAAGAAGTTTTCTTGCTCCTTATGGGCTGCTGATTGCTGTAGCCTTGTCGTTCGCTTATCTCTGGCTGAGTAACCCTGCAATTACTTTTGCAGATAGCAATCAAAACGTCATAAAATCCGGCGAGAACCGGGTTGCCAAAGCCACATTAACGTATACACCAACCCCGACCTTCACCCCAACCTATACCCCAACACCAACTTTCACACCCAGCCCGACTCCCACCGATACACCAACGCCGACCCCGACAAACTCCCCTACGCCGCGCCCTACCCGTGCCAAGCCAAAACCTCGCGCTGGCGGCATCCCGGACGGTATTGAAAAAGACCAACGCTGGATTGATATCGATTTGACAAACCAGATGCTGTATGCGTATCAAGGGAAAAATCTGGTTAACTCGTTTGTCGTTTCCACCGGTGTTTGGACACATCCGACCGTTGTCGGTCAGTATCAAATTTATTTGATGTACCGCTATGCTGATATGAGCGGGCCAGGGTATTACCTGCCAAACGTTCCGTACGTCATGTATTTTTATAGCGGTTACGGTATTCACGGAACCTACTGGCATCACAACTTTGGCACCCCCATGAGTCATGGTTGTATCAACATGCAAACCGACGAAGCTGCGTGGATCTTCAACTGGGCATCCCTTGGAACTTTGGTAAATATTCACTACTGAACACCATGACACACAAGAAAACACACATCAGTCGAAGAGATTTTCTAAAACTGTCAGGAGCGGGATTAACTAGCCTGTTTCTGGGTAAGGTGCCATTAGTTTTATCGTATTCCGCCTACTGCGATCAGGGTCGGGTTATTCCCAAAAGCATTACCGTGTTCTCGAAACCATCTTTCACATCCGACAAAGTCAAAGTCTACTGGCAGGATGCCGTTATTCCAATCAGTGGTATTACTCTGGGAAGCGATCGATACGCTTACAACCGTATCTGGTACAAAATCGGAGATAAAGGATTTGCGTATTCCGGAACGATTCAGCCGGTAAAAACCAGCTTGAACCCGATTGTCACCGCGATTCCCAAAGGAGGCGCACTTGCCGAACTCACTGTCCCGTTCTCAGATGCCCGCTGGGAACCTGACGAAAGAGAAGATGTTGCTTACCGCTTTTATTACGAAACCACCCATTGGGTAGTCGGTGCAGTAACCGGCGCCGACAACTCAATATGGTATCGTATTTTGGATGACAAATGGGAACTGACCTACTATGTTCTGAGCAGACATTTGCGGATAATTCCCTACGACGAACTCAAACCGATTTCTCCGGGCGTTCCTCCTGACGCCAAACGTATCGAAGTCAGAACCCAAGATCAATTGGTTGTTGCGTTCGAATACAACCAACCTGTTTTCATTGCCAAAGCAGCAACGGGGGCAAAATTCAGCAATGGGAACTTTGCTACCCCCGGAGGAACTCATTACACGTACCACAAACGCCCTTTTCGCCACATGGCAGCCGGTAATCTCGCCTACAATGGCTACGACCTTCCCGGTGTTCCCTGGATCTGCTATCTCACGGAACGCGGAGTAGCGTTACACGGCACCTATTGGCACAACGACTATGGCAAACCCAGAAGCCACGGCTGCGTAAACCTGACACCCAAAGCATCGAAATGGTTTTACCTGTGGACAGACCCGGCAGTTCCCCCCTCAGAACAATATGCATATAAATCTTACGGCACAAGAGTAGATGTAATATAATTTACCCATGGCAAATAAAGCATTATTCAGTGGTTTAATCCGGGACGAAAACGACAACCCGGTAGACACCGTTCTAATCGGTGACGAAGCGTTTTATGTAGTCGATGATTTTGGATTCAAAAGACACATTCCTTCCGAAGACGTCGACCTGCAAATATTGAAATCTATGCAAGAACTCATCGCCGGTCATGAAGATATCATCAGCGAGCAAGCAGCCGAAATGATTGGCCAGGATGATATTTTTACGCGGGCAATCATGGAAAACCAGTTGAAAAATCTCGATAAAAATTTCAAACAAATCATCGAAACCGGCTTGCCTGAAGAAACCAGAGCCTACATGGGGATGATTGGTTTTCTAATTCGTATCGATATCCATGGCAACATCATCGAAATCAACCAGCCCGGCTTGACCCCGCCGGAAGAATAAATCCTGGCAGCCTGACAACGAAGCCCTTTCCCTGATGACACCCAACCATTCGTGCGGACATCGATGCAAAGCGTAAATTGCTTGCCTTCCGCATCCGCAACCCGGAATCTGATAAAATATACACAGCGGAAACAGATCTCAGCTGGAATATAGAGGATTTATGGCTTTGGCAGATATCGTTGAAGTAAACGAATCGGATTTCAATAATCAGGTAATCGACTACTCCGAATCCCTTCCGGTGCTCACTTTCTTTTGGGCAAACTGGAGCACACCGTCAGTTTCTTTGGCGCCCGTTCTGGAAGACCTGACGGAAAAAGCCGGAGGTACTTTTCGTCTGGCAAAAGTCAACGTCGACGAGAATAGCAACCTGGCAGTTCGCTTTGGTATCCGCAATGTGCCGGTAATCAAGGCTTTTCGCCACCGGACGATCGTTGCAGAACTCGCCGGGGAGCACACGCCGCTTGAAATTCAGGGGTTCATCTCATCGATCGAAGCACACCCCGCCGACCTCGTTTTACGCAAGGCGGAAAGCCTATTGGCTATGCACGACTGGCCGGGAGCGGAGGCTGCCTATCGCGAAGTGCTTTCGACACGCCCGGACTTTCCCCCTGCCCTGTTGGGTTTGGCAAAAACACAACTCGCTCTCGGAAACAGTCAACAAGCGATCGAACTTCTCTCGAACTTCCCCGCCAGCAAATCATTTTCATCAGCCGAGAAGTTACTGCCGCTCGCTCATGCGCTTGTCCCCATGCAGCAACCTCAATACGATACCATGTCCACGCTGGATGCGATTTTCACCCGGAGTTTGAGTCTGTTTCTCAAAGGGCACTATCCCGCCGCAATGGACGGGCTGCTTGAAATTCTCCGCAATGACAAGAAATTCAAAGATGGCGAAGTAAAACAAGTAATCCTTGCCATCTTCGAAATTTTAGGGAAAGATAACCCGTTAACTATCGAATACAGCCAGGAATTGGCATCGGTGCTATTCTAGTTTTTTCTATCCCTTGACCTATGGATAACAACGTGTAGAATTAATGAACGGGGCGGTGGCGGAATTGGCAGACGCAGGGGACTTAAAATCCCCCGATAGTGATATCGTGTGGGTTCGACCCCCACCCGCCCTACTTATCGCAGTTTTCAGCACACACGCTGGGACTGCATTTTTTATCTGTACCGGTTATGTATCTTATCCAGAGGTGAAAAATGAAAATGTATCTTATTGTTACGGGAACAAACAAGGGTGGTATGTTCGACCACCTGCTGGAAAACCAAAACATCCTTCCCATGTGGATTTGGTTGCTTATTCTTATCTTACTCATTCTCATTCTTATCTGGGCAATCATTCACAATATATCTTCTACGGAAGATATCCAGCCTGTAAATCACGAGAAGGATGAACCGGCCAGGAAAATCACACCGGCTGCATCGGCCGTCCAAAAAGACGATTTGAAAAAAATCGAGGGGATCGGACCGAAAATTTCACAAATTTTCTATGATGCAGGCATCAAGACTTTTGTAAAACTGGCTGAAACCAATCCTGCCACGCTGCAACAAATTCTGAATGACGCCGGAATTCGTTTGAACGACTCGTCCACCTGGCCGGAGCAGGCTCGTCTCGCTTCCGAAGGAAAATGGGAAGAGCTTGAACGCTTGCAAGACCGGCTTAAAGGCGGACGCTACGTCGATTGAAATCGATAATCCGCTCCACCTCCGGAGAATGAACCAAGTTCATGAAACCTGAAAACAATCCGCGCATCGTCTTCATGGGGTCGCCGGAATTTGCCCTCCCCACGTTAGCTGCCTTGCATCAGCACTTCAAGCTGGTTGGTATCGTCACGCAGCCGGACAAACCTGCCGGCAGAGGGCGACGCATGACGCCGCCGCCCGTCAAAATATACGCGGAAAAGCATCAAATCCCCGTCATCCAGCCACGTAAGCTCACCTTGCCGGACCCGGTCCGTCAGATTGAACTGTGGAATCCGGATTTGATTGTCGTGGCTGCTTACGGCAAGATATTACGTGAAAACGTACTCAATATACCTAAGTATGGCTGCATCAATGTGCACGCATCACTCTTGCCCAGATGGCGGGGGGCTGCGCCAATTCAGGCGGCAATACTCAACGGGGACTCACATTCCGGTTGTACGATTATGCTGATGGACAAGGGCATGGATACCGGAGCAATATTGAAGCAGGTCAGCGAACCAATCAGAGCCGACGACACGGCTGCGACTCTCGCAAAACGGCTTGCTGAAGCCGGCGCCAGACTGCTGATTGAAACGATTCCCGCCTTTCTGCAAGGGGAAATCATCCCCATTCATCAGGATAACGAGCAGGCAACCTACGCACCAATGATTAAAAAATCAGACGGCGAACTGGATATCAGCCAGCATGCAGAAATTCTCGAACGGAAAATTCGTGCTTATACCCCCTGGCCGGGAACATTCATCCGCCTCCCCGGAGGAAAGACGCTGAAAATCATTCAGGCACACGTCGTGCTCGATGAGTCAACCCGACACGCCGCTTTCATTCGTTATCACAACCGTTACCCTGCAATTGCCACGCCTTCCGGGATCCTCGTTCTGGACGTCGTTCAACCGGCAGGGAAAAAACCCATGCAGGGTGATCAGTTCCTGCGAGGCGCAAGAGATTGGGGAAAAGAATAAATATGAAACACAAAACAAGCTATGAATAAACAAACGCCCCCGGAGAAGTATCAGCTTACTTTTCTGAGACACGGAGAATCCGTCGGAAACGCGAACAGCTACCATCAGGGGCAGGCTGATTTCCCGCTGACCGACAAGGGGAAAAAGCAAATTTCCTGCCTGGCAAGCCGCTGGAAACGGGAAAAGAAATCTTTCGATACGATCATCGCCAGTCCTCTGTCACGTGCCATCGATACAGCCGAAATCATCTCGAAAGCGCTGGATATCGGGATTGTAACAGACCCGGTTTGGATGGAACGGGACAATGGCGTGCTTGCAGGATTGACCCATCAGGATGCCCGCAGCCGCTACCCGCGTCCCAATTTCATTTCACCCTACCACAAAATCGGGATTACCGGTGAAACACCCTGGGAAACATACCTCAGAGCAGGAAGAGCACTCCAAAGTATCCTACACAAGAAACCGGGAACGTATCTGATTGTGTCACACGGCGGGCTGCTCAATTCCGTCGTGCATGCCATCATTGGCATTGCCCCGCACCCAAACGAATACGGACCGCGTTTTCTGTTTGCAAACGGTGCTTTCTCGACGTTCGAATACTATCCGCATGCCCATAAATGGCTCGTCATCAGTCTGAACGATACGGCACACCTTGACTGTGCGTCAGAAACCGCCACCTAATTGCTGCAATCACGCCATTATGACAATACCCGATAAATCATCGGCAGCTTGTCGACAGGCTCTTTGGAAAACTTGTATGCGGAAAACACCATCGTTTTAGCTTCCGCCAGCAAGGTTGCTTTGTTTGCGTGAATCTCGAACAAAACATCCCCTTTCTGCACATAATCCCCGACTTTGTGACGAATGACAATACCAACCGCATGGTCGATTTCCTGACCTTTCTTTTCACGGCCAGCGCCGAGTATCACCGATGCTTCACCGATTGTCCGTGCATTAATTTGGCTGAGATAACCGCTTTGTTCGGCTCGGGTAACCTCGATAAACTCCGCTTTCGGAAACAGTCCCGGATTTTGTACATAACGGGCATCCCCGCCCTGTGCTTCGACAAGCTGAATGAATTTCTCCATCGCTTTGCCATTCTTCAAAACATTGATGATGCTTTCTCTGGCTTGCGCTTGTGTTTTAGCTTTACCTCCCAGCACCATCATATAACCGGCAATCTCGATACAATGTTCCCGGAAATCATCCGGTCCTTCGCCATTCAGAACGTCAATCGCTTCACACAATTCCAGACTATTTCCAACAGCCAACCCAAGCGGCTGGTTCATATCAGACAACACCGCCACAGCTTGTCGTTTTGCCAGTTTGGCAATATCCACCATCATGGAACCAAGCTCTTCCGCTTCCTCCAACGTTTGCATAAAAGCGCCTGACCCCAATTTGACATCCAGAACAATCGCCTGCGCACCCGCGGCAATCTTCTTGCTCATCACCGATGATGCTATCAAAGGGATAGACTGAACTGTACCGGTGACATCCCGCAAAGCGTATAGTTTTCCGTCCGCCGGAGCGAGATCGACAGATTGCCCCGTGAGGACAATTCCGATTTCTTTTAATTGAGCGATGAATTCATCCGTGGTCAGGTCTACGCGGTAACCCGGTATCGATTCCATTTTATCGAGTGTACCGCCGCTGAAACCCAAACCCCGACCGGACATTTTCCCCACAGGCAGCCCGCATGCTGCTACCGCAGGGGCAACCACCAAAGTCGTTTTGTCCCCGACACCGCCAGTCGAGTGTTTATCCACAGCAACAGGCACGACATCCGACAAATCCAGAACGTCTCCCGAATGCACCATAGCCATCGTCAAATGCTTGGTCTCTTCCGCTGTCATCCCATTCAACAAGATTGCCATCGCCAAAGCGGAAGCCTGGTAATCGGGAATTGTTCCCTGAGTATATCCATCGATGAAGAAAACAATCTCTTCTTCTGTCAGAATTTTCTTGTCTCGTTTTTTAATGATAATATCTACTGCGCGCATCGTAGAACTACTCCTTTTTTTCCTGAGTGTGCTAAATTCTTACCGGTAAGCACACCAATCCAACGCATAAAACCTGGATAAATATTCATCACAAAAGCATCTTCCTGCGTAAAGTGTGCGAATTTCTGCTGCCATGAATAACCAATATCCCGGATAGCACCAGGATTCCGCCAACGATTTGGGTGAAAGAAAGCTGTTCATTGAATAAAAGCCTTGCCCAGACTGCTGTGAGAACAGGCTGCCCCAACAGAGTCGGAGAGACGATATAAGCCGGCACATGTCCTTGTGCATAATTAACCAGCACCCAGCCGAACACCTGAATCACCAAACCCAATCCAACGAAAACCCAGATTGTCTTTGTTGAATATCCCGTCAGGGAATATCCTTTAATTAATGATACTACCAACAGCAAAGCCGCAGAGCTGGTTGTCGAAATCCAGAAAAAAGAAAGCGTATCAATCAAACCCCGGCCTTTTTGTGCCACAAGGTAAAATCCGCTGTAAAACAATCCGCTAATCAATCCCAGCACGGCACCCCTGCCAATTGTCGAAGACACCAGCGAAGTCTGTAACCCGACGACACTGACCATCCCCACAAATGCGAGCACAATGCCCACCCAAAACCATTTGGTAGATTTTTCCTTGAAGAAAAGGAAGGAACCTAACCCAACCCAAAGCGGAGCCGTGTTAGACATCAACGTCGGAATAGTCGCCCCCCCAATCACAATTCCCGTTGCAAAGAAACTCAAATCAACCCCAAAGAACAGCCCGGCGAGAATAGCCCAGGCCACCCCTTTTCGTGAGTACGTGTGTTTCTTCCGGTTGATAAAAAACGGGATGCTGACAACCACACTTCCGATGAACATTCGGTAAAAAACCGAAACGATACCCGGAGCATCCGCCATTTGAATAAAAATTGCCGAAAATCCCAATACAGCGATACCAAAAATCAAAGCCAGGATAGCTGTTTTGTTGTCGTTGTAATCATTCATGTCATCTATCCGTATCAGGCAACCAAGAGTGTTGCCAAACTTCCTTTCATTCGTTTTATGAGCAGATCAACACCTGTCTTGCCAATATCCGCACCTATAAAATCAACATGGCATCGCCAAAAGAAAAGAAGCGATACCCCTGTGATTTGGCGGTTTCGTAAAGATTCAGGATTTCTTCCCGGCTGGTAAAAGCACTTACCAACATCAACAATGTTGATTTAGGCAAATGGAAGTTGGTAATCATCGCATCGACAACCTTGAACTGATACCCCGGCAAAATGAACAAGGAAGTTGCCCCTTCGAACGGAGAAACCCCACGGACTTTTTCCCGGGAAGCGGTTTCAAGTGTTCTCACCGAAGTAGTCCCCACAGCCACCACGCGTTTACCTGCCGCAATTGTCCGGTTGATTTTCTCGGCATTCTGCCGGTCCAGGCTGCACCACTCCGTATGGATCTTGTGTTCACGCGGGTCATCTTCGGTAACCGGCGCAAAAGTATCCAGCCCGACATGCAAGGTTACATGGGCAAATCCGATGCCTGACGCCTTCAATTCATCTAGAAGGCCATCGGTAAAATGCAGCCCCGCTGTCGGAGCAGCAGCAGATCCGTTCTCCCTGGCATAGACGGTTTGATAACGGTTCGGATTCATCAATGGTGTATGAATATACGGGGGAAGCGGAACATGACCGTGCACCTCCAAAAATCCGTCGATGGAAGATGAAAACCGCAATACACGTTTCGGTCCGTCCAACACATCGATGATTTCCCCATACAAGGTCTCATCGAAAGTAATCCGCTTGCCCTGAACAAGCCGCTTTCCCCCGACGATTGCCTCCCATTTTCTTTCATCCAGCCTTTTGAGCAACAACACTTCAACCTTGCCGCCGGTCCGGGCTTTTTTCCCAAACAATCTTGCTGGAATTACACGGGTTTGATTTAGCACCAACAAATCCCCGGGGTCCAGAAAAGTTCGCAAATTCCTGAAAACGGAATGGATTACAGTCTTGTCTTCCCGTCGATAAACCATCAAACGCGATGAATCTCTCGGTTCAAGAGGCACCTGGGCGATGTATTTCTGTGGCAATGGGTAATCAAAATCCGATGTTTTCATGTTTCGTAACATTCTCCGGTTTCAATGACGCATCAAGCGTATGATTAGATTGATTAGCAGGGTCAGCAAAATGGAAACCAGTATCGATGTTGCCAATGGAACGAAACAGGTCAGATTTTTCTTTTGAATAACAATATCCCCCGGCAAATGACCAAGCGGTATATTCAGTTTGCTCACCAGCAAGATAAACCCGCCGGCAACAACCACCAATAAACCAATAACAATCAAAACTTTCCCAAACTCTTCCATGAATTATCTGCCGATATTATATTAGTTTGGGCTGTTTGCCTTCCGGCGGTTCGATACCAAAATGCAGGTATGCTGCATGAGTTGCCACCCTGCCTTGAGAGGTTCGCTCCAGCAACCCCATTTGCATCAAATACGGTTCCACGACATCCATAATGGTATCCGGTTCTTCGCTGATTGATGCGGCAATGGTATTCAAGCCGACCGGACCGCCGCGGTATTTATGAATGATAGCCGAAAGAACCCGCCTGTCCAAATCATCCAGACCGGTTTCATCGACATCCAGCAAATCCAGGGCTTTCTGGGCAGTATTTTTGGAAATCGTACCGTTCGCCCTCACCTGGGCATAATCCCGCACTCGTTTCAGCAAACGCAATGCAACCCGTGGAGTACCCCGGGCACGCCGGGCTATCTCACTGACGCCGCCGTTTTCCGTCTGAACCTGCATTTGCCCGGTCGCCCGGTTGATGATTTTTTTCATCGATTCCAAATCGTAATAATTCAGCCGATACACCGCCCCAAACCTTGCCCGCAACGGAGCGGTAACCAACGCGAGCCGCGTCGTTGCACCAATCACAGTAAAACGCGGCAAATTCAGGCGAATCGATTTGGCTGACGGCCCTTTGCCAATGATGATATCCAATGCATAGTCTTCCATCGCCGGATAAAGTACTTCTTCCACATTCCTGCCTAGACGATGAATTTCATCGATGAACAAAATATCGCCTTTTCGGAGATTGGTCAAAATCGCAGCCAAATCTCCCGCACGTTCTATTGCCGGGCCCGCGGTAACTTTGATGTTCACCCCCATCTCGTTAGCCAAAATATGGGCAAGCGTCGTTTTTCCCAGCCCCGGAGGACCATAAAAGAGAACATGGTCAAGAGCCTCATTTCGTTGTTTTGCGGCTTCGATCAGGATGCGCAAATTTTCCTTGATTTGCTCTTGCCCAATCATTTCATCCAAAAGTTTCGGTCTGAAAGCAGGATCTTTTTTCTCGGACTTCCGGGATTCAGGCGCGACTATTCTGTCTCTTTTTTCCATCATAAGGAGAATTATACAACGATAATCGTTACAAAAGAATATCGTTTCAGGAATCGGAATGATATCGAGATAACGCCCGCTCAGGCTAACGATGCGTTTTTACAACCATCACAGAACACGGCGCATAATGCAAAAGTTTTCTCGAAACGCTCCCCAGCAGCCAGCTTTTGATTTTATTCAGTCCTCTTGAACCGATGACAATCGTATCAATCTGTTTCTCCCTGGCATATTCGATGATTTCCGTAGCTGCATCCCCGCGTTTCAGCACCGTGATACATGATTTACCCGAAGCTGAAAATGCCTCATTGACCCCTGCGAGCAACTCCTCACCGGCACGCTGTTCCTCCGCCGCCTGCTTTTCAAGGCTCTCCTTCATTTCTTCTGTCGGAATCACCGGCACCATTTCCATCCCCACCGGCCAGGTTTGCAATAGCATTTCCTCGGAAACGAGCCCCGGCAACACATGCATTGCGTGAATTCTGACATCAGACGGTAAAGCAAACGAATCCAGATATCTCCCGGCATTCTCGCTGCTATCCGACCCGTCCGTAGCGAACAGGATTTCTTTCATTTGCACATATCCCTTTCGCACTACTAGCACAGGGCGGTCAGAATATTCGACGATTTGCTGTGCAACACCCCCAAGGAAAATTCCCAACGTGGCGCGCAGCCCTTTGGCACCCATCACAAGCAAATCAGGGTTGATTTGCTCCGAAAAGACGGCTATCTGCTCAGAAGGATTTCCGACAACCAATTCAGTCGACACCTTGATTCCGCTGGCACTCAACAGTTTTTCAGCCTGAGTCAATGCGGATTTCAAAGCAGCATGTTGAGATGTGTTTCTGGGAGCAAGGACAGCAAGAGCAACTATTTCGCTTTTCTCCGGAAGAGGAATGTTCTTCAACAATTTTATTGCTGAAAAAGCATGTTCAGAACCATCGATTGCAAGTAAAATCCGTTGCGGGTGAGTTTTCCGATCATTCTTCATTTTCCACCTCCAAAACGAAAACTGCAAACGCCCATTGTGGATACAACGCTGGCAGAAAAATACCGCTCATCCGGCAGCCTGCCAAGGTCATCCGAACAACAACTTATTCCATAAGTATAATAATACTTTACCCGATTTCTTGCAAATAACCAAATCCTTTGCCCGTTAAATAAAAAGCGGTATAGCCAATGACCACTCAAATAGAAGACACTTTTCAATCACAAGAACCAAGAATTGCAATCCGCTTGTCTGTACAGGCTGAGCGTGCTGTCCGGAACAACCATCCCTGGATTTACGCTGACTCGATCATTTCACAAAATCAGCCCGGAAAAACCGGGCAGCTCGCCGTTATTTTTGACCGGAGACGGCACTTTCTTGCCATCGGCTTATACGATCCGCATTCTGTCATCCGCGTCAGACTATTGGCTTTCAACCATCCGGTAACGATTTCTTCCGCGTGGCTCGCCAACAAAATTCAGACAGCAAACAGGAAACGCGACAAACTCCCCGCAGGAACCAATGCCTACCGGATCGTTCACGGTGAAAATGACGGGCTTCCGGGTCTGGTAATCGATCAATACAAGAATATCGCTGTCATCAAGCTGTATACACTTGCCTGGTTTCCACACATCGATGATATTTGCCGGGCACTTCATGCGCTCCGTCATTGGGATTTAATCGTTTTGCGCATTTCCAGAAGCATCCAGCCTGCCGTTTCCGAACTATTCGACCTTTCCGATGGCGCAATTTTATATGAAGACAATCCGGAATACCCCATCCTTTTTCAGGAAAACAATCTGACCTTCGAAGTTGATCCTTTCAAAGGGCACAAAACCGGATTTTATCTCGACCAACGTGACAACCGCGCCCAGGTGGCAAAACGAACCACGGGAAAACGCGTACTCAATCTGTTTGCCTATACAGGCGCTTTTTCCGTATATGCAGCCAGAGGAGGAGCAGCCCAAATCACCAGCATCGATATCTCCCGGCAGGCACTTGCCGCTCTTTCAAGGAACGTTGCCTGCAACACCAGCTACCTGAACATCCGCAAGGCACAATTCCGGAATATTCAGGCCGACGTATTCGAATACCTGCAACAAGCGAGCGACACGAATTACGATTTGCTCATTGTCGATCCCCCCTCATTTGCATCCAAAAAAGAACAAATCCCGCAAGCAATCAAAGCCTACCGCAAACTAACCGAAATGAGTCTATCACACCTGAAATCAGGGGGTATACTTGTTCAGTCATCCTGTTCAGGCAAGGTTCCTTCCGAGGCTTTTTTCGACGCTGTGTTGGAAGTCGTATCATCCGAATGTAAAACCTACACAATTCTGGACAAAACGTATCATCCATTCGACCACCCAATAGGTTTCAAAGAAGGGGCATACCTGAAAACGATTTACATCAAAATACACAAATCACACGTCCGTGATCGAATGAAAAAAAGGAAAAAAGTTGAAACATAAAAGCACTTCCGAAAAATTGATTTTCGCAGCCGGCGGTCTGATTTGGAGAAATAACAAGGGCTGTCGGGAATTGCTTGTCGTTCATCGGCCCAAATACAATGACTGGACACTCCCCAAAGGGAAGCTGAAAAAATCGGAAGGGTTGAAAGCGGCTGCCATTCGTGAATCCAGAGAAGAAAGCGGATACCGTGTTGCCACTCAGGATTTTGCCGGAACACTCTCTTACGCGATTGACATAGGCCTGAAAGTTGTCACTTTCTGGCACATGAAAACCACCGGAAACAGCAAATTCAAACCCAACAAGGAAATTGACAAAACCAAGTGGATTCCCGTAAAACAACCCGAACAATATTTAACCCACAAAATCGAGAGCGATTTTGTCAAATCGGCATCGTCGATGTTATTACCAGCACTCAATAAAACGAAAAAGAAAAGGAACAAATCGGAATAAACATCACGGTGGGGTGAACTTGTCTCCCCGCCAATGAACCGTTTTCTTTGACGGAAATTTTATCGATACCTCACAATACCAACTTCATCGACTTCATCAATTCCCAAACCACCACGAGGATACCATCATGAACAAACAACCGGATTTCGATCAACTTATCAATCGGCGGGGAACACACAGCATCAAATGGGACCGTTACGGCGAGGATATTCTGCCTATGTGGGTCGCGGATATGGATTTTCGCTCTCCGCAACCAGTTATCGAAGCATTACAAAAAAAGGTCTCACACGGTATTTTTGGCTACCCGTTTATCGACGATCAAACCCTCGAAACCATCAAAATCTGGATTCAACGTGCCTACCATTGGAAAGTCAACCCGGAAGATATCGTCCTGATGCCGGGGGTTGTTACCGGCCTGAACCTCGCCGCCCAGACTGTATCCCGTCCGGGAGAATCACTGCTAATTCAAACCCCCGTTTACGGTCCCTTTCATCATGTTGCCGAAAACGCCGGTCTTCGCCAACTGGATTCTCCTTTGCTCTATGACAAACACACCGGGTATTCAATCGACTTCGATCATTTCCGTGAAACGCTCCGGGAAGATACCCGCCTGTTCTTGCTATGCAACCCACAGAATCCGACAGGACGGGTTTTCGATAAAAACGAACTTGAACAAATCGCCCAAATCTGTATGAAGAACGGTACGGTGATTTGCTCTGACGAAATTCACTGCGATCTTGTGTATTCGAACGCAAACCATATTCCCATCGCATCCCTTAGCCCTGAAATCGCACAGCAAACAATCACCCTGATCGCGCCCTCGAAAACCTTCAATATCGCCGGGCTGAAAGCATCCATAGCGATCATCCCAAACAAGGAATTACGGGAAAAGTTCATTACAGCCAAGCGAGGATTGGTCGGCTGGATTAACACTCTGGCATTGACGGCAATGATAGCCGCCTACACGAACGGTGATACTTGGCTGGAATCGCTGCTGAAATATCTCGAAGCCAATCGGGATTATCTGGAAAAATATCTCCGGCAGAATTTACCGGAACTGGCTTTCGTCAAGCCGCAGGGCACTTACCTTGCCTGGCTGGATTGTTCATCACTCGGATTGGATGTTCCACCAAGTGACTTCTTTTTGCAGCAAGCAAAAGTTGCAATGAACGACGGTGCCTGGTTTGGAGATAATGGCAAGGACTTCGTCCGCCTGAATTTCGGCTGCCCGAGAAAGACCCTGGATCGTGCACTCGGGCGCATTCACGAAGCCGTCGAAGTTCTGCGCTCCGGCAAATGACGGGATAATTACCGGGCTGCGTTGAAACACAAAGGAACTATCGATGAAAGCTGCAGGTAAGAGAACAGTACACTTCTGCATCTAATCATCAGGCAAATGCCCGATGGCTTACCCATTTCACAGGAAGACAACATGGCAACCACAGAAAACGCATTGATTGTTATTTTTGGCGCCACAGGGGACCTGACTCGCCGGAAACTCATCCCGGCACTTTACCATATCTACGAAAAGGGTCAACTGCAAGATAATGTTCAAATCATCGGATTCGCCAGAAGACCCTATGACGACCCGATATTCATCAAACATCTTGAAGACGGGTTGAAAGAATTCCATGCTCAGTCGTTCAACCCGGAAACCTGGCATCGGTTTTCGAAACGCATCCATTATTTTCGTGGCAACCTGACCAACCCGGACGACTACGCCCGGCTCAACCAGTTCCTTCGAACAAACGATAGCGACTCATCCAAACGCCTGTACTACTGTGCCACCTCCCCCGTGTTCTACCAACAAATCGTCGATTTTCTGGGCAAAGCCGGCATGGTTGATTCCCACAACAACGAACAAGCCATCGTCATCGAAAAACCGTTCGGATACGATCTGGATTCTGCCTGCAAGCTGAACGCTGACATTCACCGGGTATTCAAAGAAAAACAAATCTTCCGTATCGATCACTATTTAGGAAAAGAAACTGCACAAAACATCCTCTTTTTCCGCTTTGCCAATACCATATTCGAGCCGATATGGAACCGAAAATACATATCGAATGTCCAGATTACCGTTGCAGAAAGTGTCGACGTCGGACACAGAGCAGGATATTATGACAAAGCCGGTGTCTTACGCGACATGTTCCAAAACCACTTGATGCAGTTATTCACGCTTGTGGCAATGGAACCTCCTGCATCCTTCGATGCCAACTCACTTCGCAACGAGAAGGTCAAAGTACTCAAGGCAACCAAACCAATCGACCCTCAGGAAATCGTCCTTGGCCAATACGCCGGTTATCTTGATTCGGAAGGAGTAGCACCAAACTCGCGAACACCAACATTCGGCTCTCTCGTTATGTATGTCAGCAACTGGCGATGGGAAGGCGTGCCGTTTTATCTACGTTCCGGCAAAGCATTGAAGAAAAAAACCAGCGAAGTTACCATCGAATTTCAGGCACCCCCTCATGTCATGTTCTCTCTACCCAAGAATTACCACCTCACGCCGAATATTCTCTCACTATGTATTCAACCGGACGAAGGCATCCATTTAGCGTTCGAAGCCAAAGTACCCGGCACCGATCAGGAAACCCAGTCCGTCGATATGGAATTTCACTATTCAGACACATTCGCTGATACCCCTCTCCCGGATGCTTACGAAAGGCTTTTGCTGGATGCACTCGAAGGCGATGCATCTCTTTTCGCACGCAATGATGAAATTGAAACAGCCTGGGAACTCATCGACCCCATCATCCATCACTGGGAATCATCCAAACGCCCTGTGTTTACTTACCCCAAAGGAAGCTGGGGCCCTCAAGAAGCAAACGAACTAATTCGACAAAAAGGGTTCGTCTGGCGCATGGGCTGCGGAGACCATGTATAACCGCCTCCGAAGCCATGCTCCATTCTGCACCGCCTTTCGATTGGTACCACGTAAAACCATCACACCGGTTTGATAATTGTTTCACTCGACGGCAACAAACATAGCGGCATAGTATTTTGCCAGTCAAAGCCGCTCAAACTTGACATTCTCGCTTGTTCTCCGTACACTATACCAATCAAACCGACAAGGAATATTCATGGGTAAAAACACACGTAAAACCTGGCTGCTAGTTTCGATATCACTTCTCGTTGCTGGTGCGGGATGGATTTTCGCCAGTCGGCTGGATTCATCATCAGTGACACCAGACCAACCGTCAGCACCACAAAAAGGGTTTCTGGCACCCGATTTCACGCTGAAAGCAATGGACGGAGACCCGATAACCCTTTCGTCTTTGCGAGGCAAAGTGGTTCTGGTTAACTTTTGGGCTAGCTGGTGTCCCCCCTGCCAGCAGGAAATTCCAGCGATGGAGAAAATTTATCGTCAATACGAAAACAAAGGATTTGTCATCCTTGCCGTCAACAGTACCCTTCAGGACACACTAGCAGATGTTGCCGATTTGCTCAACGACAAGGAAGTATCCTTTCCCGTCCTGCTGGACAATGACGGGAAGGTTACAGATAAATATCAAATACAATCCCTGCCCACATCGTTTTTCATCAATCAGGAAGGAATGATCTCGCAGGTCGTCATTGGAGGGCCCATGTCAGAAGTATCGATCCAAACCGAAGTCGAACAATTGCTTCAGGAGATGCCCTGATGTTTCCCGTATTGCACCTTGGTCCTCTGGCGCTGCAAACCCCAGGGTTGATAATCGTTCTGGGAATCTGGATTGGTCTGTCCGTCAGCGAAAAATATTGCAAAAAAACCGGATTATCATCCAATGACCTTTCCAATATTACAACAATTGGATTGGTTGCCGGAATTCTCGGAGCACGGTTAATTTATATTCTCGAACACGTACAAGCATTTCTGGATGCCCCCGGAAGCATTTATTCACTCAACGAGGAATTGATGAATCCGCCGGGAGGGCTGCTTATCGGGGCACTGTCAATCTTGATTTACACCAACAGGAACAAAATTTCTTTTCTGACATCTTTGGACAGCCTGACCCCTCTTTTGGCAATACTCAATATCTTTATTCCGCTTTCAAATCTTGCATCCGGAAACAGTTATGGCTCGCCTGCGAATCTGCCATGGAGCATCTATCTTTGGGGAGAAAACAGACATCCGTCACAGCTCTACGAAACAGCTGCCGGTATCATCATCCTGCTGGTTCTGCTTTCCCTAATTCGCACAAGAACCGACAACGATAATCATGGTGTCATTTTCGCCCGTTTTGTTTCGATGAGTGCACTAGCCAGGCTGTTTTTGGAACACTTTCGGGGAGACAGCACACTGGTGTTCAATCATTTTCGGGAAGCCCAAATTCTCGCCTGGTTTGTACTCGCTTTTGGTCTGGCGCTGGAATATTACCTGGTGAACAAACAAGAAACCAGTGTACCATCCCGCCGGGAAAATAAAACGCAGCCATCATAACAACCTGACAAAGGATAATCTTGCATGTTACTATCCGGGAAAACAGTTTTGGTAACCGGAGGCGCCAGAAGAATTGGCGCAGCCATTTGTCTTGCGATTGCCAAAGAAGGCGGAAACGTGGTTATCCACCACGGGCATTCCGACCAAATGGCGCTGGAAACCGCAAATGAAATTCGTGCAACCGGGCAAAAAGCCTACATCGTCAAATCCAATTTGAACGAGCCTGATGAAGTTCGTAGCCTATTCGCCAAAGCCAGAAAAAAAACGCAAATTGATGCTTTGGTCAATAATGCAGCCATTTTTTCTCCGCAAAGATTTGCCGACACCACGCTTGAAATCTGGCAGCAAAACCTGATGGTAAATCTGACGGCGCCGTTTTTATTAAGCAAAGCTTTCGCCAAAGAAGGCAGAGGAAGAATCGTCAATATACTCGACTGGAGATCCCTCAGGCCGGGAGCAGACCATTTCGCCTACACAATTGCCAAAGCCGGGTTAGCAGCGATGACAAAATCCCTGGCAGTGGCACTCGCTCCCGGTATCGTTGTCAACGGACTTGCCTTGGGGGCTATTCTTCCCCCCAGCGACTCATCGACAATCCCGCAACTCGAGCACCTGATTCCTCTCAAACGTTGGGCGAACCTTAATGAAGTAACCGATGCAGTCCTTTTTTTGCTAAGCGGGCCTGAGTACATAACCGGGGAAATACTCCATCTGGATGGCGGCAGACACCTGATATAACATCAAAACAAAGGAGCAAGCATGGACAAAGTTATCATCAAAGATTTATTAATCCGCGGCATTATTGGTATCAACGAGTGGGAACGCAAGAAGAAGCAGGATATTCTCGTCAACATCGAAGCCTGTGCCGATTTGCATGAAGCAGGAAACTCCGATAACATCGAAGATTGTGTCAACTATAAAACACTTGCCAAGAAAGTTATCGCCCATGCAGAAAATGCCAAACGGTATACGGTAGAGGCTTTGGCTTCAGATATTGCCAATATTTGTTTGCAGGAACCGCGCGTCGTCTCTGTTTCCGTGCGGGTTGAAAAACCGGGAGCATTGCGTTTTGCCAAGTCAGTCGGAGTTGAAGTCGAACGGAGAAAAGTGCTTGAATAAGTCTTCCGACAAATCGGGAAAACCCAATATCGTCTACCTGAACCTTGGAAGCAACATCGAACCCGAAAAGAACATCCCCCTTGCCGTTGAACGGCTCCAGGAAAAAGTGCATGTATCGGCTGTTTCCTCCATTTGGGAAACCCCTCCCGTAGGAACAGATGGGGGCACTTTTTTCAATCTGGCTATGCGCATTTCCACAGACACCGATTATGAACAGCTTAAATTCAGCATACTCAGAAAAATCGAAGAAGAACTGGGAAGAAAGCGGGGATCAGATAAATTCGCTCCCCGCACAATCGATATCGACATTGAGATTTTCAATGAAAAAATCATCGATTCTGAGCTATGGATGCACCCTTATACCGCCATACCAATGGCTGAAATACTGCCTGACCTGCGTCATCCCCTTATGAAACTTACGCTAAAAGAAGCGGCGCGGCAATTAGCCGGCAAAGCGAATATCATCCAGAGAACAGATTTGGAAATCGAAACAAACCGCTCAGATACGTAACGGATTTGCCCCTCTGGAAATATTATCAAGAAATTCCTGACGCGTTGCCAGGTTGGAACGGAAAGCTCCGTGCATGGCAGAAGTCGTCATTCTGGCATCATGTTTTTTCACACCGCGCATCATTGAACACAAATGTAATCCCTCTACGACAACCGCCACGCCAAAGGGATGCAACAGCTCGTTGATGAAATCAGCAATTTGCCTTGTCATGCGTTCCTGTACCTGCAAACGGCGGGCAAACATATCGACAATTCTCGGTATTTTTGAAAGACCGATAACCTTTCCCCTCGGAATATATGCAACATGAGCACGACCAAGAATTGGCAGCATGTGATGCTCACACAAACTATAAAACTCGATATCTCTGACGATCACCATTTCGTCATAAGTCACATCGAACAAGGCGTCATTGACCAAAGCCACAGGGTCAACCCGGTATCCTGCCATTAATTCACCATACATTTTCGCAACACGCAGCGGCGTTCTTATCAAGCCTTCACGGCCGGAATTTTCGCCCAATGCAGCCAGTATTTCCAGAACTGCTTCCTCAATTTTCTTTTCATCAATCGGCTGGTTTTCCTTGATACCGGCAATCTCGAATAATCGGTTACGTTTTTTCTCGTCCATGCTACCATCCTTAATCGACAATGGTTTCAGAAATGCAAATCACATATGGCGGCAAGTGTAATCTTCTTATGCCGGCTAGTCAATCACCGTTTTCCGTTGTTGGGACATATCCATTTTGCCAAGAAACGCTGCTTGCCGTCTATCAGCCAGCGTCAACGGGTAATACAACTCTTACGACAATGACCAATCGGATAATAAAAAATAGTGAGGTTTTTTCAAACCTCACTATGTATTTTCAACAACACAGATCAATAGATTTCAGGCGACTTCAGGTTCGATCAAACCGTAAGTACCGTCTCGCCGCCGATAAAGCACATTGATTGTGCTGGTATTCGCATTGTAAAACACGAAAAATTCATCATGGCCCAACAGGTTCATCTGCTCGATAGCTTCCAGCTCATCCATAGGAACCATCAGGAACCTTTTCCGGCGTACGATTACAGGCTCATCGTTTTCTTCTTCCGCAGGCTGTTTTGTCTCGAACATATCACTAACGGATTTTCCATCCCCGCGTCCACGGTACCGTTTCCCCTTGTACCGCTCTATTCTTCGCTGCATCTTGTCGATGGCAACATCCAACGCAGCAAAGATATCATCAGCCCGTTCTTCCGATCTCAGGATAAAACCTTTACCACTAATTGTAATCTGGGCGACTTGACGGTCTGCTGCATTTCTGGCAGATTTTACAAAAGCCAAATCCACCCGCGCTTCCTCAATATTATTCAAATAGCGGCTCAGTTTGCCAACTTTCTTGTTGACATAGTTCTCGATTCTCTCGGTAATTTCGATATTTCTGCCATAGATTTCTATATCAAGAGCCATTTTAACCTCCATTGATTGATAGTACATTTTCCCGTTTTTTCAGCAGAGCACGCGCCAAAGTCAAACCGTATACACGCGCTGCACCTGCTTTGAACAATGCGGCCGAACACGCTTCAATCGTAGCACCGCTTGTTGCAACGTCATCAACCAGTAATACCCGTCGATGAGCTACATATTTTTTTAATGCTACAAATGCATCTTTCACATTCTCTCTTCGCTGCTCATAATTCAAGCCTACCTGAGAGGTGGTTTCCCTGCGCCGGGAAAGTGCTTTGCTGCTATATGGCAAACCCATTCTCATTCCCAAGGGTTTTGCCAACAAAGCCGATTGATTATAGCCACGTTCTTGACGGCGCTGTTTACTCAATGGTACAGGAACAAGCAAATCGATATGCCACGATGTTGTTTTTACAGCTTCGAATAAATATTCCGAAAAAACCATCCCCAAAGCAACATTTCGCTTGTACTTCAACTTGTGGAGCCCGTTTCGGATTGGCCCTTCAAATTGTGCATACGAACGCAGCTGAGTATACGATGGAGAAAATTGAGAACATGCCCGGCACAAACCCGGTTGGGCGACCGGTTGACCACATTTTGCACATACCGGAGACGCAATCACATTCACTTTTTCCCTGCACGCTAAACACCAATGACTGCCACCTTGGCCACATCCGGCACAAACAGGAGGATAGAGCCAATCTAATAGACTCCAAAGAAGTGAATAAAAGAAATAGGACACAAGTCTCTAATACGAAATTAAAGAAACTGCGATAATGCTGAATGCATCAACATTAACGCGGCAGGGCCAAGCAGAATAATCAACAAAGACGGGAAAATCAGTAACGCCATTGGCACGAGCATTTTAATTGGTGCTTTGTGTGCTTCTTCTTCAGCTCTTTGACGACGCTTGATTCTCATCTGGTCTGCCTGAATTCTCAACACTTTTGCCATACTTACCCCCAATTGCTCGCTCTGGATAATAGCAGCAACAAAACTGGTCATTTCAGCAATGCCGATTCGTTCGGCCATATCTCTCAACGCTTCACGTCTCAATTTACCAAGCTGAATTTCCCGTAAAACTCTCCCCAACGCCAGAGATAATTCATTATCCCATTTCTCGTTGACCTTTGCCATTGCCGCATCAAAACCCAACCCAGCCTCGACACAAATCGTGAGCAAATCCAAAGCATCCGGCATGGCATTGCGGATATTTTTCTGGCGTTTTTGAATCCTGCTTGTCAACATCATCTCGGGGAAAAAGAACCCGAGGACGGTGAAAATAATCAGAATCATGAATTTTGTACCCAGCGACCAGGACAATCTCGAAATGGACATGACCGCGAACAAACCGATGGCAAAAACCACAGCCAGAATAAACCTTGAAGCCCAGAAAATCGTCGGGTCTACACCCGTCGGATTTCCTGCCAATTCCAGTTTTTTCTCGGTATTCTGAATTGCGTTTTGAGGTGTGAAATGAACCGCGATTTCCCCGAATTTTCGCGCAATTGGCAAAAAGATTCTCTCGGTTATCGGTTGAGAGAGTTCGATTTCTTCGAGCGAAGTTACTTCACCGCGGTTGGCAAATTCGGCAAGCCTTTCCTGCAAAGGATCTCTGTCGGAAGAAGACTCCCGAATACCAACAATCACCAATATCACTGCGACGATAATCACCAGAAAAACGATACCAGCGATAATAAGGATATTCATCCTTTTTTCTCCTAATCCTAAATCACACTTCTATTTGAGAAATCTTGGTCATTACAAAATAGCCTAGTCCGACCAAAAATGCCGCGGACCCCAGAATAACAAACCCGCAAATTTCATTCCCGGGTTGGAAAAGAGACATGAGGTATTTTTTATTGAAGAACCACAAAGCCAAAGACAAAACAAGTGGCAGCAATGACAGGAACTTGCCGGAGTACATAACCTGTGTGGTCAACACCCTGATTTCACCTTTGATGCGCACACGCTCACGAATCGTGTAAGAAATCGTATCCAAAATTTCGGCCAGGTTACCACCAACTTCACGTTGAACATTGATAGCAGCAATAATCAGGTCAAGGTCGTCACTATTGATTCTGCGAAACAGGTTGCTAAGGGAAACCTCCATCGGAATACCTAGCTGCATTTCCTGAACCACTCGGTGGAACTCTTTCGAAATAGGTTCAGGCAGTTCCTTGCTGACTGCTTCCAT
>CAYWFK010000016.1:34482-48144 GCA_964457375.1 uncultured Anaerolineales bacterium
CCCCAGCTGGAGGATTCCACCTTGACATTCAACCAGTCGGTTAAAGGAGTGCTTTCCGGGGAAACCGGCTGGTCAACAAAGTCCTGTTCTTCGACGTATTGGCCTAACCGCTCTTCAACAAGTGAGCGTTCACTTGTTACCGAAACGACTATCCCGATAATAATCAATAGCAGCGCAATACCGCCACCGATTACCAACACCGTCATCATAGACATAGCGTTTGCCTTTGCACGTTAGTATTTCCGTTTTTGACCAATACCGAAAATCGAAGGTGGAAGATGAATACCGGATGCTTCGATTTTCCAGATTGATTTCGGTCTCAACCCTGTCGGGCGTAGACGGCCAATGATTTTCCCGTTCTCGATACCGGTTTGTTCGAATTTGAAGATGTCCGTCATCGTAATAACATCACCTTCCATACCGGTAACTTCCGTGATGTTCACAACCCTTCTCGAACCGTCTCTCATTCTTTCCTGGTGGATAATCAAATCGATTGCAGAAGAAATTTGTTCACGGATTGCGCGAACCGGCAAATCCAACCCTGCCATCATCGTCATTGTTTCAATACGGGCCAAGGTGTCACGCGGGCTGTTGGAGTGGGCGGTTGTCATCGATCCATCATGGCCTGTATTCATTGCCTGAAGCATATCGATTGCCGCTTCATCACGGATCTCTCCGACGATAATACGGTCCGGTCTCATACGCAAGGCATTAATCACCAATTGCCGGATCGTTACTTCACCTCGTCCTTCAATATTCGGCGGTCTTGATTCAAGCGTTACAACATGTTCCTGTCGCAGCCTCAATTCTGCTGCATTCTCGATTGTAATGATGCGTTCATCACCGGGAATATACTGTGACAAAATATTGAGAAGTGTCGTTTTACCGGAACCCGTACCACCGGAAATCACGATATTCAGCCTCGATTCCACACACGCCTTACTAAACTGAAGCGCTTCCGGTGTTATCGAACCATACTCGATGAGTTGCTCGATTGTTATGGGGTTCTTGAAAAATTTACGAATAGTCAGAACAGGGCCGACCAGAGAAATCGGGGGAATAACAGCATTGACACGAGAACCGTCCTGAAGTCTTGCGTCGACGTACGGGCTGGATTCATCGATTCTCCGCCCGAGCGGAGCAACGATACGATCGATAATCCGCATTACGTGATCGTCGCTTTCAAAGGAAAGGGGAACCCTGTGTAATTTCCCGTAACGCTCGATGTAAATATTCTTGGCGCCATTGACCATGACTTCTGTAACCGTCTCGTCTTCCAGCAAAGTTTGCAGCGGTCCAAACCCCAGAATTTCTGCAACAATTTGCTCGAACAAGCGGTGTTTTTCCTGTCTCGAAAGAACGATATTTTCTTCGGTAAGAATCTGTTCAAACAAATCCTGAATGGTACTGCGTACCACGCCCACTTCGGAAACATCAAGCGAAGGGTCTAATTCTGCCAGCAGTCTGTTTTGCACACGAGTCTTTAAATCCGTATAAGTATCCCGCTGTCCGGAGACACCCGGAGGAGCAACCCGTCTGGATTGTAAAGAAGATAACCTCGCCCTACTCCTGCCGCCACCTTCAGACATTCCACCCCCTTGCCCTTTCTCGATTCGTTTCAGTAATGACATATCAGCTGCTCCTAAGCGCCTTAATTAATCGCTGAGTTACGATACATTCTCATCTTCTTCTTCGGCCATTTCGGTAACCCGCTGTCGAACCACCTCGGCAAGCGAATAAATCGCCCGTGCAATTGGTTTCGCCTTTGCAGTGATGATGAATGGAACACCTCTATTGATTGAAGGAACGACAATGCGCTCATCCAAAGGTATTACAGAGACAATTTCCTGTTTCAGGTTTTCCCCGACTGCTTCCGGAGTAATAGGAATGCGTTTGTCATAGCGATTCATCGTAAAGAGAATCGATCGCCGGTCAATTTCAAGAACATCTGCAAGATCCAGAAACAATCGCGCATTATTGATTGATGGAATATCCTGAGTAGCCAGCAAGATGACAACATGGCTGGCATCGATAGCACTTAATACCGCATCGGTTAACGTCGATGAAGTATCGATGACAACGTAAGAATACAATTTTCTCAGGTACTGAATAATCATGCGGAACTGATCGCCGGTTACATCCTCTGCAAATTCCGGCCTCGAAGGAGCAGCCAGAATTTTTATCTTGGATGCTGCATGTGTGATCATGACTTCTTCGACAATTTCCGGGTCTAATTCCTCCACGCGAGGGGCCAAATCAACGATACTATTACGACTTCGCTCATTCAGGACAACAGCAACATCCCCAAATTGAAGGTTGCCATCTACTAAAACAACCGGTGTTTCTTCATTATGCAGGGCAACAGCAAGGTTTGTAGCAATCGTTGTACACCCCACACCCCCTTTCGGGCTATAAACAACGATAACTTTTCCAAACGCACCAATCTGTTGTCCCAATGCCAGCCCCCCCGTATTATGTCTGGCATCGATTTTCTTCTTCTCCTCCCTCGCCATTTCCCCTGCACGCCGGATGGCTGAAATCAATTCGTCAACCATCGGGGGCTTTGTCAGAAAATCCCTTGCTCCGGCCAGCATGGCACGGCGCATATAATTCGTGTCACCCTGAACAGACAGAATGATAATCTGAGTGAAGCTTGCTTCTTCCCGAATTGCCTCTGTCGCCTGAATTCCATCCATATCAGGCATATTGATATCCATCAGAACGACATGAGGTTTCTCTTCTTTTGCAAGATCGATCGCTTCGCGTCCAGTTCTGGCTACACCGACAACTTCAATTTCAGCAGCGAACTGCAGTATTTTTCGAATGTTCTCTCTTGTCTCCGCGATGTCATCAACAATGATTACGCGAATTTGATCTTCATCTCCCATTCATTAACTCCATCATCAAAACACCTGTTAGCCATGAGCATTCTTGTAACGAAACGAATACTATCTATTCTCGTCCGTAGTAACCTCGATTGTTGTTTTCGCGTTTTGGTCCAACTTGTCAATCCGGGGTTCCATGCCATACGGCAATTTCGCCGGAACAGGAATGTTGTATGTATCCAAAAGGTATTGAATGGTAGCAGCCTCTGTACTGACAACCGTATCATCACCCGCAGCCCTAAGAGCCAGAGTAAGTTTCGCCCCGCTCGTAACCAGATAATTAAGCGTAACGGCATCCTGCGGTGTTACGATGAGCGTTATCACTTCGGGCGGTTTGGGTTTTTCGGGTTCTTTTTTTTCTTTGCCTTCTTGCCCTTGCGGCTGCTGGTTTTGATCTCCGGGTTCCTGAAGCTGGTTCTTTTGTTCCTTGGCTTTCGCCTCTTCTTCCTGAGTCATGAAATTGCCAATTTGCAAAACGACGACATCATTGAGCAGGGTTTGGCTCACCAGCCTGGGACGTTGTTTTTCCGATGGAAGGACATAAATCAACTCATTCAAAATCGGATCCAGCTCGGTTCGCCCTTGCACGGAAAATGAACCACCGCCAAACACGCGGGCCGTAATATTTTTAGCAGAATCCGAATCCTGAAATTGCGTCGTAACCTTGTCGCCGGTTCCGGACCCAATAACAACACCAGCCCCTGGAGCCAGCACACTGCCAACTTGATTGGGAAGCTCACTTTGATATTCATTATCCACGTCTACGAATAGCATGGTAGCAATCACGCTTACGTGGTCACCGGGGCGTGGCGCATAGGAAACACTTGCCAATCGATCAATAGGAATGGAAACAGCAACTTTGCCGCGTGGAATTTGCAAAGCGGCAATCGAACCTGTTTTGGATAACTGCGCAGCAGAATCGACCAACATGCTCGCTGTTAGTGGAATACCGGAGTCAAGGTCGAATTTTGCCTGCCGGCCTACGACCTGTGCCATATCAGTAAACATGCCCTCGATAAAAACCTCTCTGGGAATTGGGATTGTTCCCAAAACAGTTTCATCGATCTTGCCTCCGCGCGGTATTGCCTGGGTTACGACAATCACATTAACCAAATCGACAACCGGGGTTGGTTGAGCGTTAGCCTGAACACCTTGTTGCGCAGGATTGTTGAAAAACTGCCTGTATACAAGAAACATTGCAACTAAGATTAATATCAGGATAAACGCCAAATAGAAAAAGATTCTGCCTCGACGCATAGTAGCCTCCCATCATGATTGGCTTTAGATTTGTAAAAAACCTGTTGTTATCATACTCACAATTATTCAAAAGTCAAGCAAAACTATCCAATATAGTACAAAAGGATGCAAGAATCGTGCTATTTTTGATTGTACTTAAATTGTACAACATAAGACCAAAATTCGCTATAAACAAATCCAAATAACATCATAAAAACGAGGTAAAAAACAAACCGTTATCAAAATTTATTTAAAAAAGCCCTGTACGAATACAGGGCTTTTTGTTTTGGTAAATCTAATGTCAAAAAGGTTAGATTGAATTAAGAATCTGGCTGAATACGTTTCCGATTGCTGGGCCCAGTAGAGCAAGAATAACAATCACGACTACAGCAACTAAAACAAGAATCAGTGCATATTCTACGAGACCTTGACCTTTTTCTTTCGGTGCGAACAACATAACTTTACCTCCTTTCCTAAGCAATTTACAATAGCGTTGATAAAAGATACTTACATTATAGGTATTTTCCATAAAAAAGCAATATCTGGCGCCTTACAAATATGAAAGTTCATTTTAAGATTTTTCCCTGTTCCGTCTGGGGATCTGTAACACAATTCTCGTACCTCGCCCCTTGTCGCTATCAATATCCATTTGACCGCCAATCATCTCGATCCGGTCTTTGATCACCTTCAATCCCATACCGTTTTTCAGTGATTCCTCAGGGTCAAATCCTTGCCCATCATCCTCGACAAGAGTTCTCACATTCGTTTCGGTAATATCCAGTTGAACTTTTATCTGGCTGGCTTTGCTGTGTTTCACCACGTTGGCAAGCAATTCCTGAATCGCCCTAAAAATGATTACCTCGATATAATTCTCCAACCTGGTATCAAGCCCGGTGACGGTCAAATTGATTTCCCCATCATGCTGACTTTCAAACGCCTGGACATACCGCTTCAATGTCGGCACCAAGCCCAAATCATCAAGCATCATCGGGCGAAGTTCAAAGATGAAATCCCGAACTTTCTGAAAGGTTGATGTTGCCGAACTTTTAAGATTGGTAAGCTCTTCACGCGCTTTATCCTGATCGATATCGAACAAACGCATTGCAATTTCCGTTTGAAGGATAAAATTCGACAATGCCTGAGCCGGCCCATCGTGCATTTGCCGTGATAATCTTTGTCTTTCGGATTCCTGCGCCTGAATAATCGCTTCAATCGCATCGAAAGCTTCCTTTTTCGCTTCTTTTTTGGGTTCCGGCAAGTCTCCTTCGAACGCTTTATAAACCTTTTCCAGATAATTGATATATTTTTCAAGCCTTGCCCGGTCGCTTTGCAATTTGTCCAGTTGCCCGCGCATCACAAACAGCCGTTGTTGTGCATCGAGAGCCGATTCATAAGTCTCGCGAATATCCTCGCGCGGAACAGAATCAAAATGCCCGAACATTTGCTTCAGCCTTGTGGAAACCGTGGCATTCCTTTGGGTCAACTTATTCACGTCAACTTGACTTTGTTCTATCATCAACGAAATTTCGTTGATTTCCCGCTTGGCATGCTCCAGCTCTTTTTCCAGTTCAGACTTCAATTGAGTCCAGCTATTTTCACCTTGTTGTTTTTGTTTTTTGCTCATGGTTTCTCTCCATTGTCAGCCATTAGACATCTCCCTGATCAAACAATCGAACCCACCCTTGACGAATTGCGTAAACGGCTGCTTGCGTCCTGTCTTCCACTCTCAGCTTTCTGAGTATAGCGGTGACATGATTCTTCACAGTTTGATGACTGATATTCAATTGTAAAGCGATTTCCTTGTTACTTAATCCTTGTGTTAGAAAAACGAGCACTTCCATTTCACGTTTCGACAATGGTTGGAGCGGTCTACCGGGGTCGCTATAAGCTTGATGGGTATCGTCTGAGTAAGAATCGATCCAGGTTTTGATATTCTTGGCGTCTAATATCTTATCGCCGACCACATATTTCCCTTCCGCAACCTTCCTGACAATAGTAACTAATTGTTCGGGATCGATGTGTTTAGCGCAATAAGCCGAAGCACCCGCCCGTATCGCATGGATAATCTGATCAATATCGTCATACGCAGTTAAAAAGACAACCTTGGTCGGTAGTTTCTCTTCTATTATTTGTCTCATGATCTGATGACCGTTTAGTTTCGGCAAATTGATATCCAGAATGAGCACATCGGGTTTTAATTTCCTCGCCAATGCTAATCCTGTTTCTCCGTCCGACGCCTCGCCAACGACATTGAAATCCTTTTCAATCAAGAAAGTATTCACAACGCCTTGTCTGAAAAGGGGATGGTCATCAACAATAATAATATTAATATTTGCCATAAGTCATAAATATTCCAAAGCCTGAATTGTCATTTTGAGTATAGCACAGGATTATCTTCTCTAATAGGGGTTGATGGCATTGTTCCCGCCCCAACGATAGACACACATATTTTCCCCGCCTAATTCAGGGGCGAACCTGCTTTCCGTACAATAAACCGCCTTTCGATTCTTTACCAGCTGCTGATACCATCCAGGAAAAGTCACGATATAGTCCGCTGATTTTTTGTCAAGATATGCCGCAATGCCTGCTTCATCCCGGATAACAGGGATGATATCCGGGGATATCAATCCGGCAAGATCAACAATCTTCCTGTCAGAATAAAAACCAATAGCACCAATATCATGCACGGCAATGATTGCGTCCGATGGTGTATGCTCTTTAAGCCAATGGGCGGTCCTGACCATCTCCGTATCAATTACGGCAACATCACGGCAATAAGCCTTCCCGCCCAGCCATAGGAAAGCCAACAATATAATACCAAACGATAACATCCAGCTTTTGGCAAAAATCAAACCCGCTTTCTTTTTTTGCCGGTTTACCCAAAGAACCGTGCCAAGAAAACCAAGCAAATCATAAATGACAATCACCGGAAACGCATATCTGCCATGCTGATAAACTACCGGCAAACGATACGCGTATATACCCAGGAAGCCCAATACCCACAGAAACATCGCAATGATTTCCCATCGTCTCGTCCGAAAGCCAAAGAAAACAGAGCCTACAAAACCCGGCAGCAGCAACAAACCGGCTCCGGTAACCGGTAGGCTCAACTGCCGGAAGAACCTTTGCCAAAATGGCACATTCAGCAAAACCGAATACTCAGCCTGTTTGGCATAAAAAGTATTTGGCCACCAGGTACCTGACAGTTGGAAATTAAACAACAAATAAACTGCAAAACCGACACCAAACCCCAACAACAAATTTGCAATAGCAGCAGCCTTGCCTTTAGTCTTTTCAGGGAAAATGCCGGCAACGAAACATGCCGGACCAAGCAGCGTCAATCCATCAGGCCTTACCCAAACCGATACTGCAATGAAAAAACCGACAACCGCCCAATTCCATAAGCTCTTCTTCCGCTTTATCAAAAGCAGAAAAATCAAAATTATCAAACAGACAAAAAGGAGAGTCTCCATACCGGAAACAGCCGCCCAAACATAATGCCACTCGAGAATGATCAACAACCCGGCAATTGTACCGACATCCTCGCCGGCAATTCTGAAACGGTCAAAAACTCTTGCGGCCAACATTCCTGCCGTAATCAGCAAGACAGCCCCCGCAAAACTCGTCCAGATCAGCGCCGGAATACCAAGGAAATACCCAATAGCCAACACAAAAACCCAAAGCGGACCGGTAGCCCCGCCGGTTATTTGGCCGGGTTGATAAACCCAGGCATGGTACTGCACCAGATTTCTTGCGTAGGTTTGATAAATCCAGGCGTCATCCAGAGGAAAGCCCGTGTGCGCATTCATTCTGCTTACAAAAAGATACGCACCCACGACAAAAATCGCAGCGGTTGCCAACACGAAAAATCGTTTCCCCGGACGGATATTAATCATCATTGCCAATTTCTATCCTGTATATATTGAAATCCTGGAATGACTCAAGCAAATGGATCTTGCTATGGGTCTCAGAATGATTGTACAAACCTGTCAATTCCTCCGGAATATTTTTATCGAGAATTAAATAGTCAGCGCCGAAACTTTCCGCTGCCTGCATCAATGAGCCAATACCACCGTCCGGAACGACAATGCTCTTGCGCCCTGTCATTAGGGAATAGCCCGGAGGATTGTTGACCATCACAACATCATGCTTTGAAGCACCCAAAGAAACAAGCCTACGGTCAATCGCGCGATAAGCACGCTCCGTCTTTCCCCAAACGTTTTCATGCGTTTTCAAATCATAGACTTGCCTGACAGATACAAACCCCGTGATTGCCAAAGCAAAAAAGACAAAAGCTGCCCCGAACACAACATGTGCCTGTGAATCCTGCCAACCCCGCTTGCGTACTCCCCACCGCACGAACCGGTCGATTCCCACCGCAGCCAAGACAAAAATCACCGGCTGAATCGCTGCACAAGCATGAAAGAAACCGCCTCGGGCACCAGCGAACGGGAACAGAAAAGACATCGCGAAAAAAGTCATCCCCCATGCGCTTGCGAAGAACATCACACGTTGGTCTTTTCGCAGAGCATACCATCCTGCCAGAATAAACGGTACAAGGAAAATCAGGCTTTGCTCTGCCAGCGCCCGTTGCAGATTGATTCCCGCTGCCCACCAGCGAGCATGCAAAATCGACTGCCATCCCTGCGACAGCCAATGTTGAAAAGTCAAACCATCAGCCGGAAAAAGGAACATCTCGTTGTAATCGATGATCCACAACGACCTCGAAAGATGAGGATTGAACGGACTGCCGAAAACCAGGAAGTTTCGCGCCATCCAGGGTCCCATCACAATCAGATAACCGAAAACAAAAAGTCCCCACCCCCCGAATAATGCCGTAATTCTTTCTTTCGCAGAAGAACCGGACCGATTGAAAAATAGCAGCCATAAAAAAGCCAAAGCAAACCAAAATAACCCGTCACTCCGTGTGAGATGCATTAACCCAACAACCATGCCAAGAACGATGATTTTTCCCTTGCGAATCTCTTCCCCGCTTTCCGGCAAAGCATAAAAAATCCAGATACCAAACAACCAATAAAGTGGAAAGGAATCACTCGTTGCCAGAAACGGGAAGTAAAATCCTGAAAACACAGAAAAAGCACCGGCGAGTAAAGCAACGTACTTGCTTTTGCTTAACCGGTACCCCAAACTGGCTGTCAACGGAGGCAGCAAACAAGAAAGGAGGATGAAAATAATCCGGCTTTTTTCGAAATCAAGTGAACCGGAGAGAATCATCCCCACCCAAACGAGCAAAGAAGTCAGGGGCATCCAATAAGTGTGAGACGGGTGAGGTAACCCTGCCGGATCGTCCAGATAATTCCATAAAAACGGGACTGAAAACCCATCCCCTTTTGCCAGCTGCATTCCTCCAGCCTGGTAATAATCCGCATCCATCGTACCGGGGAAAGGAGAAAACCGTGAGAAAACCAGTAATACACCCAATTCCAGGATAAAGAATGCAAGATATACACGTTTCGACATGCTGTTCTTCTTATGTAACCAGGTCTTGTTTCAGGTACGGTGATTTCGTAACCCACCAACGAATCCAATATAGCGAGATGATTAAAAACAAAGGTAACGGGAAAAACATAATCGGGTTTTGGACAGGCTGCTGGCCGTACTCAATCGTTTTCAAAAACAGCACCCATATCAGCACAAATAAGGAAAGAAGAACACTAATGGTCAACCAGTCCGCTTTCCTTCCATTCCATCTATCATTGAATGCCGCCAAAACCAATATCAATGGCAAGAAAAGGATAATAAAATTGCCCGGGTCAGTTTGAATTCCAATCCACTGGCTAACTACAAGGGTCAGGCTTGCCGTCCATAAAAACCAGTCGAAGTGTTTTCCCCATACTACCACCCATTCGTAAATCAGGATCAACGACAAAATAATAGCGAGAATAATCGCAGCCTGAATACCAATGCCCGGAAACCAAACTCTGAAAACATCAGCCAGCGTACCAGGGGGATTGTAACTTCGGTATCGAAGAATCTCCCAAATATTCTGGAGAATCCAGTTGGGAAGAAGCAGCATGCCTCCGCCAATGAATACGAATTCCGAGCCGATTGTCCAGAAAATCAGTTTCCAGCGTTTCCTCGAGATCGCCCACAGAAACACAACAACAAGAAACAAAATCACAACATGCGGTTTTATCGTGGCGTATGCCAGCAGTAACGCTGCCAGTTCATCACGGTGTTCACGAATTGCCAGCAAGGAAGCAACAATCAAAAAAGCGACAACGATTACCGCGTTGCCATTAATCAACCCGCGAACGGCATGGTACCATAGCAATGAAAACAACAATAATATGGTTAGAACAGCAACCCCCGGTTTCCAATTCGTCAATTTCAGGCAAATAAACGTACTAGCCAGTAAAGTAATTTCCAGAAACGTCATCCAGATGGCTCTGGCCAAGTTATAATCACCGATCAGAGCAAACGGAAGAAAAAGCAACTCGGAATAAAACGGATAAGCGACCCGCAATTCATGCTCCCCCTGTTTGGCAGGCCGACCGTACACAACCTTTTGAATCCTTAATGCGACCGTGTCCGAATACGGGCTAATCCCGTCGTACACAAAGGCTCTTGTTCCTTCCCAATGCACGAGAAAATCGATTCCCCCGGGCGTCGCATTTGTATACTGAATATTCATCCAGGTCATCCCAGCCACGAATATTATCGACAAGATGACGCCAAGTAGAAGTTGAAAGAAAGCGTTATTTCTCACTGTTCTTGTCCATCCGGTGTTTGCTCAATGCATGGAAGGCTTATCGAAAATGCGTTTCCAGCGCTCCCGTTTCTTTTTTTCTGCTATACTTCTTGAAACTGCGGTATTTATACCATAATTCATTGCTGCCTTTTTAGCAGCTATATTTTCCGGGAAGTCTAACCATGAAGTTCAATAAAGAACTATTTTCTGCTGCCACAATTAGCATAGGATTAATCCTCTTCATCATTCCTTATTCCTTGCCCATTATTGGTGGATGGATGTTTATTATCATAGGGCTAATCTGGTTTTCCATCCAGATATGGATGTATAAACAATTCACTTTCTCAAAAGGTTTTTATTTTATTCTTGTAGCAATTTTATACACTATACTCTTCGAACATTTTTCCCTACCAACTCCCAGCACATTCATATTCACCCAAAGAATGTTAATATTATTTCTGCTCTCCAGCTTAACTTATATATCTTTAAGAACTGATGAAAGCAGAAAACCGTGGGAGAACGCCTTAATCATTTCCGGGGTGATCGTATCCATCTATAGCGTCGTTGAAATAGGCGTGTGGATTCACAATTATTTTGAAATAACCGGCAAACTATCATATCTGCCACAACCGAAATTAATGCGCTACCGCCTATCCGGGAGCATTTTTAATCATCCCAATCCATTGGCTGGTTTCATTAATTTTGTCTGGCCAATTGTTTTTTTCAGACTTTATTATGCCAGGGATAAACAAAACAAAATCCTTTGGAGCATATCTTTACTCCTTTTTTCAATAGCAATATTCTATACGAATTCAAGGGGAGCATTATTAGGTACAATATCAGGAATACTACTCATTGTTCTAACTGTATTTATTCGAAAAAGGCACCCAAACACCAATAACGGAGAAAACATTCCCAGAAAGAAATTAAGGAACTTGTTTCTCATTGGTATCGGGTTTGTAACATTATTATCTCTTGGTATCTTTTTAAGAACGTCAAGTACGGGGCAAATGCTCAATCGAGGTTTTTCCGGAAGGGCAACAATATGGCGTTATTCCTGGGAAGCGTTCATAGAAAAGCCTTTAATCGGGCAAGGAATTGCTGCCTTCCCCGTCAACTACACAAAACTTGCTCAACTACCTCCCGGCGATTTCGCACCTTCTGCCCACAACTTGTGGCTTCAAATTGCTGTTGATTACGGTGTTATCGGAGTATTTTATTTCTCAATCGCCATCATCATTATTTTCTATTTATTCATCAAAAAGATAAAAGAAAACAACAAATCACAATCAAAATTCTGGGTTGCATACGCTGTTGGGGGAGTATCAATGCTCGTCCAACATCTTGTTGATTTTATGTTCGTAACACCTGAATATGTAATCACCTCCTTACTGGTAATCATTCTCGCGTGCAGGTACTCATTAAAAACTACCGAAATTAATATAAACCGGAAGCAGTACACATTGTTCGGTATATCATTCTTCTTCTTGCTGCTTATATACCAAATTCGTTTACCTTCACTGATAGTAAACGCAACAAGAATCCAAAATCAGTCTGTTTTAGCCAACCATGAACGATGGAACAGTGTACAAAAAGATAGCTGCTTGGTTGCAAAAAAACATCCCGGAAATGCACTATACTCTTTTGAATGCGGCTTAGCAATTGCTCATCAATTGGCTCAACAAATACAAGCATCGGATCCTGACACAACTTCATTGAATCAAGCAATCACTTTTCAGAAAACCGGTATTGACATAAATCCATACTGGTCTATTCAATACGCTAATTTAGCGGCTCTCTATTGGCTCTACGATGAACATGATCTTGCCATAACATCCATGAAGGAAGCGACAAAAGCAGCCCCGAAATTCGATTTGTTTTGGTTGAATTTAGGATATATGGAAGAGAAATCTGATAATAAAGATTCGGCAATCTACGCATATACGCAAGCCCTGCGCATCAATCCATTGATCAATAAAAGCATCTTCGCAAAACATTCAAAGCTAATGCAAGAAGCATCAAACGACCTGACAACCTGGTTAACTTCCGATACACAATGGGATAATTGGTATGGTGGTGACAGAAGCGATAGAGCAAAATACGATAAGAATTACTGGAAAGGCAAAATTGCATTATCACTTGGGAAATATCCTATTGCCATAGAGCAATTTGAAGAATCCCTGCAGCAAGGGAAAACAAATCCGGTTTTTTATTCGTACCTGGCTTACGCTTATCAACAAGCTGGACGAAACGACCTTGCTTTGAACATAGCAAAAGACATTGCTGAAATTGACATATACAGGGTTGTTGTTTTAGAAAAGCCATTAGACTTGTCCCTAACAGCAGCTATTCTTCACGAAAACAACGAAAACGACCTTGCCTATCAATTGCTGGAAAATGCTTTTCACTACATACAACCAAAAATGATATATTCTTCGTACTACCCACTGATATACTGCCAACAATTTCCTTTTAGCGACATTTCCCCATTACTAATTCGTGATAATATTATTCTCCAAGATACACAAAACACTTGGAAATGGTTTGCTGATGAAAGTTTCCGGAGAGGTAATTTCCAGTTATCAAAAAGTGTAAATCTATGGCTATCGCAAATTCATGGTATCAGAAAGTAAAGCAATCCAGATCAGATTGCTGCACAGGACAGATTTAATACACCATGTCACCCAATCCATGCTAATAAAAGAACGCATTCATGAACGAGAATAACCATACAAAAAAAAACATCAATAGGCATCAGACAGATTATTGGTCTTTGTTTTTTCTTCTATTGGCAATCCTGTTAGGTGGTTACGCCCGTCTCTGGCAAGT
>CAYWFK010000017.1:0-46904 GCA_964457375.1 uncultured Anaerolineales bacterium
GGCGGGAGCGTGCGGATTCCATAATGGTTTTGGACGGCATGAACGGCTGCTGACAAAGGGTGCATGGGGAGGAGTTCGTTCAGGCGGGTGTTGATGCCAATATCTGGCGCCTGAATGATGATGCCACCTTCGGAGCGGGCGAGATTGGCTTTTACCGTTGCCCGCGCTTGCACCTGGTTCACCGGAACGGCAATTGCAGGCTGCCCGTAGACGACAGCATGTTCGCCGAAAAGGATGATTTTTCCGGGAGAGGTTGCAGTAAAGATTGGCATGTCAAGGTTTGTTCATCAGGTAGAAAACGATAATGACAGCAATTCCATACAGTATGATCGAAACTTGTAAAGGCTTGTCCGCGAAAACGACATCTTCCGGAGAACCGCCTTGCTCCATGCTGATGAGATACAAGTAACGAAAGATTCCGTAAAGTACGAATGGAATGGTCAGCATCATGGTGTGGTTCGATGGCAGGTTGGGAGCAGAAAACGTGTAAAGGCTGTAAGCCACAATCGTCGTCCCGGAAACGATTGTGATGAACTGGTCGAGTAGTGGTATGGTGTATCCTTCGAGTACCCGTCGGTGGTTTTTGGCGTCACTTGCCAGCAAGGATAGTTCAGTGCGTCGTTTCCCAAAACCAATGAACAAAGCAAGCAAGGTTGTTACAACGTAGAGCCAGGGAGAAAATCGCTGAACATCGATGAGTACAACGCCGGCTGCAACCCGGATGACGTAAAAAGATGCAAGCACGATGACATCGACGATAGGAATGTGCTTGAGCCATTTGGTATAAGCAAAGTTCAGGGTTACGTAAAACAGGATAAAGCAGCCAAAGGGAATCGAAAGACGAAATGCCAACAGAAGACCGATGATGATGAAACTGATTGAGACTATCCAGGCAACAGAAACCGGCAGGTCCCCGGATGCAATAGGGCGGAAGCGTTTTTTGGGGTGTTGGCGGTCTCCTTCGATATCTGAAATGTCGTTGATGATGTAAACAACACCCGATAGCAGGCAGAAGATCATAAAACCGGCGAGAACATGCAGAAAAGAATGCAAATCCACAAGTTTTTGGTCGAAGATCAAGCCGGCAAACAGAAAGATATTTTTTGCCCACTGTTTAGGACGCATGGATTTTATCAATGCTTTGACCATGAGAATATGATAGCATGAAAAAAGAATGGGGAAAAGGATTAAAACGAAACAATATGAAATTGACCTGTCAGGGCGGTAATTTGCGCATAGCCACAATGTTGTGTAGCCATTTCTGCTGAAAACGATTAAAATCCGTCTATGAAAAAGAAAGTGCGTATTGATCAGTTGCTTGTGAAGAAAGGGTTGGTTACCAGCCGTGCATTGGCTCAAAGGATAGTCATGGCCGGGGATGTTCGTGCAAACGGGCAAGTTGTCATGAAGTCATCGAGCAAAGTTCAGGAGGATGCACAAATCACGATTGTGGAAAAGCCGAAGTTCGTTTCACGAGGGGGCGACAAGCTGGAAGCGGCATTGACAAATTTCAAATTAACTATCGACGGGCGTGTGTGTGCTGATGTGGGTGCTTCGACCGGCGGCTTTACGGATTGCCTGCTTCAACACGGTGCCACTCATGTTTATGCAATCGATGTCGGGCGGGGGATTATTCATTGGAAACTGCGCAAGGACACACGTGTAACGGTTATGGAAAAGACGAATGCCCGATACCTGAAAGCACTTCCCGAACCGGTTTCACTCATTACGATCGATGCTTCTTTTATCTCCTTACGAGTGCTGTTGCCGGTTGTGAAACAATGGTTCGGGGAAGGAACAGGGGATGTGATTGCCTTAATCAAACCGCAATTCGAAGCAGGCAGAAAAGAAGCCGCTCGGGGGAAAGGAGTCATCCGGGATGAACAAATTCACCGCCGGGTAGTTATCGATGTGCTGGCTTATTCGGAGGAAGAAGGTTACCGGGTTGACGGTGTTATCCGTTCTCCTGTGATTGGACCAAAGGGAAATATCGAGTTCCTGGTCTGGCTGGCATACCCGCATAGAAGTTCGGAAGTCAGGCGAACATGGATGGAACAGGTGGATATCTTGTTTCCTGTTCAGGATGAAGAAGATGGATAATCAAATCTGCCTGCAAGCAGACGGAGCAGGCAGGAATTAGGAAAAATCGGTTATACTAATCCGCGTTATGGCTTTGAAACACATACGTAATTTTTCAATCATTGCTCATATCGACCACGGGAAATCCACCCTGGCGGACAGGCTGCTGCAATTAACCGGAACGATTTCGGATCGGGATATGACTGAGCAAGTGCTGGATGCCATGGATCTGGAGCGCGAAAAAGGGGTTACGATCAAAGCTTCTGCTGTGCGCATGGCTTATACGGCAAAAGATGGTGATACTTACGAGTTGAACCTGATCGATACTCCCGGGCATGTCGATTTTGGTTATGAGGTAAGCCGTGCTTTGGCTGCTTGTGAAGGGGCTGTGCTTGTCGTCGATGCTACGCAAGGCATGGAAGCGCAAACGCTTGCAAATCTTTATCTTGCACTCGGCGCGGACTTGGAAATCATTCCGGTAATCAATAAAATCGATTTGCCTTCCGCCCGACCGGATGAAGTTGCCAAAGATATTGGAAACTTGCTGGGGGTGGACCCGGATGAAATCATCCGTATTTCCGCCAAAGAAGGTACCAATGTGCAAGCGGTGCTGGAAGCAATTGTGCAGGAGGTTCCACCGCCTCAGGGCAATGCTGATGAACCTCTGCGTGCATTGATTTTCGATTCGCACTATGATTCGTATAAAGGGGTTGTTGCCTATGTGCGCGTATTTCATGGCAGCATCCGCAATGCGGACATGTTGCAGCTTATGGCGACAGGTGTCAAGCTGAAGCCTGTCGAGGTTGGAGTGTTTTCACCGACATTGAAACCGACCGGAGCGTTGAATGTTGGCGAAGTCGGCTATATTGCCACGGGACTGAAAACAGTACATGACTGCCGTGTCGGGGATACGTTCACTCAGGTGGCAAACCCTGCTTCTGAACCCCTTCCCGGTTACCGCAAAGTGAAACCAATGGTATTTGCCGGTATTTATCCGGTGGAGGGGGAAGATTACGCAGACCTCAAAGATGCTTTGGAAAAGTTGCAGTTGAATGACGCTTCGCTTGTTTTCGAGCCGGAAACTTCACAGGCGCTGAATTTCGGTTTTCGCTGCGGTTTTCTGGGCATGTTTCATATGGAAATCATTCAGGAACGGCTGGAACGCGAATATGATTTGGATATCATCATTACGTCACCATCTGTCGAATATGAAGTGCTGAAACGGGATGGAAACGTAATCCGAATTGATTCACCGGCAGAACTTCCCGATGAAGGGGAAATTCAGGAAATCAGGGAACCGTGGATGAAAATCCAGATTTTTACACCCACGGATTATTATGGTGCGGTGATGGAACTGGTTACCAAACGCAGGGGTGTATTCGTTAGCCAGGAATATCCGACTCCGGTGCGTGTACAGCTCAACTTTGAGATTCCTCTTTCGGAAATCATTGTCGATTTCTTCGATCAATTGAAATCACGAACAAAAGGCTATGCCTCGCTGGATTACCAGTTTTACGAATACAGGCCGGACGACCTGGTGAAGCTGGAAGTTCTGGTCAATCAGGAGCCGGTCGATGCGTTGGCGATGATTGTCCATCGCGACAAAGCCTATCATACCGGGCAGGCGCTGGTTTCCCGGTTGAAACGTCTGATTCCGCGACAGCTTTTTGCCGTGCCGATTCAGGCAGCCGCCGGCGGGCGGATCATTTCACGCGCAAATGTCAAGGCACTCCGGAAAGACGTGTTGGCGAAATGTTATGGCGGAGATGTTACCCGCAAGAAGAAACTGCTCGAAAAACAAAAACGCGGCAAGAAACGGATGAAGAAAATCGGCAGGGTCGAAATCCCGCAGGAAGCCTTCCTGGCTGTTCTGCGGTTAGGGGAGGATTGATATCGAAAAAGAGCTTTCCTCCGGGCAGCGGTTTGTGCGTATCGTCCCTGGCTTGTTGATTAGTCTGGCTGCTGTTGCTGCGATTCTTCTTTTGGCAGATTGGCGCGGCGTGGGGAACGCGTTTCGAAAGACCAACTTATTGTTGATTGAGATAGCTTTCCCTTTCTATATCCTCTCTTATGCCGCCCGGGCAATGGCCTGGAAAAAACTGCTGGGTGAAGTCCCGTTTCGAAAAGTGTTTCTCGTGATGAATGCCGGTTATTTAATCAACAATGTTTTTCCCTTCCGAATGGGTGAATTCGGGAGAACCGTGTTGTTAGGGAGAAAGCTCGGATTTTTACGCGTGTTTTCCACGATTATGGTGGAACGGGCAATCGATTTGATTTTTGCTGCTGTTTTACTGTTGGGAACATTGCCTTTCGCTCTGATTGGAGATACGGGGAAAACCCGGATGACCGGCTTGATTGCTGCCGGATTGGTAACGGGGCTGCTTGTGGTAATGGCATTCATTGTCCGCTATCCGGCGGTAATCAGGCGGTTTGTGCACAGGCTCTTTGGCGGTAAACCACGATTGGTCGAATTATTCGATAAGCAATTTGATGCTGTTCTCGACGGTCTCGCAACCTTGCGCCATCCCGGAAAGTTTGCTGCTGTTTTGGGATGGATGTTGGTTTCGTGGGGTTTAGCCGTAGGGGTGCAATATCTGTTTTTGAAGGCGATTGTTCCCGAAGCCCGGTTGGTTTGGGCAGGGTTTGCATTGGGTTTTTCCGCACTTGGCGTTGCAGTTCCTTCTTCGCCTGCTTATGTCGGGGTTTATGAGGGGGCGATTATTGCTGCGCTCTCGTTTTTTAGTGTCGATTCCTCACAGGCTTTGGCGTATGCCTTGATTGCTCATGGCATGTATATCGGCGTTACAGGTGTGTTTGGGGCTGTTTGTCTGATGGAAGAAGGGCAGAACCTCGGGAATTTATACCAACAAGTTATGCAACTTAGAAAGAAGACGAATCATTGATGAGGCAAAGGATATGAACAAGAAATATTTCATCACCGGAGGTGCCGGTTTTATCGGTTCGAATTATGTCGCCCGTTTGTTGAGCCGCGGCGAGGATGTGACTGTTTTCGATAATCTTTCCCGCAAAGGCGCAGAAAAAAATCTTGCATGGCTCAGAAAAACATTTGGGCCTGGTGCATTCAGATTGGTCAAAGGGGATGTGCGCGACGCGGAAGCATTGGCGAAAGCCGCAAAAGATGCCGATGTTTTCGTACATCTTGCCGGGCAGGTTGCAGTAACCACGTCTGTGGAGGATCCGCGGGATGATTTCGAAAACAATGCTTTGGGAACTTTCAACGCGCTCGAAGCAGCCAGAGCTTCCGGGAAGAATCCCGTTTTTCTGTTTTCTTCGACGAACAAAGTGTATGGCGGGATGGAAGATGTTCAGGTAGTGGAGCAGGAAACACGGTATATGTACCGGGATTTGCCTGATGGTGTTCCCGAGACCCAGCCGCTGGATTTTCATTCGCCATATGGCTGTTCGAAAGGTACCGGTGATCAATATGTGCGGGATTACTATCGGATATACGGGTTGCCGACGGTTGTTTTCCGCCAGAGTTGTATTTATGGTCCTCGTCAGTTTGGTATCGAGGATCAGGGATGGGTTGCCTGGTTTATCATTGCCAGTATTCTGAAGCGCCCGATTTCAATTTATGGTGATGGAAAACAAGTGCGGGATGTGCTTTTTGTGGAAGATTTGGTTCGGGCTTATGACCTGGCAATCGGGAAAATCGATTTGTGCGCCGGCGAGGTTTTCAATGTCGGCGGGGGAGCTGATAAAACATTGTCGGTATGGGCGGAGTTCAAACCCATTCTGGAGAAACAATTGGCAAAGGAAATACCGGTTTCGTGGGGAGACTGGCGTCCGGGTGACCAGCGAGTCTATGTTTCCAATATTGGCAAAGCCCGACGGATGCTTGGGTGGTCCCCGCATGTGGGGGTGGAAGAAGGGATTGGCAAATTGGTCGCCTGGGTTAAAGAAAACAAGGATTTGTTCGCCGATTGAGGGTGCTTCGAAGGAGCAGTACCCTGAACAACTTAACGTTGTGTGGCTGGCCCGTGTGGCAGGCGGGCTCAGCAGATTCCTTTTGGGAAAGATTGATTTTCGGCTATAATTTCACTCATGCGAATCTTGATGGTATTGACTTATTATCGGCCTCATACCAGCGGGTTGACGATTTACGTCGAGCGGTTATCGAAAGCGCTGGTTGAACGGGGACACGAAGTGACAATACTTACCTCCCGGTATGATGGTTCTCTTCTTCGCGAAGAATTCATCGACGGGGTGCGTATTGTCCGTGCCCCTGTGTTGTTTCGGGTTAATAAAGGGGTAATCATGCCAACTTTTGGCTTTTTGGCATGGAAACTTGTCCTTCGGCATGATGTTGTTCATCTGCATCTCCCGCAGTTCGACGCTGCGGGTGTGGCGCTGCGGGGGAAAATTCTGGGTAAACCTACGGTGATTTCGTACCATAGTGATTTGTTATTGCCGCCGGGGTTCTCCAACCGGATTGTCAACCGGGTTGTGTACCTGATGAACGACTTGGCCGCCTTGTTTGCCGACCGGATTGGTGCATATACTCAGGACTTTGCTGACCATTCCCCTTATTTGTTGAAGTTTGCCGAGAAAGTCCGGGTCATTCTTCCTCCTGTGGATTTGCCGATGGTGTCTTCTGACGCCGTAAAGACGTTTGGCGCTGTGTACAATCCCCGCGACAGACATCCGGTGATTGGTATGGCAACGCGTTTCGCTGCGGAAAAGGGGGTCGAAGTTTTGCTGGAAGCTTTACCACTCATCATGGAACAATACCCGGATGCCACGGTGTTATTTGCCGGACAGTACCGGAATGTGATGGGGGAGGAGCAGTATTATCAACGGCTCCTTCCGCGCATCCAGTGGTTCTCTTCCCGGGGAAGATGGAAGTTCCTTGGTGTTCAGCCTCCGGAACAAATGGCTGCTTTTTATTCCAATCTGGATGTTCTTGTTGTGCCCAGCCTGAATTCAACAGAAACATTTGGCCTGGTGCAAATCGAAGCGATGATGAATGGCGTGCCGTGTGTTGCTTCTAACTTGCCTGGTGTCAGGCAGCCTGTGCGCATGACTGGGATGGGCGAAGTGATCCCGGTCGGGGATACCCGGGCGCTGGCTGACAGTGTGAAACGAATTCTCGGAAAGCCGGAAGATTACAAAGGAAACCCGATAGCAGTCAGAAAGCAATTTGCTCCGCAAAGGAATGCTGCGGCTTATGAAGCCTTGTATCGGGAAATATCCGAAGCCCGCGGAAAATAAAACAAAAAGGAAAAAACCGAAATTCATCGATCTGGAGATTGACACTTGGGAAATACTAAAGATACTTTGTGGTTGAATCTTAAAGAGCTCCCGTATTTCAGAGCATTACTGCGTGCAGTTGAAGCAAGCGTATATCCGACATTGAATATTCCGTCACCGACTCTGGATTTAGGCTGCGGCGACGGGCATTTTGCTTCGGTCGCTTTCGACCGAAAGTTGGATGTCGGGGTTGATCCCTGGTGGGGACCTATCAGGGAAGCCAGCGGACGAGGCTGTTATCTCAATTTGGCGAATACGAACGGTGCTTTTTTGCCATTCCCTGACGGTTATTTTTCGAGCGTTGTCAGCAATTCTGTTTTGGAGCATATTCCGCCGCTGGATGCTGTATTGGGAGATGTATCCAGGGTGATGAAGAAGGGGGCGCCATTTGTCTTTTGTGTGCCCAATGATCGCTTTTTGTCCGCTTTGTCTGTCGGGGGTTTTTTCGATAAAGTCGGGTTGTCCGGATTGGGAAATCAGTATCGGGCGTTTTTCAATCGCATTTCCCGTCATTACCACTGTGATCCTCCTCCTGTGTGGGAAGCACGGTTGGGAAAGGCTGGTTTTCGCATCAATCGCTGGTGGCACTATTTTCCTCCGAAAGCATTGCATGTTTTGGAATGGGGACATTATTTCGGGCTGCCTGCACTGGTGAGCAAAAAACTGTTCGGAAAGTGGATTCTTGCTCCTTATAAATGGAATCTTGCACTCACGGAGAAGTTGACCAGACCCTATTTTGAGGCACCAATTGAAAATGATGATGGCGTTTATACTTTCTATATTGCTGAAAAAATCTAGTCGGTTTATTGGGGTTTGTTTGCATGGCAGTGAAAGATGGGATATGATTAATTCTGGTTTTCCCGGAGCAGCGGTATGATGGAACATGGAACGAATGAACCGAGTGTCCTCGATTATGTAAAATCCAAATTATTCTTTTGGCGCGGCGAGAAAATTGTTATTCCCGACGGGACCGGGGAAGAAACATGGGGAACTTTACCACTCGCAGAAGCAGCTGAAAATACGGATTTCCAGGAAGTACCCGGAAAAGCAGCTGCGAATGGCGCCGGTTTCCGCACATTGTTTCAGCCTGCACACCGGGAAAGTTTACGCGTTGTGATGGTCGCGTCGCTGGCGCTGGTCTTCGCCTTGGTCGGTCAGCTGGCTCTGGAACCACCTACCCGGGGCAAGACAATGGGTATTTTGTTTTACTTATTTGTTGCGGGATGGATGGGGTATTTGGCTATCAAAGGATATTGGCGTGTTGCCGAAATGCCGGATGAGCCAATTGTTTCGGAACCGATGACAGTAAACAAGACCGGTTTATGGTTGTCCGTACCGTTGATTTTGGCAGCTTTTGTTTCACTTGGGGGAAACCGGTTTAACGGATTGAATATCTTTTTATGGGGGCTTGCTCTGGCGGCTTTTCTTTGGACTTTTTGGCTGCCTGAAAGTACTTTTGGTGACTGGAAAAGAAGAATAACTATCGCAGTTCGCAATTTTTTGCGTGATGGATTTGCGCTGACCCCCTGGCAATTGCTTTTGCTGGCGGTTTTTGCGCTGGCTGCATTTTACCGGTTTTACCGGCTGGATCAGGTTCCGATGGAAATGTTCAGTGATCACGCAGAAAAACTGCTTGACGTGATGGACGTGCTGGCAGGGAAGACGCACATTTTCTTTACCAGAAACACAGGACGGGAAGCTTTCCAGTTTTATTTGACGGCTGCAATCATCAAACTGTTTGGGACCGGTGTGTCGTTTCTCAGCCTGAAACTGGGCACCGGTTTGGCTGGTTTGTTTACCTTGCCGTTCATTTATCTGCTGGGTAAGGAAATTGCAAACCGCAGAACGGGTTTGCTGGCAATGCTTTTTGCCGGGATGGCTTACTGGCTGAATGTCATTTCCAGGGTTGCCTTACGGTTTACTTTGTATCCGTTCTTCGCTGCACCGGCGCTTTATTTCTTCGTCCGAGGGCTGCGCCGGCGAAGCAGAAACGATTTGATTTTGTCAGGAGTTGCTGTCGGGCTGGGGTTACATGGATATAGTCCTGCCCGTTTCGTCCCGATTGTCATCGTTGCCGGAATTCTGATTTATCTTGTTCACAAGCAATCACAAGGCGGACGAAAACAGGCGTTTTTAGGCTTGCTGTTGATTGGCTTTGTTTCCCTGGTTGTTTTCCTGCCGCTTCTACGCTTCATGATGTCGAATCCGGATATGTTCATGTATCGGACGATGACAAGAATCTCATCTGTTGAGCATCCGTTACCGGGACCCGCCTGGCAGATATTCGTGAAAAATCTCGGCGATGTGTTGGTGATGTTCTTCTGGGACAATGGGGAAATATGGGTGCATTCTATTCCCCATCGGCCCGCTTTGGGTGTTGTCTCAGCCGTGTTCTTGTTTTTCGGAACAATCGGATTGATCGTTCGCTATCTCCGTAAACGCCATTGGGTGGATTTGTTTTTGCTGGTTTCCATACCGCTGCTGATGATGCCTTCCGTTTTGTCGCTGGCTTTTCCCGCGGAGAACCCTTCGCTTAATCGCACAGGGGCTGCCGCGATACCGGTGTTCATTCTGGTCGGCTTGGGACTGGACTCCTTTTTGAAAATTAGCGAACGACATATTCCCCGCCCAGCCGGAAAGCGGTTGGCCATGGTTTTGGGAATAGCGCTTGTGTTTATTGCTGCGAAGCAAAATTACGACCTGGTTTTTCATCAATATGATCAGGAATTCAGGTTGGGCGCATGGAATACCTCGGAGATGGGGCATGTGATTCGTACCTTTGCTGATACGATTGGAAACAAGGATAGCGCCTGGGTGATCCCTTACCCTTATTGGGTGGATACCCGGCTTGTTGGAATCAATGCCGGCTTTCCGGACAAGGATTATGCTTTATGGGCAGATAATCTGGATGAAACGTTGCCGATTTCCGGTGCGAAGATGTTTCTCCTTAAGCCTGAGGACCGGGACGCACTGGATGATTTGATGGATTTATACCCTGCCGGTAGCCTGAAACTGTATCGGTCAGGTACCGAAGGAAAAAACTTCTGGATCTATTTTGTTCCGCCGGAAAAGTAACACGGCAGAATGGTATGCCAAACGAACCGGACTTTCATGAAATGACTATTGGATTGATTAATTGATGGAAGAGACGCAAATACAGCAACCACGGAAAAAGTTTTATCAGCAAGGGTGGTTTTTTAGCTTGCTGCTCGTTGTTATTCTGGGCTTGGGGGCATACCTCCGCTTCGTGGGTCTGGATTGGGATCAGGCACAGCATCTTCACCCGGATGAACGCTTTTTGACGATGGTCGAATCAGGAATTCAACCGGTTGACAATCCGGGCGCTTATTTCGATACGGCAAAATCAACCCTCAACCCCAGAAACGTCGGGTATACCTTCTTTGTGTATGGTACCTGGCCTATTTTCATTGTGCGGTATGCGGCGGAATGGCTGGGTATGACCGGGTACGGGAAAGTTTATCTATTGGGCAGAGCGCTTTCTGCGCTGGCGGATTTGTTGACGATTTTGCTTGTTTTTCTCATCGGAGCAAAGTTGTATGACAGACGGGTTGGTATCCTGAGCGCAGCTTTTTATGCCTTTACCGTATTGGCAATACAACAATCGCACTTTTTCACCGTCGATGCCTTCCTGAACTTTTTCGTTTCTTTGGCAATCATGTTCGCCGTCGAAATTGCAGTTCGCCGGAACCCGGAACAACATCAAGTTGAAGCCGCATTGGCGGAGAATATTCCGGATGTACAGCAAAAATCGATATGGAAACGGTCTTCATTTTGGTGGCAATTCCTGCTTTTTGGGGTTGCCTTCGGAATGGCAATGGCTTCGAAGATCAATGCCTTGTCCGTGGTAAGTGTGATCTTCCTGGCTGTTTTTGTGCGCTGGCACACTGCCAACGAACGACAGGAGCGTTTCGATAAAGCGGTTGTGTTCTTTGCCGGTCTGGTTGTGGCTGGTGTTGCCAGCCTGATAACATTTCGGCTGTTGCAGCCATATGCTTTCTCAGGACCGGGTTTTTTCGGTTTGAAAATCAACCCGGACTGGATCGGAAACATCAAAACCCTGATGGCGCAAACATCCGGTGATGTTGATTTTCCCCCGGCATTGCAATGGGCGAGACGGCCAATCTGGTTTTCCTGGCAAAATATGGTGTTATGGGGTTTCGGGTTGCCACTCGGTTTGCTGGCATGGGGCGGTTTTTTATGGATGACCTGGCGAATTGTCTTGGGGGAGTGGCAAAAGCACCTGGTTTTGTGGGGGTGGACGGGGCTTTATTTCGTTTGGCAATCCCTGAACTGGAATTGCACGATGCGGTATCAGTATCTGATTTACCCCTCGCTTGCGGTGATTGCCGCGTGGGCGATTTTCAAACTTTGGGATTCCGGCGGAATAAGTGAGCAAAAGAAAGTCTGGAGACGCACTGCCGGCTTCGTTGTGGGTGGTTTTGTCTTGCTGGCAACATTTGCATGGGCATTTGCGTTTACACGGATTTATACACAACCCCATCCCCGTGTGGCGGCAACCCGCTGGTTGATTCAGAATCTGCCCGGGACGATTACTTTGAATGTTCAGGGGGAAGGAGAAACCTATCACCAGCCGGTGGCAGTTTCGGAAGATGCGAGAATAACCCGTCACCAGCCTTTGGAGGTATCTTTCGATGCCAGGGCGGACGGGGTTGTTTCGGAGATTTTATTGCCGCATGTGCTCGATGAACGTACTGCCAGGAATACAGCCGGTATTTCCATTACCGTGTCGCTTCCTGCGGATAGTGAAAATGTGCTGGCTTCCGGACTGGTTTCATCGACGAACTTTCAACAAAATAATGACGCGGATAATCCCCTGTGGGTGCCTTTCAACCCCGCACTGACTTTGGAGAAAGATCAAGTCTATATGGTCGGGTTTCATTTGATCAATGGCGCTGAAGAAGTCGGCTTGTGCGGTGAAATGAGCCTGACTGTTCAGACGGAAAATGAAAACCGCGTTATTTCTATTCCGGAACCGGCGGATTGCTCTTTGACCGGGGAGATGCCGCATATTGTCAGTTTTTCCGTTCCCGAGCAGGGTGTATTGCTTGGTGTAACGCTTCCGTCTTTGCAGGTGCGTTCAACTTTCGTGCCTCAGGAGCAGGTTTTGACGCTGTCGCTGAAATCCGTAGAACAAGGCGGCAATACAGGAGAAGGATCGGTTTTGTCGGATTTCAGCGGGAAACTCGACCCGCGGGGCGATTCTTTCCGGGTTCGGTTGCACCCTGCTGTCAGGCTGGAAAAAGGGAAACACTATTTGCTGGAAATTGCTTTGCCGCAGGGGGAAGGTTCTCTGAAATTGCAGGGAAGCGCGATTGCGAACGAATCAACCTGGGATGACGGTCTCCCGCTGCGCATGGATGGCTATGACCCGTTTGGCGGCATTTATCAGGGTGGTTTGAATTTCGAAATGTATTGGGATGACAACGGCGACAAGCTTGAACGTTTTGTCGATACCCTGAATGATGCAGATGTAATTCTGATTACATCCAGCAGACAATGGGCGAGCACGACACGGCTGCCAAAGCGTTACCCGTTGACGAGTGCCTATTACCGTTACCTTGCCGGATGTCCTGCGGGACAAAGCATCGAAGTTTGTTATAACTTGCTCGAACCCGGAGACGACCATGGACGCCTGGGTTTCAAACTCACCAAGGTGTTTCAGTCTAGCCCGAGAATTGGGGCTTTGAAGATTAATGACCAGTTTTCCGAAGAGGCATTTACCGTATACGATCATCCGAAGGTTTTCGTGTTTACGAAAACCGTTGCGTATAGCCGCGAAGAAGTCAGGAAGCTTCTCAGTGCTGTGGATTTATCCGAGGTCGTACATGTAACTCCGAAGAAAGCCGGCACTTATCCGGAAGACCTGAAACTGCCGCCGGACAGGCTGGCGGAACAACAGGATGGCGGTACATGGTCATCGCTTTTCGATTGGCAGAACCCTTTCAACACTCATCCAATATTGGGTGCCATTCTTTGGTATGTGGCGCTGTCGGTTCTGGGTTTTGCTGTCTATCCGATAATGCGCTATGCATTCAGCGGGCTGAGTGATCATGCTTTCCCGCTTGCCCGTATTTTCGGATTGGTATTGCTGGCGTGGATGTCCTGGTTCGCCGGTTCGGTTGGCCTGACTTTCAGCCGTTTAACCATCGGGATGGCATACTGCATTATCCTGATTGTCGGTATTTTATTTGCTTATCATCAACGCGATGAAATCAAAAAAGAATGGCAAACGAATTGGCGTTATTTCCTTGCTGTCGAAGGTTTGTTTCTCGTCTTTCTTGTTTTCGGGTTGTTGGTGAGATACGGTAACCCTGATTTGTGGCACCCATGGAAGGGCGGCGAAAAACCAATGGATTTTTCGTACTTCAATGCCGTCCTGAAGAGCACGTCTTTCCCACCTTACGACCCGTGGTTTGCCGGTGGTTATATTAATTATTATTATTACGGGTTTGTTATTGTCGGGGTGCTCGTCAAATTACTGGGAATTGTTCCTGCGATCGCCTATAACCTCATCGTCCCGACTTTGTTTGCAATGACTGCTATGGGCGCTTTTTCGATTGTGTGGAACTTGATTACCACAAGGAAGTTAACCGATACTTTCCCGTCCCCGTTCAGGGTTTTCAAGAAAGAATTTCTTGGCGGACTTGTTGGTGCTGTGATGATGGCGTTGGCGGGTAATCTTGGCATTTGGCAGATGCTTTACCGTGGTTTTCAGGTGCTCGGTGCTCCATCGGGGCAGGCAGACAAATTAGGCTTTCTCCAACAAATTTATTACGGCGCACTCGGGGCGGTGAAAGTGGCTTCCGGCGCTCAGCTTCCGTACAGAATGGATGAATGGTACTGGAACCCCAGCCGCGTCATCGGAGCTGCACACGGAAGCCCGATTACAGAATTTCCTTTCTTTACTTTTCTTTACGCTGATTTGCATGCCCATATGATTGCGATGCCTGTGGCAATGTTGATCATTGCCTGGGGGTTGTCTGTGGTCAAGGGGCGCGCCTGGGAAGAGCATGGAAAACGCTCACTTTATCAGGTTGTTTTCGGGTTGTTTGCCGGCGGGCTTGCAATTGGTGCCACGTATCCGGTGAATTTGTCCGATTCTTATACATATTACCTGTTTGGAATTCTTCTGCTTGGTTATGCGGTATTCCGGTATTGGGACGTCAAGGATTGGAAATTGTTTCCGATGTTTTCCCTCTGGACGAAACGCCTGATTCATGCCGGATTGTGGTCGTTCGTGCTGGTTGCTTTTGCCCGGCTTTTGTATCTGCCTTATTCGATTTGGTATGCTCAGGGTTATTCGAAAATTGCGTTATGGACGGGATCCCATACGCCGGTCGGTGAGTATTTTACACATTGGGGTTTGTTCTTGTTCTTTGTGATTTCCTGGATGTTTTACGAAACCATCGATTGGATGGCCGTAACTCCCGTTTCTGCATTGCGGAAATTAAAACCATACCGGCAGGTTATCCTGCTGGGTGTGTTCTTTCTCCTGCTCATTGTTTTTGCGCTGGGCATCCATTTGCAAGGGGGCGACGGTCAGGAAATCAGCGTGCCTATTGGACTGGGTATCGGTACAGCCTGGTTCATCATTCCGGTTACTGCCTGGGCATTGGTGCTGATGTTGCGGCCATCCCAGGATATCCGGAAGCAATTCGTGCTTTTTCTCATAGCCACTGCACTGATGCTTACTTTGGCGGTCGAGATTGTTGTCGTTCAGGGGGATATTGGCAGGATGAATACCGTATTCAAGTTTTACTTACAGGCGTGGGCGATGTTGTCTGTTAGCGCGGCCGCTTCGTGCTATTGGCTTTTCCGCTCGATGAAAAGATGGCCTGCCGGGGCGGGCTTTTTCTGGAACATCGGCTGGGTTTTGCTGGCGGGGATTGCCTTGATGTATCCGATTCTCGGTACGATGGCGAAAGTCCGTGACCGGATGGCGCCAAATGCACCTCATACGCTTGACGGGATGCGTTATATGCAATCTGCAACGTATTTCGACCTCGATACGCAGATGAATCTGAAAGAGGATTATGATGCCATTCGCTGGATGCAGGAATATGTTATTGGTTCTCCGGTGATTGTCGAAGCCAATATGGTTGAATACCACTGGGGAACGCGCTTCACGATTTATACCGGACTCCCCGGTGTGATAGGATGGAACTGGCATCAACGCCAGCAGCGTGCGGTTACACCCCAGGAATGGGTATTCAACAGAATTGGCGAAGTGGAAGGATTTTACCGAACAACCAATCTTGATCAGGCAAAACTGTTCCTGAAAAAGTACAATGTTCACTATATCATTCTCGGTCAACTGGAACGCGCTAAATATGCAGGGGACGGGCTGGACAAATTCGAGGAACAGGATGGAATTCTTTGGCGGCTTGTTTACCAAACCGGGGAAACCGCGATTTACGAAGTTCTTCCGCCAGGAAGAATGGGAGATTAGTTTATGAGAAACCAGGAAAAGAAATCGCAGGTTGTTGTCTATGGAATGGCAGTGATTGTTTTGCTGGCATTAGCGGGGTATACGGGATTTCATGAACCGCATATTCTCCTTTGGTATACACTTATCACGGCTTTGGGTTGGCTGGCTTTTCCTCTGGCTCATCTGGTGTTTTCGTCTTTGCCGGATCGGGGATATGCTTTCAGCCGCGTTTTCGGTTTGCTGGTTTGGGGGTATTTGTATTGGCTGCTGGGCGTGTTGGGTGTATTGAATAACGATTATGGCGGTTTGCTGTTTTGTTTTTCGGTTTTGGCAGCAGGCAGTATCTGGGCTTTTCGAAAACAGGGAAAAAGTCTTTTGGTTACGTCGCTGAAAAATCATCAACAGGCAATTATTCATGTCGAATTGTTGTTTGCATTGGCTTTCTTCGCGTTTGCCCTGGTTCGGGGGTTCAACCCTGACATCACCGGAACGGAAAAGCCCATGGAACTGGCATTCATCAATGCAGTGATTCGTTCTCCGCAGTTTCCGCCGTTCGACCCGTGGATGAGCGGGCATGCCATTTCTTATTATTATTTCGGATATGTTTTGGTGGGGATGATAGCAAAGTCTACGCTGACAAGCGGGGGTGTGGCTTTCAATCTTGCCCTTTCGTTGGTTTTTGCTTTGAGTGCGGTTGGTGCGTATGGCTTGCTTTATAATCTTCTTTCACATTACCGAACGACAAAGCAAAACAAGGCCAAGCTGCAAACGAATGCGTGGTGGGCCTGGCTGTCACCGTTTTATGTGTTGATTGTCAGTAATCTGGAAGGGATTCTCCATTTTTTGCATAACCGGGGAATCTTCTGGCATTTGGATAATGCCGGTAATTTCGTCTCTGCTTTTTGGAAATGGGTAGATATTCGTAACCTCGATAAACCACCTGCTCAGCCTTTCGCTCCGCTGGCTTCCAAATTCTGGTGGTGGTGGCAGGCTTCGCGGATTATCAGAGACTATGATTTGAATCACGTGGACAAGGGGGATGTAATTAGTGAATTCCCGATGTTTACGTACCTCCTCGGGGATTTGCATCCGCACGTGCTGGCGATGCCGTTTGCCTTTTTTGCTATGGCTTTGGCGATGAATCTCTTTTTCTCCCGTCAGGATGAACACATGCGATGGCTTGGGATGAAGTTCGCCATTCCCGGCGGTTTCTTTTATTTTTCGGCAGTTAGTATCGGCGCTTTGGCGTTTCTCAATACATGGGATGTACCGTTTTATGTCGCTTTGTTTGTCGGGGCTTATACATTCTCGCGGGTTACTGCTGGTGGGTTTCACTGGAAACGGGCTGCGGAAGAATTCATCAAATTGGGGATTGCTTTCGGTGTTACCAGCCTGATTTTCTATATCCCCTTCTTCCTTGGCTTTTCTTCACAGGCAAATGCGTTTCTTCCTAACCTGATTTACATTACCCGTGGTGTACATTTTTGGATTATCTTTGCGCCCTTTTTGGTCCCTATGTTTGCGTATCTGGTTTATCAGTGGCGGCGACAACGGGATAGCGTTATTCTGACGGATGGCATGCGGAGCGCGTTATGGCTTATTCTGGCTGCTTTCGCTGCGCTGTTGCTGCTGGTGGGTATAGTTGCTATTGCAAGCGGGATTACGAAACCGCAATCATCATTGAACAGTGCCATTCAAAGGTACATGTCTTTGATGGCTGCGACAAGCTGGCCGTCAGCAATACTTGACGGGTTCAAGCTGCGGTTGAAAAATCCCGGGATGATGATTACCTTGTTTGTTTTCTTTTCCTTCGTTTTTGCTTTGCTTGTGCGCAAAGGGAAGGAAACGATGGACGATGGTAATACCGGAACTATGAACAGCTCACAGCGTTTCGTTTTGTTGATGATGCTGTTGGGGGGAATATTGGTGTTTGTTCCCGAGTTTGTCTTTTTGGGTGATTTCTTTGGTTATCGAATTAATACGATATTCAAGTTTTACTATCAGGCATGGTTGTTGTGGGGAGTTGCTGCGGCGTATGCCACTGTCGAATTGGTACGGCAGTGGAAAGGTGTGTATTCCCGATTGTTTCAGGGCGGTTTGGTGATTCTGTTGGGGTTGACAATGGTTTATCCTTATTTGGGGTTTATTTCCAAAACAAATGCTTTCAATCCCCAATCGGGATGGACGCTGGACGGGACTGCTTTCGTTACACGTACATATTCGGATGAATCGGCGGCGATGAATTGGCTGAAGCGTGCTCCGTTAGGTGTTGTTGCTGAAGCGATTGGGGGTAGTTATACCGGATTTGCGCGAATGGCCACGAATTCCGGACAGCCTGCTGTTTTGGGGTGGGTTTTTCATGAAATCCAGTGGCGGGGTGTTAGCAACGAAACAGGGATAAGAAGCAAGGATATTGCTGACCTTTACTGTACGAAAGACTGGGCGGAAGCGAAACGTGTTTTGCGCAAGTACCGTATTCGGTATGTGGTTGTCGGTGATTTGGAACGACAGGCTTACCAGCCAAACACGGATGCCTGCCCGCTTGGTTTGCAAACGGAAAAGTTCGACAGACATTTGCAGCAGGCGTTCAAACAAAATAATGTTGTTATTTATCTGGTTACACAATAATCGTATCATTACTGAGTATAATTTGTTATTAATGATGCAGCAGATGAAGTTTATGAAGCTTGAAGGAAGATACTGATAGCAAATGGAAAAAAAATGGAATGAGCCTGTAATTATTGCAATCATCCTGCTGGTTGCTGCAGGGCTGCGGCTGGGTATGCTGGGGAATGCGCCTTTATCCGATTTCGAAGCGGATTGGGCGATGCAGGCGCTTAATTTGTCCGGGAACACTCAGGCGCGTTTTGGACCACAACCCGCTTATGTGGTTTTGACCGGGTTTCTGTTTTTCATGTTCGGGAAGACCAATTTTATGGCGCGGTTTGTGCCTGCGTTGAGCGGGGTGTTGCTTGTGTTATCCCCCATTGTTTTGAAGAAAAGGCTGGGATGGAAAGTGGCGCTGGTGTTGGCAGCGGGCTTGGCTGTGGATCCGGGACTGGTGGCTGTTTCAAGGCTGGCCGGAAGCCCGATGCTGGCGTTGGGGTTTCTTGCAATCGCACTGGCTTTATTGCTGACCGACAAGCCTTTGTTTGCCGGAATCTTCGGCGGGATGGCTTTGCTTTCAGGCCCGGTTATTTTCGTGGGACTGGTTCCTTTCGGCGCTGCATTTTGGCTGTTGAGGCTTTTCAGAATGCCCGTTTCAGATCCATTTCACCATACCGGTATCCGTGATGACTCGACGAAAACGTTCTTCAGCCGGCTGGGTTGGGGCGCATTGGGTGCAGTGCTGTTTATTGGCAGCGGTTTCTCTCTTGTTCCACAAGGTATCGGCGCTTTTGCCGACCAGTTTCCTGCTTATTTTACCGGCTGGATGATGAATTCCGGGACACCGCTTTTGCACTTTGTGGAGGCGCTTGTTTTTTATCAGCCTGTCGCTTTGGGTTTCGCATTGATATTTATTGTTGGCGTCTGGATAAAAAAAGATAGGTTGGGAAAACAGCTTTCTTTGGTTTTTGCAGTTGTTTTACTGGTAACTTTGCTGTATCCATCACGGCAAGTGCTTGATTTGGTGTGGGTTGAGGTTCTTCTTTGGGTGATGGCAGCATTTGAAATTGTCAAAATGATACAGCGTTCTGACAACAAGTGGGCGGCATTTGCCCTTGGTGGGTTGATGTTCGCACTGTTTATCATGGTTTGGCTCCTGACACTCAGCTGGTCGATATCCAGGGGGGCGCCGGACGAATACATACGATTGTTCACATTGGGAATCATCTGTGCCATGATAATCTTGTTGCCATTGATGGCAGGGCTTGGCTGGTCGTGGTTGTTTGCAAGAAACGGCACTTTGTTGGGTGTTGGTGGTGCGTTGGTTTTCTACATGCTTTCGGCGGCATTCGGTGTTGCCTTTGTGAAACCGGCAAGTCCCAATAGCCTGTGGAACATTACCCCGACAATTGGGCAGGAAGATTTGTTTATCGAAACTGTCAGGGATTTGTCTTTGCAGAAGACAGGGAGAGATGATGCTGTCGATATTGTTTCGTTGGTGGATATGCCTTCTGTGCAATGGGCACTTCGGGATTTCTCTCATGTTGTTTATGCGGAAGCTTTGGACGAAACGAATATCCCCAGTGTTATTATTACCAGCGAACAAAATGACAAGCTGCTCAACAAACAATTATATCGAGGACAGGATTTTGCGTGGTGGTTGTTCCCTCAGTGGGGAAGTATGGGAGAGCCTGTGGATTTGGTATCCTGGATTGCATTTCGGGATAATCCGGTAACGAAACTGCATCTCATTGTATGGGGGAGAAACGACCTTTTCTTCGATGGTGGTATAACGGGAGAAAACCAACAAAACGGAACGATTGGTACAAGTTCTGATGATGAATAATCATGTTTCAATAATACGAGTATTGTGAATGGAACCAGAAGTCAAGCGAATGAGTAGAGAAGTAATACCGGGAACAATTGCAGTCGATGGGCCTGCTGCCAGCGGGAAATCAACTGTTGCCAGACAATTGGCAAAAAAATTGGGATATCTGTTCTTTGATACGGGTGTGATGTATCGAGCGGTTACATGGGAAACGCTGCAAAGGGGAATTCCGGTGACGGATGAAAAACGTGTTTCATCCTTGGCCAGGGAGATACGAATTGATGTGCGTCCTCCTGAAATTCAGGACGGGCGAACTTCAGATGTGCTTGTCGACGGGAAAGATATCACATGGAAAATCAGGCTTCCAGAGGTTGATGCGAATGTTTCCATGGTATCGGCGTACCCGGAAGTACGGAAAGCTTTGTCTGCCCAGCAGCGGCGAATTGGCTTGCGCGGCAGCGTGGTGATGGTGGGCAGAGATATCGGCACTGTGGTCTTGCCGGATGCGGAATTGAAGATATATTTGGACGCTTCGGTAGAAGAACGTGCCCGCCGCCGATACCAGGAAAGACTGGCTCGCGGTGAACAGGTCGATTATGATGATATTCTGCAAAGAATGAAACGGCGGGATACGATTGATTCGACGAGGGAGGTAGCCCCGTTGTGTGTTGCGAAAGATGCTGTGATCATCGACACTGAGGGCAAGGCAGTGCCGGAAATCATTGAAATGATATTGGAATTAATCAAGCAAATACCGATGGTTGAATAAATTTATGGAAAAAACGTATTCTGTCCCATTCGCTCAGCGAATATCCCGTCTGATTGGCCGCCCGCTCTTTCGGCTTATTTTTCATATCCTTGCCAAAGTGGAAATCACCGGCAAGGAGAATATCCCGAAAGAAGTACCTTACATGGTTGCTATCAACCATGTATCGATTTTCGAACCGCCCTTTGTGCTTTCGTTTTGGCCGATTGAACTGGAAGCGATTGGTGCCTCGGATATCTGGAAACGGAAAGGGCAAAATATTCTGGCAATGTTGTATGGCGGTATTCAGGTTCGGCGGGGGGAGTATGACCGCAAAGTAATCGATATGGCATTAGCTGCGCTCCGTTCAGGGCATCCGCTCTTGATTGCCCCTGAGGGGGGTAGATCACACACACTGGGCTTACGTAAAGGACATCCTGGCGTGGCTTATTTGATTGATAAAGCCAATGTTCCCATCGTGCCGGTGGGGATCATCGGTTCCACAGATGACTTTTTGGAGAAAGCGCTCAAAGGCAAACGCCCGCCAATCAAAATGGCAATTGGCAAGCCGTTGACTTTTCCGCAAATTCAGGGGCGGGGAGAAGAAAAACGCGCAGCACGTCAAAACCATACCGATATTATTATGGCTCATATTGCGGCGCTTCTTCCACACGATTATCACGGACATTATAAAAATCATCCGGTGTTGCAAGAATTAATTGACGATTCCAGAAAATGATGATTTCATTATGCTGTTTTGCGGTTCGTAGAGCCTGTTGTGAGTAAAACGAAATGGTGACCCTGACGAAACGAGGACAAAGTTCTTTCACTCCTTACTCTCACCAGGCGTGGGAATTAAAACGGAATTCTTTACGTCTCTTGATGCGAATAGTTGTCTTCCCATGGATGATCCGAATGGGAAAAGTGGATGGGCTGGAAAACATACCGAGAGAAGGGCCAGCCTTGATATTGATGAATCATATTGCATTTGTAGACCCGATTGTTGTTATGCATGTGCTGCCGAGAAACATCGTGCCCCTGGCAAAGATCGAGGTTTACGATTATCCGGTTGTGGGGATTTTCCCGAAATTGTGGGGCGTAATTCCCGTCAGACGGAACGAAATTGACAGGAGAGCTATCCGGCAGGCAATCGATGTGTTGAATGCGGGTGAGCTGGTTCTGGTTGCTCCCGAAGGAACACGAAATGATTCGCTGCGCCGCGGCAAAGAAGGTATTGCTTATCTTGCTGGAAAAACCGGTGCACCTGTTGTCCCCGTTGCACTTGAAGGTACGCCCGGTTTCCCGACATATCCGTTTAGCAAACGATGGCGCGGGGAAAAAGCGGTTATCAGGGTTGGCAAACCGTTCCGCTATAAGCAGGCATTTCGGAACGCCAGAGCGAAGACACTGCGAAAAATGACGGACGAGGCAATGTATATCCTGGCTGGTATGCTTCCGGAACATCGGCGGGGTGTTTATGAGAATTTGGAAGATGCAACTATGGATACAATCGAATGGGTCGATCCGGTATAATGATAGTAATTACCTTGTATTGATTTTTTGCTCATGAATTTTATATTGTCACTTCTATTGGGAACACCGCGTTTTATTCTGCCAACCGGCTGGGACGGATGGGCCGGTTTTGGTTTGTATGGTGTTTTGCTGTTGGCCTGGTTGATTTGGGCGAAGCGGGATGAAGACAACCAGCGTGAGAAGAACCCGATATTGGGAATTATCCGACTGCCTGAACCATTCCGGAAGTTCACACTTACCCGGACATTATTCTTTATTTTATTGTTGATCATTACCCCTGCCGCAAGTTCGTTCCTGGGGATACGTTTGCCGTCATGGGATGCTTTGCCGATGCCGGGGATTGCAATTGCAACACCGGGCAATGCATTGATGGTGTTCTCTGCGCTTCCCTGGGTGTTTGCCGCCGGGTTGCTTGGGCCTTTTTCTGCGATTATTCTCGGATTGTTCTCAGGTTTGATTCTGGGCTATTGGGGAACTTATTCACCGCTTACAGCAGTTGAAACAGCAATCCTGGCTGGTTTGTTTGCTTTTTTGGTGCGCCAGCGTTATCGCACATGGGTATTTCGCCTTCTTCGCCAGCCGGTGATAGCTGCTTTATTACTCGGCCTTTTTTATCCCTTCCTGTTTACTGTCGATAGTTTGATCCTTGGCAGGGGCCCTTTTGTCAGCCGGCTGGATTATGCTTTTTCGAGCTTTGATAGTGCAACCGCTGCCATTTGCGGGGCGCTTTTCATCGCCAGTATTTTTGCACAAATTATCAAGTGGCGTTTACCCGAACTTTGGGGGGCGCGAAAACCCTGGTTGCCAGCTCCGATGGAAACAAGCCTTGAAAAACGGTTTGTTTTCTATATGATTCCTCTGGCTGTGACTTTGATTGTTACCTTGATGATTGCTGACTGGCTTGTAACTGGCCGTGCAGCGAGGCAAATGATCGTCGATAGAATGAAAGGAATCGCCCGGGTGGCGTCGGTTGGCATCCCGAATTTTATGGATACGGGGCAAAGCCTGATAACACAGTTTTCAAGGGATTCACGGCTGGTTTTGCAAAACCCGAAACAAATGAAGCATGTGTTGGCAGGGGATTTACGCAGTGTGCCGTTCTTTCGTGCATTGTTCATTGCCAATCAGGACTATGAAATCATTGGCGGGTATCCCGATGATTATGTAAATGGCATTGAAATTACCCTGGAGGAACAATCGGGGATTGACTTTGCTTACCAGGGCGGGGCGGTTTCGCAAGTGTATACCATCCCGCCAGCCCTGAAAAAACAGGTTGCCCAGGTAACGTTCCTTTCTGCTATCTTCGATAAAAATGGCAAAACAGTTGGAGTGCTTATCGGACGGGTTGATTTGTTGGAGAATACTTTTGCTTTGCCGATTATCGATAGTATGCAGGATATCAGGGAAATGAACGGCACGGGGATGATCTTGGACGAGTTCGGCAGGATCATTTATCACACCGGCGGGTTGAGAATCATGGAGCCTTATGACGGGGAGTTGTTCGATACAGCTACTCATCTCGAAACCAAAGCGCATGATGGCACACGCAGTATCCTATATTATCAACCCGTTTATGGCCGTCCTTGGTCGGTCGTTCTTTCTGTCCCTGCCCGGCAGGCGCAGGACCTTGCTGTTCAGGTTGCTTCTCCGTTATTGGTTATGTCGATTTTCCTGGTGTTGCTGGGAGTGCTGGTTTTGCATTGGGGGTTGGGCAAAGTTACCTCTGCCTTGGGCAGACTAATTCGGGAAGCGGACAGTATCGCTGCCGGTGACCTGACTCAACCGATGAGCATCAGCGGGCACGATGAAATCGGGCAATTGACCCGATCTTTCGAAAAGATGCGTAAAAACCTAAAAACCCGTATCGATGATTCAAACCTGTTGCTGGATATCAGCCGGTCGATTGCTTCTTCTGTCGAGATGTGTGATGCCGTGACGCCGATTCTGGAAGCGGTTTTATCGATGGGCGCAAATTCTGCCCGGATTGTGCTTGAACCGGATATTATTCCAAAACCGGGTATGAATCATGAAACGCAAATCCGCTTTGGCAGGGGGAAGGACCCTGATTTGTACGGATATCTGGATGGGCAGATACTTGATTTGACCAGGGAGCAAGACAGAGTGTTCCTGACCGATCCGGCAAGGGCATCTTTCCTGACTTTTGGTTTGGGCACAACCCCCCCCAAGAGCCTTTTTGCTTTGGCTCTCAAGCACGAAAAGCGGAATTACGGGGCGTTGTGGGTCGTCTATGACAAACCCCACAAGTATTCGGAAAGCGAAATTCGGTTCCTGACGACATTGGCAGAGCAGGCGGCTTTAGCGGCAGCGAATATGTGTCAATACCTGACGGCAGAAACTGGGCGGCAGCATATTGCTTCAATCCTTGATTCGATTGAGGATCCGATATTGGTAACCGACCAGGACGACAATCTGGTGTTAGTCAACCCTGCTGCTGCCACGATACTGCTGGAAGCAGATGCCGATGATGTTATCGGAAAACCTGCGAAAGAATGTATTCCTCAGCATGAATTGCTCAGTCTCCTGCTGGAAGAAAACGACAAACCCGCCAATGCGATTGAGGTTTATTTGAAGGATGGCAGGGTTTTCATTGCTTCGGTTTCCCGTATCTATATGAAAGACCGGAAGATTGGCAAGGTTTGTGTGTCGCGGGATGTAACCCGTTTCAAGGAATTGGATGCTTTGAAGTCGGATTTTGTATCGACCGTTAGCCATGATTTGCGAAACCCGCTGACTTTGATTAGAGGCTATGCAACAATGATGGCCATGGTCGGAGATTTGAATGAACAGCAAACCTCCTATAATGAAAAAATCATTTTGGGCGTCGAGCGTATGTTCCGGCTGGTTGATAATTTGCTGGATTTGGGCAGGATCGAGGCAAAAGTCGGGTTGCAGATTGAGCCGGTTCGAATCGAAGATATCATTGGGCGTGTGACCAAGAGTCTTGGGCCCCAGGCATTGCAAAAGCGGATTGAGATCATTCCCGAAATCGATGATGAGGAAACGCAGGAAATCGACGCAGACCCCGCTTTGTTACAGCAGGCCTTATATAATCTATTGGATAATGCCATTCGCTATTCTGCGCTGGACAGCAAGGTTTGGATCAGAGCTATCCGGAAGGAAGACGCGATGATATTCGAAGTGGAGGATAAGGGCATTGGTATTTCCCCGGTCGATCAACCGCGCGTATTCGACAAGTTCTATCAGGTGGAACACGGAGAGAATCAACGGGAACGCGGTACAGGGCTTGGATTGGCGATTGTCAAGGCGATTGCCGAAAGGCATGGCGGGCGGGTGGCATTGAAAAGCCAGCTGGGCAAAGGGAGTATATTCTATCTGGCATTACCGATTCATCAGGAGGAAGGCACAATCGTACCTCCAATTACCGAATGACGGCGGAGAACGATGCTTGACGCATCCGGTTCCCGCAAGTATAATTAACGGCGCATGTGCAGAAAAACAAATAGTGCATACCGGCGGGCGCTTGAGATTAAGTGGTCTCATGTGCTTGTTTTTGTGTGTCTATAGTATAGCACAAACGTTCGGCTTATCGATATCTCCAAGGTTACTGGATTAGATCTATTTATTAGGAGACCGCTTTGTGGAAACGAAAGAATTAACTACCCTGCGTATTAGCCTTGCATCCCCGGAAACAATCAGAAGCTGGTCATACGGTGAAGTGTTGAAACCGGAAACAATCAACTACCGCCGTCTGCGACCGGAAAAAGACGGGTTGTTTTGCGAGGCGATTTTCGGACCCACCAGGGACTGGAAATGTTATTGCGGCAAGTATAACAATATCCGTTATAAAGGGATCATTTGTGATAAATGCGGCGTCGAAGTTACCCGTTCTTCGGTTAGGCGAGAGCGGATGGGGCATATCGAGCTTTCGACACCGGTTGCTCATGTTTGGTACACGCGTCGTGTGCCTTCCTACCTTGGTTTGTTGCTTGATATTTCGCGCCGTAATCTCGACCGGGTTCTTTACTTTGCCCAGTATGTGGTTACCTTCGTGGATGAAGATGCGAGACAAAAGGCTCTTGCCCGTCTGGAAGAAGAGTACCGGGAAAAAGAAACGGGCATTTCCAAAGAGATCAGCGAGAAAATTGCCGGGCTGAAAGAAGACCAGGAACGGAAACTGGAAGAATTAAAAGAACAACAAGCGGAAATCATTGCCCGATATGATGAGCTTATCGCTGAGAAAATTCGTCCTGTGATTGAAACCGGCCAACGGCTGGAAAGGGATTTGCAGGGACGAATTGGCAAGAAGGTTCGCAAGGAAATTGTTTTCCCCAATTCCGATAGCGTCATTGTCGCCAGCGGAGAGGAAGTAGCCAACAAGCATCTTTCTCTGGTTCAGACGATTGTCAAAGATAAACTGGCTGAGGTTGAGTCTGACCTGAACAGCCAGAAACAACGCGAACTTGAGCATATCAAAATGGATACCGCTCGTATTCGTGCTGAAATCGAATCGGAAGTTATCGATCTCCAAAATCAGTTGGAAGATGAAGCGGGCGCCAAACAAAGTGAATACAAACGCTTGCGGGAAGAATTGATTGATTTGCAACCCCTGACGTTTATGGGCGAGTCCCGTTATCGTGAACTGCGTTCACGCTGGGGACAAGTCTTCCGCGCAGACATGGGTGCAGAAGCTTTCTACGATATATTGAAAAGGCTGGACCTGGACACCTTGTCCGAAGATCTGTGGAATGAGATTCGTACAACCCGCAGTAAGCAAAAGAAGAAAAAGGCAACGAAGAGGCTGCGTGTCGTCGAGGCTTTTCGCCGATCCAACAACCGGCCTGAATGGATGATCATGACCGTTTTACCGGTTATTCCTCCGGATTTAAGGCCAATGGTTCAACTGGATGGCGGGCGTTTTGCCACATCCGATTTGAACGATTTGTACCGCAGGGTAATCAATCGGAACAACCGCTTGAAGCGATTGCTGGAATTGGGTGCTCCTGATGTCATCGTCCGGAACGAAAAAAGGATGCTTCAGGAAGCAGTTGATTCGCTGATTGATAACTCGCAGCGCGGCAAAGCCCTTTCCCGAAGGGGACGACGTGAATTGAAATCGTTGAGTGATATGCTCAAAGGGAAAAAAGGACGTTTCCGCCGGAACTTGTTGGGGAAACGTGTGGACTACTCAGGGCGTTCGGTGATTGTCGTAGGCCCGAAACTCAAAATGCACCAATGCGGGCTTCCCAAGAACATGGCGCTCGAGCTTTACCGTCCGTTTGTGATCTCCCGACTTGTCAAGCATAACTATGCAGCCAACGTCAAAGGGGCGAAAAGGCTGATTGAACGCAATCGTCCGGAAGTATGGGAGATTCTGGAAGAGGTAATCAAAGAACGCCCCGTTTTCCTGAACCGTGCTCCGACACTGCACCGTTTGGGTATTCAGGCTTTCGAGCCGGTTTTGGTGGAAGGAAGCGCCATTCATCTGCATCCTTTGGTGACGACAGCATTCAATGCTGACTTCGATGGTGACCAGATGGCGGTTCACGTCCCTCTTTCGGAAAAAGCCGTCAAAGAAGCCCGCGAACTGATGCTTTCGACGCGAAACCTTTTGAAACCTGCTGACGGAGAACCGATTGTCGCTCCTTCGAAGGATATGGTTCTTGGCGTTTATTATCTGACGAAAGATGATGACCGTCCGGCGAAAGGAGACGGTAGAAACTTTGCTACTTTCGATGAAGTCGAATTGGCGTATTCGCTCGGACAGGTAACCATTCAAACCCACATCAAATTCCTGGTCAAGACCTGGTACAGTGATGACGGTGTTCGGATGGCTGCGCCTGAAACAAGATTGATCGATACAAGTGTCGGGCGGGTGTTGTTCAACACCATCTTGCCGGAAGAAGTCTTGTTCATCAATTACCCGCTGATGAAAGGCGAGCTTAAAGAGTTGATTGCCGAGATTTACGAAGTCGCTGGTGATGATGCTACGATTAAAACTGTTGACTTGATCAAGGATATCGGTTTCAAGTATGCCTCCAAATCCGGTTATTCCATTGCAGTCGGTGATATCACAGTGCCTCCGGAAAAAGAGGAGATCATCAACAAGGCTTTGCAAGAAGTGGAAGAAATCCAGAAGAGTTACCGCCGTGGTTTGCTGACTGAACAAGAGCAAAGTGAACGTGTGATTGATGTCTGGCGGAAAACAACGGAACTCGTTGGAGAAGCTGTCAAAGTGAGCATGGATCCGCACGGGAACCTGGCTTCGATGGCTGTTTCGGGTGCGACCAAAGGCGGTTACGGACCTGTTTCACAGATGGCGGGTATGCGCGGTTTGATGGCTGATCCCTCCGGACGGATCATTCCGCTGCCTATTCGCTCTAACTTCCGTGAAGGGTTGACAGCACTTGAATACTTCATTTCTACCCACGGTGCCAGAAAAGGGCTTGCTGATACCGCATTGCGGACAGCTGACGCCGGTTATTTGACACGCCGTTTGGTGGATGTAAGCCAGGATGTCATCATCAATTCGGAAGATTGCGGAACGGAAGAATGCATAGAGATTCTCCGCAACGAAAATGTTGCCGATCAATCCTTTGGTGCCCGACTTTACGGGCGGGTCATCGCGGAACGGGTCATCGATCCTGAAACCGGTGAGATTCTTGTCGGGAAAGGGGAGCTGATTGACCGGGAACAGGTGCGAATCATTACGGATTCTGGTGTGGAAGGTGTCAAGGTTTATTCACCTTTGACCTGTGAACTGGAACACGGCGTGTGCGCCAAATGTTATGGCATGGATCTGGGAAGCGGGAAGCTCGTTGCTTTGGGCTCTGCTGTGGGGATCATTGCCGCCCAGTCAATTGGTGAACCCGGTACGCAATTGACCTTGCGGACGTTTCATACCGGTGGTGTGGCAACCGGCGGCGATATTACAACCGGTTTGCCGAGAGTCGAAGAACTTTTCGAAGCCCGCAAGGTGCCGAAAGGGGAGGCAGTGGTTACGGAAATTGAAGGTACTGCCTACATCGAAAAATCCGACAAGTACTCAGACTTGCGTATTGTCCGTGTCAAGAACAGCGAAATGGTTCATGATGAGTATGACATTCCGGAAGGTTGGGATATCCTCGTCAAGGAAGAAGACGAAATTGAAAAAGACGCTGTGATTGCAACCAAAGATGACGATGCCAGCATTACGGCGAGAAACGGCGGACGTGTGCGGTTCGAAGATGGGAAAGTGTTCGTTTCTTATGAAAAAGTAGACGAAGAAGAATACGAGATTCCCAGCAACGCGCGTTTGAGAATCAAAGACGGACAACACGTTTCTCCGGGTGAGCCGCTTACGGAAGGCTCGCTTAACCCGTACAATATTCTTCGAATCAATGGACGTGAAAAAACACAGCGTTATTTGCTTTCGGAAGTGCAAAAGGTTTATCGTTCTCAGGGGCAAAACATCCACGACAAGCATTTCGAAGTGATTATTCGCAAAATGATGTCGAAAGTGATCATCACGAGTCCGGGCGATTCGAAATTGTTGCCGGAAGACTTGGTTGACAGGATGGTCATTCAACGTACCAACGAGAAACTGCTTCAGGAAGGCAAGCGCCCTGCGCAATTCATGGATGTTCTTTTGGGAATCACAAAAGCATCCTTGAATACCGATTCCTTCTTGTCCGCTTCTTCCTTCCAGCATACGATCAAAGTGCTGGCAGGTGCAGCAATTGCCGGTTTGGAGGATCCTCTTTATGGGTTGAAGGAAAATGTGATCATCGGGAAACTAATTCCCGCCGGCACAGGTTTTCCACGCAGCCATTTCGCTTTGGAAAACGAAAAGAAACTTGCGGAAATGCATGCGGCTGAAGAAAAACCTGATGAAGATGTTCAAACTGACGGAGAAACCGAAGAAGAACCGGCCGAATAAATCAGTTTTCTAAGTATAGGAAAAAAGTCCTCCCTCCGAGTGAAGAGCCGGGAGGACTTTTTGTTCGCATGTTATAATCCGCACCGCTGGATGGTTATAGGTTTTTCCGTTGAGGCTTGACGGATGTTTTCCCGGAATGATGACTGTCCATTATTAATCATTTATATCCGATAATCTGGAGAATTTTATGGAGATAGGGGTCGTAAAAAAAATAGACATCGATCAGGAAATGCAGCAGTCCTATTTGGATTATGCGATGAGTGTGATTGTTTCCCGGGCAATTCCTGATGCGAGGGATGGCTTGAAACCGGTGCACCGGCGTATTCTGTATGCTATGCACGATATGGGTATCAGATCGGGTACACCCTACAAAAAATCAGCGCGAATCGTCGGGGAAGTTTTGGGTAAATATCACCCGCATGGTGATATGGCTGTGTACGATGCGATGGCTCGTATGGCACAGGACTTTTCCATGCGATACCCGCTTGTGGATGGGCAGGGTAACTTCGGAAGCGTGGATGGCGATTCCCCGGCAGCAATGCGTTATACCGAGGCGCGTATGGCGTCGATATCTTCTTATCTGCTGGCGGATATCCAAAAGGACACCGTAGAATTTGCCCCTAATTTCGATGACACGATGAAAGAGCCGGTTGTGCTTCCGGCGGCAGTACCGAATTTATTGATAAACGGAATTACCGGTATTGCTGTCGGAATGTCTACGAATATTCCACCTCACAATTTGGGTGAAGTTATCGATGCACTGATATTCATATTGGAAAACTGGCGAAAAGTCGATGACATCAATGTTGCTGATATCATGAAATTCATCAAAGGACCGGACTTCCCCACCGGCGGATTGATTTTGGATATCGATGAGGAAAACGGCGGGCTAAAAAGTGCTTATGGCCGCGGCAGGGGGAGAATTCAGGTGCGGGCAAGGGCTCATATCGAAGAAATGAGCCGGGGAAGACACAGGATTATTGTGACTGAATTGCCGTATATGACCAACAAGTCGACGTTGATCGAGAGAATTGCAGGTTTGGCACGGGATGGTGTGCTGGATGGCCTGGCAGATTTGCGGGATGAATCAGACCGTCACGGAATGCGGATTGTCATTGAACTGACCAAAACGGCTGATCCGGAAGACATTTTGGGGGAATTGTTCAAACGCACTTCCATGCAAAGTACCTTTGGCATTATCATGCTTGCTTTGGTCAAAGGCGAACCAAGGCTTTTGAGCCTCAAACAGGTCTTGAAGGTTTATCTGGACCACCGCCTGGAAATCATTAGAAAGCGAAGTGAATATGATTTAAACAAGGCGAAAAACCGGGCACATATTCTCGCCGGATTGCGCATCGCTTTGAAGAACCTTGATGAAGTAATCAGTATCATACGCAAATCACGGACAGCCGAAACTGCATCGGAAAACCTGCGAAAGCGTTTCAAGCTTTCCAAGATTCAGGCACAGGCAATTCTCGATATGCCCTTGAGACGGCTGGCTTCTCTGGAGCGCAAGAAAATTGACTTGGAATACAAAGAAATAATGACAACCATCAGAAAACTGGAAGCCTTGTTGAAATCTCCGGCAAAGATGCGAACGGTTATCATCGAGGAACTTCAGAAAATCAAGGATGAATTTGGTGACAGAAGAAAAACCCAGATTGTTCATTTGGAAGGCGGGCAAAAAAAATTCCCCGTACAGGTAACGGATTTGACCCCGGCCAAAAACGTATGGATTATGGTTACTGCTGATCAGCTGATTTCACGTACACTGGAGAACAAATTGCCGCGTCAAAGCGGCAGTGATGTGCCAAAATGGCTGGTGAATGTAAACATGAGAGATACGCTGTATCTCGTTGCTGAATCGGGAAAGACGGCAGCTATTCCCGTTCATGCAATTCCGGAAGGAACCAAACCATCCGATGGGATTGCATTCACAAAAGTTACACCATTATCACCAAATGAAAAACTGGCTGCGATCTTTTCGCTGCCTGTGAAGGCTGAAATCCAGGATGGCTGGTATGTTCTCTCCGCAACGACAGGCGGGATGGTGAAGAAAACTGCTGCAAAGGACTTGCCCGGTTTGTCTGCCAAGGAATTTACGTTGATGAAAGTGGGAGATTCCGATCGGGTGGCCTGGGTGCGCATCAGTAACGGAAAGCAGGATGTATTGATGGTTTCTGCGAAAGGTATGGCAATCCGGTTTTCGGAGGAACATATCCGTCCGATGGGGATGGTTGCTGCCGGGGTAATGGGAATCAAGCTGCGCGGAAACGACAAGGTTGTCGGGATGGAACTGCTCCCGTCTAAATATGATGTCATGCTGGTGGCAACGGACGGAAAAGCAAAACGTGTCCCCTCGAAAGAATTTCCGACACAGGGGCGTTATGGGCAAGGAGTTGCTGCATGGAAATTGCCTGCTGGTGTCGAACTTGTTGGATGTGTGCTTGGAAAAGGAACGCAAAAAGTTACTCTGCATTTGACCTCTCACGCACCGAAAATGGCGCGGATTGATCAGGCACCCGTTCGAAAAAGAACGGCTCAGCGCGGTGCAACAATTGTTGCTTTGAAACCCGGCGACAAAGTCACTGGTTTGACAATACCCCTGGATTTGGCCAGACCTGTAGAAAAGTAGGTTCAATCCGCGTTCCTATCAGGTTGATTAACCGAAGAATGATGGTATGAAAACGAGGAAAGTCGGCTGACTTTCCTCGTTTTGGTTTCTCTTTTGCCTTTTGCGATATTCAGGATCGGGGGCGTTCGGGCGAATGTTTGTGTGTGATTTTGTTTCCGGTAAAAGTATGATTGGTACTTTTGATTGATTTGATTATCCGGCTGCTTTGCTTTATAGTGAAAGTGTTAACGCTTGCTCAGTAAACCTGTTCCCAAACCAGCGTTGCGTAGAGTGGAAGAGATGAAATCGGTAAAATATGTTGTCATACTGGCTTTGGTTTTCTTCATTGGCTGCCGGGTTACCCGGTTGTTCGGGGTGAGCGCAGCGGGCGCTGTTGGCAAACCTTTGCTAAAATGGCAATACAAAGGTTGTTATGCATCCTGGTGTGAAACAGGGTGGTATTCATCGCCTGTGATTGCGGATTTAAACGGAGACGGCAAGGCAGAGGTCGTTTCGTCCGCCTATTCCATTGTGGCACTTGACGGCGCATCGGGGGATTTGTTGTGGCGGGTAAAAAGCGGGCATGACCGCAGTGAAGATCCGGAGCATGTGAGCAATGTCGGGAGAACATGGGCGGGCATTGTACTGGCGGATGTGGATGGTGACGGGGAAAAGGAAATCGTTACTGCTCATAGCGGCGGGATTGTATCTGTTTATCAATTGAGCGGGTATTTCGAGACAGGCTGGCCGCAACATATTGCAGAGCGGGAGTTTCGATCCCTTGCCGTGGATGATCTGGACAACAACGGTACGCTTGAAATCGTTGCCGGGTTGGCCCGCTTGAATCACGTGAATGCATGGGTGTTGACGCACGATGGCAGTATCAAGACCGGGTGGCCGCAGTTGTCCGGCAGCGAAGGGTCGGCGGCGGGTTTGTACAATGACAATATCGGGATTGGTGATCTTGACGGGGACGGGCACAAGGAGTTGGTGATTCCTTCGGATACGATTACGATTGGTGTATTTAAAGCGAATGGTGTACAATACCCGACTTCGTCGGTCTTCCATGAGCATCCCGGGCATGTCATGGATAAATGGGCGGAAGTACCGGCTTACGTCGAGCAGGAGTATGAATTACGCGGATGGGGTCCTTGTTATTCGCAGCCCACATATCGGGCGAATTTTGCCAAGGGACCGGCAAATATCGTCGATATGGACGGGGACGGTACCCGGGAGGTTGTCGTGATGGGGAACGTGCACGATTGCCACACGTCCCCTTACACAGATATGTATATTACACCGTTTCTATTCAATGCTGACCGCACTCGCTTTCACCGGGGCGGTTTTGACTGGACGAAACCTCCTGAGAATACAGGCGCTCCTTTGACCGAGAATTATCATTTGATCGAGAGTGCACAGCCAAATCCTGTGACGGTTGATTTGGATGGGGACGGGAAGAAAGAAATTCTGTTTCCGTCTTATGACGGAAAAATGCATGCCTTCTGGCTTGATAAAACCGAGCATGGGCAATGGCCGTATCGTGTTTATGACCCGGAAGAGCAGTTTCTGCGTTTTGCCAGTGAACCGGTGGTCGTGGATTTGAACGCCGATGGCCATCCGGAAGTCTTGTTTGCATCATGGACGCAGAAAGGAAGCAATCAAACCGGATTTTTGCATGTATTGGATTATCGGGGAAACTCGTTGTATCGCATAGTGCTGCCTGCTCCAAAAGGGTCCTGGAATTGGAATGGCGCCATGGCTGCCCCCACCTTGGGGAACATCGACAGCGATCCGGATTTGGAATTGGTGCTCAATACGGCTCATTCCGGTGTTGTGGCATTTGACTTGCCCGGAAGTGCGGATGCCGATATCTATTGGGGAACTGGCAGGGGCAGTTTTCGGCGCAATGGAACTCCCCGTTCCGGTAATTTGAGGGCTTCCCGGATTCAGGTTAATCTTCCTGTACCGCAGCCCGGAGATGTGCTGACTTACCGAATCTATCTGAAAAACGATGGTGCCCTTCTGCGCAATGTTGCCTTGACGAATACGCTTCCGGTAACGCTGCAATTCACCGGACAATTGACTGCAACTTCCGGGGCAGCTTCGTACTCAGGCGGTGTTGTGTTTTGGAGCGGGGAAGTGAACGGACGAAAACCTGTGCGAATTCAATATGAAGCCAGCGTGGAAAGCAGCCTGGCAACACCGGCAATCATTCTCAACCAGGTATGGATCGATGATCGCATCCATCCGGTTTTCAGGAGGTTTGTTCAGGTAATTGCCGGTGGTTTCGCATGCTACCTGCCGTTGTTGTACAAAGGATTTTCGCCCTGATCAAACCGAAATCGGGTACGGATGACACAGGCAGGAAAGATTGCAGGGACGATTAGGGTTTTGGAGTTACCGTGAAAAATGAGAAATGATAAGATATTTTTCCGTTTACCAGCCCAAAAGTATCATTCCCGTTTGTGACAGTTCCGCGGTCAGAGTTTGCAGTCCAGGTGAAGTGTCTTGTCGAACCGCTGCCCGAGAAACTTGTCAACAGGAAAGTGGCGTTGGGCAACACGGTATTCAAGAACGATGAGTACCAGGCGCGTATCAATGCTTGCCCCTGAATTGTCCGGTTCGTGTTGACATGCACCGCATTATGCGTGTATAGCTCGACCACTTTGTTTACATTTCGGGTGTTGAGGGCGTAGATATATTTTCCGGTAATGTCGGAAGGGGGAATGAAACCGGATTCCCAGTCATAATCGCTGATTGTCTTCCAAACATCTTTGGGTAATTTTTCTCTGCATGAATACCATTCCCAGAAATTTGTGGCTGTCAGATGGTACTTGCGTACTGCCTGGAAGAATTCAAGCACCTCGTCGGCAGTTGCCGACCAGCCTCCTTCTTTGAATGCAGCCCCTGTTGGAATCATCGGCGGAGTGAACGGCATCGCGCTGAATTCCCGCACACAACGATCAAGCTGCTCTTCCGGGTTATCGGCATACATCCAGTACACTTGCGGCATGTTGTAATCGACTCTCGAAAGGAATTCGTTCCAGGGGAGCTGCGGGTGGTATGACGGGAAGCGGTAGGAACTGAGCGCAAGGGGGGTGTTGGGAACGCCTGCCTTGAGGCGTTTCATGAAGATTTTAGCCGCCTTCTTTTTCCCGTACGATTTGTAGTGTCCTTCTGCGTCGATGACATACCCGTCCAGCCCGAGGTCCTGAATTCTTTGAATGGCTTTGTTTGCTTCTTTAACGGGGTTATCTCCATAGACATAATGCCATCCCCAAACGGCAATCCCTCTGGCTTTCAACGCTTGCAGAACCGGGGGAACGAAATCGATTTTCTTTCTCCAGTCGTAATTATAGGAATAGATTCCATTGGCAACTTTGATGAGCACATGGCTTAATCCTGCTTCGAGGGCTTTCATCCCGATGGTATTCGGGTTGCCGCCCTCGCAGTTTTTTATTTTCCAAATGAAGAAACCTTTACCTTGGAGTGTCATTCACTATTTCTCCTGAAAGTGGTGTCTGTTTTTCCGGTGGGCTTGGTGGTTACGGATTGTAAAATGCTTCACGCAGCAAATTATGGATACCGTAAGAGTTCGGCAGGAGCACTTGTGCGCCTCCGGGTGTTGTCCATGGGGTTACAAGTGAAGGCCCGATATAGTAATTTGTGATTTTTGAATTGTCAGTCAATTGCAGCGCCAGCGGAATCAGTGGGGTGATGTCGCCCAGCGTGAGGTCTGTGGTGACATTTTGGGAATATGTATCGTAAATTTGCGGCGCTCTTTCGACCGCGTTCAGGCTGAGCAGCCGTTCGAAAATGGCGCGGATGACTTCCTGCTGGCGGCGTGTGCGGTCGAAATCCGAGGATGAGTAGCGGGAGCGGGCATACCACAATGCTGTTTCCCCATCCATATGAATAGTGCCGGCCGGGACGGTATATTGCCCGTATCCTTCCCGATGATCCGTCAACGGAGATGCTGCGTGGACGTCGATGCCACCGAGGTCGTCGATGATTTGCACAAACGCCCAAAAGTTGACCATGACGTAATGTTGAACATATATCCCGAAATTCAACCTCAATGTTTCGTTTAGTAATGGAAATCCGCCATAAACCATCGCAGTATTGAGACGGTTTTCATCGTGATACGGGATGCGTACATATAAATCACGCGGAAAGGAAACCATGCTGGCTGTCCCTTCGGACGGTTTGAGGATGACGAGTATCATCGTGTCGGTACGAAAGCCGCCATCGAACGGCCGCTGGTCGGATCCCAGCAGCATGATGGTTACCTGGTCAGAAGATGTATGCAGTGTGGGCACGACGGAACCGGATTCGTCATCATCACTTTCGTCGCTGTCTTTCCCGTCCGGGTCCTGATGTTTGTCCGGCAAATAAGTCGGGGTGGGCGGGGATGGCTGAAAAGGGGTGGCTGTTGGGGTTGAATTGGGATTGGCAACGATGTACGAAATCTGTTGGTTGACAGGGTTTGTTGCGACACTCACGCCCGATGCTGCCGGTTTGTGGAAAAAAGACGAACAGGATGCAAGAAAGAGTGCTGCAAGCAAGATGCCAATGAACAGTACCGCTGCACTGAGCTGGTTGTTGTAATTGCCCGCGAACCAGTGCAAAGCCTTTTGGGGATGTTCCCTGACATCCATGTCTTCTCCCGGCTTCGGGAACGGTCTATCTGTGGCGGTATTCATCTTGCCTGATGGATTGTTATTGTTGCGTATTTGTTTTTTCATTGTCATGTTTATGGTGTTGGTGTACTGGTGTTCGTCGGTGGCGGTGTTGTCAGGCTGACAATCGGTGTCGGCGGAACGGTTGGGGGAACGAGTGTATTACTCGGGATAGGTGTGTTCGTGTTTTGCCGTGTTGGCACAGGCGTATTCGAGCGATGATGTTTTTTTGCTTTCCGGGTTTTGGTTGGCTTCGGTGAAGTCTTTCGCGGTGAAACATTGGGAACATAGAGAATTTGCCCTGTAATAATCAGGGTTGAATTCCCCAGGCAATTGGCAAACTGGATTTCAGGAACCGTAAGATCATATGCCAACCCGATCCTGAAAAGATTGTCTCCGGACTTGACACGATACGTTTTCCATCCGGCCGGTGGTCCGCACTCATAGACGGAAGGCGTTGGAGATGGTGCATAGACGTAAATCGTGTCCAACCCGCTGGTGTTGGTGTCATCGAGGCAGGTGGCGTCAAGCAGGTCTCCCAGGCTGACGTCAGAAACTTCGCCGATCATTTCAAGCACGAAGTCGGAATCCATCGGAATTGCTTCCCAACCTTCAGGGGGCGTGCACGCGTTCAGACTGGCGGTTTGTGTCGGAAGTGGTTCGGGGGTGTTCGTGGCCGGTTGCGTTGCAGTCTGTGTAGCGGTACGGCTCGGACTGGCTGTCGCGGTTGGCGACGGAACGAAAATAGTGAGCGTAGGGAATACTTCGGCAAACGAGAAGGTTGCCGTTGGTGATGGCTGGGGGGACGGAGAACTATTCTCTTCGAAGAATGCAATCGACAGTGCTCCGAAAAGAATGAGCAGCGAAAGCAAACTGGCACCAATTCCCCAAAACAGTTCACGGAATGTTTTCATTGTTTTCCCCCGGTTCTGATTTTGGGAGTTACACAGGGAAAGATGATATTGAAGGTGGTTCCATGTCCTTCTTTGGATTCGACCCAGACGCGGCCGTTTTCTGCTTCAATAAGTTGCCTGACTTTTTGCAGGTTTTCACTTGTTTCACCCAGGCCGTCGATGACGATACCTTCCCGGCGTTTCTGCATGAAAACAAACGGTATATACTCCGGCGGAATTCCTGTTCCTGTATCTGTTATGCGAATTTGGAGATAACTTTTTCCCTGCGGTGTCGTTTTGGGGATTGCTGTTAATTTGACGACGCCATTTTCACCGGTAACCTGAATTGCATTGTTGAGTAAATAACTCAGTGCACGGGTGATTGCGTCCGTATCCCCGGCGATGGGGGCAAGATTCGCCGGTATGTCGGTGATCAGGCGAATCTTTTTTTGTGTTAACTTGTTTTGCAAAGGTAAAACTGCATCTCTGAGAAGACGGCGAACAGGAAGCATCTTGTGGGGGATAGAAGCAAATTGCCGAGTTTCTTTTTCGTTTGCTGATAGTTTATGCAGTGTGTTTTGCATATGCAGCGAAAGGGTTTGAATTTGGTCGAGCGCCTGCCTTTGAAATGTGGTTAGCGACAAAGAATTGGCAGACGAATCGAGCAGAAACAGTGCGGATTGGGAAATCAGACGGGTGGTTTTTTGAAGCGACCGGATGAGATTTCCCGTCGAAGTGATGGGGTTTCGGGCGGAAGCGGATGCAGAAACACTCATCGGTTGTTTTTTGATCGTCGTTGGAACGGATTCAATGCTTGCTTTTTTCCCCGTTCGCTGCGGTTTGTTCTCTTGCGGTTGTGTCGATTGTGCCGTTTGTTTTTCGTTCCGTGTTTTGAGTTCACGTACCTGATGGGAGAGTAACAGGTTTTGTTGCGTAAGATGATTGATGGTTTTTTGCATGGCAGGTACTGATACGCTGACTTCGGTTGTTGGTTGCTCTTTTTCCCTTCGGTGTTGTAGAATTCGTACCAGTCCCTGCAACCGGGTTTGCAGTGATTTGTTTTTTTCCATGGCGGCATCCAAACGATTTTCCATAAGCCGGTATTTTTCTTCCGCCAGGGTGTCGTTGGAAGACGGATAATCGCGCTTGCTTTCGATGAATTTCACCAGAATTTTCCCTGTCGATTCCAGAAAGGATTGATCGGTGTCATCCCAGCGATGGGATGAGAATGGTGAAAGGAGCAGGACGTTGAAAAGAATTTCGTTTTGTGAGCTTCGCAGGGGCACGGAGAGCAAATTGGCGTTGCCCGGCAAGTGCAAAACGTTACACAAAGCTTTTAAATCGGGGTGGTAGTCATCAGCGTTCAAGCGCAAACTGCGCCCTTCTTGGATTGCCTGATAGAGTTCCGGGGCTTGATCGTGTGCGATTGCTTCCGGTTCGAGAAACTTTTCCCTGATGATGTCATAGGCGCAGGGAATGTCGATGACGTTTTCATCATTCCCGACCCGGGATATGAGCGTATAGTCGGCAAGCATCATCTGTGCGATGATTTTTGCCAAGCTTCGGGGAAGTTCTTTTTCTTCAATTGATGGCAGTCGATAGATGTCTTTCAGAAATTCGGGGGAGATCCATTGACGGATTTGCTCGGGGACCCTGGATGAAACGGATGTTAGGAAATCAAGCTCCCGCCGGTTTTCTCCTGCGGAATTGCTAGGAAGCGCAAGCATCAGCGGGTAGGCTGCCAATTCAGTCAGCCGAAGGATACCGGGAAAATTCTTGTCGGCGGGGTAAGGAAAAATGAACTGCAAGATGTGGCCGATGAGCAACAGACTAATCATTCCGGATGCTGTGCTCCAGCCTTCGGGTTGTCGGATAAAGAGGAGAATCAATCCTGTCCCCAGAACGAGAGCGGAAAAACCATCCCAACCCTTGCTCATCCATGTGGCGTTGAAGTAAGTTTGCTCGGGTTGGGCATGCCACCAGATGGTGCTGAGCACGAAAAGCGTGACAGTAAAAACGCTCAGGACGATAGCGCCTGTATCTCCGAATTTCGAGGGGAATGGGAAAAGCCACAACCAAACGATGACGATTGCACTGATGGCAGTGACGAAGCGGTCAACAACGGGAATGATGCTGGTTGTGTTGTGAACATCCTGCAAGGTTGCCGCAGCGATAAGAAAAAGGGCAATGCGGCTGATGAGCAGTAAGGCGCTTCCGAGAAGAATCCGTTTGATCCGGGTTTTGGCGGCATGCCGCCACGAAATCAGCGAAGCTTGAAGCACGCCGGCCAGCGAGAACGTGAGTACAAGATGGTACGTCATGTTCCCCGGATAAGAAACGAGTAATTTGATAATATCCTGATAAGAAAAGCTCATTGAATCCGTGGCTCCTGCTGGTGATTATAGCATGGGGCGTATTGGCGAACAACGATTAAGCGCGTGGTATATTTGGTACGCGGTTATAGTTGACAAATGGCTAATTCGATGTAAAATAGCCCAAGCATGCCGAAGTGGCGGAATAGGCAGACGCGCTACGTTCAGGGCGTAGTTCCCGTTACGGGAGTGTGGGTTCGACTCCCACCTTCGGCACAGGAAACCCCGTGCAAAGAGCATGGGGTTTTTCATTTCCCCTTTATGGTTGCAATATCCGTACCGATGCGAGCAACAAGGTATCTGTGGTGATTCAACGACTGGGCTGCGCTCGATTGCTTAAATTGCAAATAATTACCTTGAAACTACTTGCAATGACAGGACGCTTGCGGTAAGATGGGAGCATGAAAGACAGGCGGAAGGTCGTGCAACTCTCAGCGTTAAGTTTTGTTTTCCTGTTCGTGATTTTTTTCGTGATGACTTTCAATCGGTTGACGATGAAATATCATCAGATGACGAATCAGGTTGCAATCGTTGAAAAACAGTATATTGCTTTGAAAGCAACTCATTCAAGTTTGGAAACGCAGGTTGCTTTGGCTACAAGCGATGAGACAGTACGAAAATGGGCGTACGAAGATGCTCATTTGGTAAGGAATGGGGATATTCCGATCGTCCCGCTTTCGCCAGCCAAGGTAACCCCGACTCCCCGGCCGGTTTTGAGAACGGTTCCTGCAAGGAGTGTTCAGCCCTGGCGGGTGTGGTGGGAATTGTTTTTTGGGGATAAGTAATCGGTTACAAGAGAGCAGGCAACTGATTGCCGGCTTTGCTGTTTAGTTCAACGCACTTTCGGTTTTTTGGGTTTGCCTTGACCGATGACGGACGGCGTGCTATAATCCCGTTCGCTCACATAAACCGCGGGGTGGAGCAGTGGCAGCTCGTCGGGCTCATAACCCGAAGGTCGCAGGTTCGAGTCCTGCCCCCGCTACTGATAAAAAACGCCTGAAAAGGCGTTTTTTTGTTTTCGGCTTCGGGGTAAATATCGCTGTCAAAAAAACCGATCCGTAAATTTGCCGCTGTGGCTACTTTCAGGGCTGAAAGCGTGACAGCCCATCAACCGGGTACGAAAGAGCACCGCCTGCCCTGCGTAAGGCAGGCGGTGCGGTGTTGATTGCCTGTCAGGGGAATTTTCGAATTGCCATCGGTAGGTAAATTCGATAATTTTTTATCGTGATGACGACCTCGTCCGGTGTGGAATCCGGCAAACCCAAACTGTCGGAGACAGTCAGAGTGAAGGTCAGCACCCCTGTACTGGAAGGTGCCGTGAAGGTCGGGCTGACCGATGTGGCGTCGCTCAATGTCACGGTAATACCACCTGTTTGAGACCAAAGATAGGTCAGCGGCAGATCTCCGTCGGGGTCGCTGCTGGCGCTGCCGTTCAGCGTTACAAGTGAAGCTGCCCCGGCGGTTTGGTCGTCACCGGCGCTGGATACGGGGGGGGTGTTGGCAACAGTGCGCAAATCAGCCTCGTTCCAGCTGTTTCCGTATGGGGAAAGCCAGCGGGAAGCAGCCATTCCGAGTGCGTTACCCGGCCAATAGAGCAGGCGGGCGCGCCAGTGATAGTGAGTCGACGGTATCAGACCGGCGACGGTTTGAGTGATTTCGACGCCCGTGGTCAGCGCATCGGTCCAACTGCTGACGCCGCTAATCACATTGGTGGCGGTAATGGGTGTCCCCAAAGGTGCTGCTTGCCACTGCAAGCGGACTTTCTGCCTGCCCAGAGGCATGCGCCCAATCAGGCTGATTTGAAAACCGCGCACATTGGAACTACCCAGATGTGCGATTGGGGTTGAACCGTCGTCGAGATGTTGCTGCGGGAGCATGTGCAGCCCGTCGCCGCTGTTGCCATAGTAGACAAAAACTCCACCTTCGTTGGTTTGATCGTTGTCATAAAAATGTGCGCTGGTGATGATGTCAGCATAGCCGTCCCCATTGATGTCTCCCGCTGTACCTACCGAGTAACCCAGGTTGGCTTTCGTCTGGTTGCTTTCGGCTGTCCAGTCCGGCGATGAGGAAAGTCCGCTTGCCGAACCGTGATAGACGAAAGTCATACCTTCATAAGTTTCTCCGTGGTTATAATGCATAGCGCCGATGATGATGTCGGAATAGCCGTCACCGTTGACATCTCCTGCTGTATTCACCGCATTGCCAAAATTGGAGGATGTCTGGTTGCTCTCGGCTGTCCAGTTGGGTGTTGTGGAAAGCCCGCTGGAATCACCATAGTAGACAACAACCCGGCCTTCTGATGTTTGTTCGTGGTCGTAATCAGGTTCGCCGATGATGATGTCGGCATATCCGTCGCCGTTGACATCCCCGGCTGTGCCTACCGATGAGCCAAACCGGGCGTAAGCCTGATTGCTCTCAGCTGTCCAGTCTGGTGTTGTGGAAAGCCCGCCAGATGAACCGTAGTAAACAGAGGCTTGCCCGGTATTCGGATTAGGGCTGTTGTAGTAAGGAGCACCGATGATGACCTCAGCATAACCATCCCCGTTCACGTCCCCGGCTGTGCTAACCGAACGGCCAAATTGGGCGCTCGCCTGGTTACTTTCGGCAGTCCAGGCAGGTGTTGTAGAAAGCCCGCCAGCCGAGCCGTTGTATACAAATACCCGACCTTCTTTTGTCTCTCCGTGATTGTAATAAGGTGCACCGATGATGACGTCAGCGTATCCGTCGCCATTGGTATCTTCTGCTGTGCTTACTGAGTACCCAAAGTCGGCTGATATCTGGTTACCTTCGGCAGTCCAGGCAGGTGTTGTGGAAAGCCCGCCAGCCGAGCCGTAGTAGACAAACACCTGCCCTTCGCTCGTTTGTTCGTGGGTGTAGGCAGGGGCACCGATGATGACATCGGGGTAGCCATCGCCGTTTACATCTCCGGCTGTACCCACAGACCAGCCGAAGAGGGCGCCTACCTGATTGCCCTCGGCCGTCCATGCGGGTGTCGTGGAGAGACCGCCGGATGATCCGTAATAGACAAAAACCCGGCCTTCATCCAATTGTCCGTGGTCGTAGAAGGGTGCACCGATGATGACATCGGCGTACCCATCGCCGTTGACGTCTCCGGCTGTGCCAACCGACCAACCAAAGTAGGCATTTGCCTGGTTGCCTTCGGCTGTCCAGCAGGGTGTTGAGGAAAGTCCGCCGGATGAGCCATAATAGACCCAGGAAGTGCCTTCGCGTGTCTGACCATGTTCGTAATTAGGTGCACCGACGATGACATCTGCGTAACCGTCACCATTAACGTCACCGGCTGTACCTACCGAATGACCCAATTCGGCGTTAGTCTGATTGCCCTCGGCTGTCCAGTCGGGCGATGATGAAAGCCCGGCGGAAGAACCGTAGTAGACAAAAGCCATCCCTTCGTCTGTCTGTCCGTGGTCGTAATAAAATGCGCCGATGATGATATCGGCATAACCGTCGCCGTTCACATCACTGGCTGTACTTACCGAGACGCCAAAATTGGCGTTGGCTTGGTCGCCTTCGGCTGTCCAGTCGGGTGACGATGAAAGCCCGGCGGAAGAACCGTAGTAGACAAACACCATCCCTTCGTTTGTCTGCCCGTGGTCGTATTGGTGAGCGCTGATGACAATATCAGCGAAGCCGTCCCCGTTGACGTCTCCCGCTGTGCTGACTGAATGACCAAAGAAGGCGTTTTCCTGGTTGCCTTCAGCTGTCCAGGCGGGCGTGGATGAAAGCCCGCTGGCTGAACCGAAGTAGAGATAAACCTGTCCCTCGTTCGTCTGCCCGTGATCGAAGGCGGTGGCACTGACAATGATGTCGGCGTAGCCATCGCCGTTTACATCCCCTGCTGTGCTCACTGAGCTGCCCAACCAGGCGTTTGCCTGATCACTTTCAGCTGTCCAGTCGGGTGTGGACGAAAGCCCGTTTGCCGAACCGTAGTAAACAAAAACCATTCCTTCGTCCATCTGACCGTGATCGTATCTGTTTGCGCCGATAATGATGTCGGTATAACCGTCACCATTCACATCCCCGGCTGTGCTAACAGAGCGACCAAAAAACGCCATTTCCTGATTGCTCTCTGCCGTCCAGTCGGGTGACGAGGAAAGCCCGTTGGCTGAGCCGTAGTAAATCCATACTTTACCTTCATCGTTCTGACCATGTTCGTAGAAAGGTGCACCAATGATGATATCAGCGTAACCGTCGCCATTAACGTCCCCTGCTGTGCTTACCGAGTAGCCAAAACCGGCGTTGACTTGGTTGCCTTCGTCTGTCCAGTCGGGTGTGGTGGAAAGCCCGTTCGCAGACCCGTGGTAGATAAAAACCATCCCTTCATTTGCCTGCCCGTGATCATAGGAAGATGCACTGATAATGACATCGGAGTAGCCGTCGCCGTTCACGTCTCCGGCCGTATCCACTGACCAGCCAAAGGTTGCGTTGGCCTGGTTGCCTTCGGCTGTCCAGTCCGGTGTGGTGGTCAGGGGATCAACACTGACGGGGTAGCGGGCATTGGTGGCATCGATGGTGAGAATGATGCTGCTCTCGTCAGGATATTTCTTCCCAGACGAGACAGACAGGTATGCGGGAAGCGTGCGTCCCGCGGCGTCGACGGCGCTCAGGTCGCTGTAACGCAGGACGGTAACACCACCGGCGGTAGCGAATTCGATGGCTTCACCGTCAGCGGACATACAGGGAATGAGGCTGCTGTTGATCGTCAGGTCGAGAACGATTTGAGAGCCATTGCCCGGAGGCGGTGCATTGAGGGTAAACCCCTGCTCGATACCGCGTTCATCGTTGATGTACCATTCCGTGATGGGAGACTGGGTGTTGGTAGTGTATTGGTATTCGAAACGGTTTTGGTTTACCGTAGTCTGTGTGGGAGCGCCGATTGGCTGTACGTTGCCGTCGAAACCGTAACCGCTGAGGCGTATGCCCCATGCCCATGGGGGAGTCTTACCGTCGAAAACGCGGGGAATGATGCGGATGCCTGTGGCAGTGAAATAGGTGCGCAGGTTCTGGGAGCGGTTGGGAGCCTGGTAAGATGCCGGGATGCCAATCAGGCCGGATTGATTTTGCCGGATGATATGATATTCGCTCCGGCGGATATCTTGCTGAACTGTGGTAAACCAGTCATCCGGGACGCCGGTGGGGCGTTCAACAGTGTCACTGGTTTCGACCGATGGGGCTGAGATGGAAGTGCTGCTGCGGGATGCGAGTGCAACAGGCAAGCTGCTGCCCCCGACCGGGAGCAACAGGGACAAAACGAGAATGAAAGTGGATAGATAAGTTTTCAACTTATGCCTCCTATGAACTGGGATGTAGAGTTCATACTGGCATGTGAAGAAAGTGCCCATTTCACGCTCTCGCACCAAAGGCGGTTCAATTGTATGTGCGCATGACCTGATATGGGGGTAAGCGGACGTGTTTGTTTCCCCTCGTTCTTGTTGTGCCGCTTCGTCTCGGGGTGCAAATCCCGGAAATCAACCACACAGGATCAGTACGACCTCTCGTTAATACGATTTTATCATATTAATTGTGAGAAATATCACTGCTAATTCATATAAGCGGCGTTTTTTCCTGGATGGGCAGTTTGGTATGTTTACCTAAGTTCAAAGAAAAACATGAAGGATTGGTTGAAATGCTCAACTGCGAGACCATTGAATTAAGGTAACATACCTGTGAATCAAGCATTATTGTTAAATGGTTTGAATTTTACAGCGTCAACAAAATCGTGGATACTCAGATGAATACCGCGGTATAAGAACCGGGATTCCCGGGAGGATTTCATCGGGCGTTGCCGGGTGGTCTGAAGCTGGAGTAACCCTGAAACAAGAAAGACCCGGTCTGATAATGACCGGGCCAATGATTTTTACGGGGCTTCACTTGACATGCAATCTACAATGAGTA
>CAYWFK010000018.1:0-26586 GCA_964457375.1 uncultured Anaerolineales bacterium
GCCGCGCTCGATAGGTTTGTCCGGATATTCGAACGGTTCCGACATCCAGTGATTCAAACCCAAATCAAGATCGGTTAAAACGAAAACGGGGGTCTGCAATTGTTCAGCCAAATCAAGCGATTTCCAGCCGAATTCGAAACATTCCTTCATCGATGAAGGGAACAAAACAACATGTTTGGTGTCGCCATGCCCCAGGAAATAGACCAAATTGATGTCCCCCTGAGAGGTTCTTGTAGGAAGCCCCGTACTGGGTCCCATGCGTTGAACATCCCAAATCACGATAGGCACTTCGCTGTAATAAGCCAGGCTGGCATACTCAGCCATCAGGCTGATCCCCGGGCCAGATGTCGATGTCATCGAGCGCAGCCCTGCCCAGCCTGCACCAATGATCATCCCGATAGCAGCAAGCTCATCTTCTGTCTGCACCACGGCAAACGTATTCTTGCCGGTTTTCGGGTCTTTCCGCAACTTTGGCAGGAACTCATTCAGGTTTTCAGCAACGCTGGTGGCAGGTGTAATCGGGTACCAGGCAGCAAACTGAACTCCGCCATAAATCACGCCAAGCGCCCCCGCAGTATTGCCATCCGTCATGATCATCCCCCCGGTTTTGTCCATCGCTTCGAGCCGGAAAACATCCTTCTTTTCCAGATTTTCAGCCGCCCACTGCGAAGCCAGCTGCACCATCCCGAAATTCATTTCCACCGGGCCGGCTTTCCCTTTGAAATGAAATTCCAAAGCCTGCCTGATGCGTTGCATATCAATTCCAAGCAAATAAGCCAAAACACCAACATAAACCATGTTTGCCACATAATCCTTAAGCTTTGGCGGCACTTTGGCTTCCTTGACGAGTTTTCGCACCGGCATGGCATACGGAATGATATCATCCCGCGTAATCGCCTGCTTGATATGATCCGCATATAAAAAAGCGCCACCCGGTTGCAAAGAAGCCAAATCCTTGCTGAAGGTGGCGGGGTTCATCGCGACAACGATTTCATGCTCATCCCGTCGTGCCAGATAACCATCCTTGCTTACACGGATGGTATACCAGGTTGGCAATCCTGAAATATTCGAAGGAAATATATTCTTCCCGGAAACAGGGATCCCCATTTTGAATATCGAGCGCAGTATCGTCAAATTCGACGTTTGACTTCCAGAGCCATTTACGGTTCCAACAGTAATAGAAAAATCGTTGATAATGCTCTCTTTCGTATCAGTTTGTGTCATGACATCTCCTCAGGCATCACAGTAAAAAAAGAAGAAGGGCAAACTAACTTCGTCCCAGCCCCCCGGATGGATAGGAACGGTGGTAAAGCAACTTGAAGTGTTCGATCAAGGTGGCGTACCCCTGTTCGAAGTCTTCAGCCACAATAAAGTTCACCATTTTTTGGTGACAGTTCCAGACTTTTTCCAAATACTCATAATCCGTGAAAATATTCAAACCCTCTGCTTCATAGGCGTGCCAATACGTTTCCAGAATACCAAGCACGAATGTGTTATCGAGGTGTTTGTACACCATCATATGTAATTGTTTGTGCTCGGAGTGTGGAATTCGTATCGGATTGCTTCTCAGTTTTTCCCAGGCGCTTTTCATCAATTCGGAAAGTTCCAGCCGTTCATTGAGTGTCAATTTTTTGACTGCATCCAGCCAATAAGATTTTTCCACACTCATCCGCAAATCTGAAAATTCCTCGAAATATTTTGTATCGAGATTGATAGCAAAAGAAACACTGTTCCATGCCGCCGTACCAAAATCATAGTTCCGCAGCCGAATTCCCGTTCTCGGTTTCACTTCCACCAACCCTAATGTTTTGGCAACTTCCAATTGCTCCCGGACGCGTGAAACACTAATTTGCAGCTCGTCGCTCAACTCATGGATTGACGGCAGTTTCGAAACATCCTTTAAAGAATGTTTGAGTTTCAATATATAGGAAATTAACTGATTGAATTGTTGTGGGTAAGGCATATTAATAAGATATGTAAGATTAATCAGACCTTTCAGCAGATTTTATTTTATCACTCCGCCGGATCACCGTCAAGGAAATTACTTGCTATGCACAGATATGTGCAAGTTTGCGGTGTTACGCTAACCTTGTTGTAACAAGCGGAATGCCGTACCGGCGATTAATGCGGTACCAATTTGAAGCACTTCTTCATCGAAATCAAAGCGGGGATGATGATGTTCGGCATTCAACCCTTTTTCCGGGTTCGACGAACCTACGAAAACGAAACATCCCGGAACTGTTTCCATCAAAAATGCCATGTCTTCGGATCCCATGGTTTTCTTGTTCCGGTCGAAATCGAAATCAGGGAAAAATGTTTTAGCAATTTCATAAACGCGTTTCGAAAGAGCAGGATCATTGTTGACGGTCGGGGTAATGGATTCAATCGTTACTTCGGCTGACGCGCCATAAGTGCTCGCCACCCCATCGGCAACCTCGCGCAAGCGCCTTAACACCAGTGCTCTTGTGGATGGGGTAAATGTACGGATTGTTCCGCAAATTTCCACCCACTGGGGAATGACATTGAACGTTTCCCCGCCATGAATGGACGTAGCACTAATCACGCCGGTTTCCATCGGATTGACGTTTCGTGAAATGATGCTTTGCAAACCGACGACGACTTGCGAAGCAATATAAACGGGGTCAACCGTCTGGTGTGGTGAAGCACCATGCCCGCCCCGGCCATTAATCCGAATAGTGAAAGTTTCGGCGGCAGCCATCGCGGGGCCCGAAGTAATCCCCATCCAGCCAATCGGTTTCTCGTTCCAGACATGCATTGCCAGGGAGTAATCAGGTACCGGGTTTTCCAGCACGCCATCTTTGACCATGGCCTGTGCGCCGCCCTGCCCTTCTTCTGCCGGCTGAAACACGAACTTAATCGTACCCTGCAATTCGTCACGATGGCTGGATAATATCCGGGCAACGGAAAGCCCGATGGCTGTATGAGCGTCATGCCCGCAGGCATGCATGATGCCTTTGTTAAGCGACACATAAAGCACATCGTTCTCTTCTGTAACCGGCAAAGCGTCCATATCGAAGCGCAGCAATAATACAGGTTTCTTTTTCTTCCCTTCAAGCAACCCGACAACACCTGTTTTCCCCACACCGGTAACGACATCGATTCCAAGTTTTCGCAATTCAGCAGCAACAATCCCACTGGTTCGCTCTTCCTGAAAACCAAGTTCCGGGTGCATATGGAAATCGCGACGCATTTTCCGTGTATCTTCAAAAACAAGTTTTGCTTCTTCAATGAAATCCACCATGACAATCTCCTCGCAACCAAACTAATCAACAATCTATCGATACGAAATCGGGCATTCCGGACGAACGAATTTGCCGGCGTCTTATTTTATTTTGATTTCATCCAAATGGAAAACTTTTTGTCCGGCATTTTCCAATTCCACAACCACCATTTCGCTCAACATACGCATACCAATCACTTTGCCTTCCCCCAACGGTGTAATCACGCGTTTTCCTTTTTTCGGCATTCGTGCCTTGATCGCCGCATATTGCTCATGTTCGTAAAGCAGGCAGCATCGTAACCGCCCGCACATGCCGGTAATTTCTGACGGTGCAAGGGAAATCCCCTGAGTTTTTGCCATCTTGATGGAAATTGGATTGAATTCGGTGAGGAACCGCGAGCAGCAGCGTTCGGCAATACCGCATGCGCCCAGTCCGCCAATGATTTTGGCAACATCCCTCGGCCCGATTTGCTTCAACTCTACACGCTGCTTGGGATACATACGTGCAATCGCCTTGTGAAAACGTTTCAGGTCGACTTTTTCTTCTCCTTCGCTACTGAAAAAGATTGTCAACCTTTTCCCGTCATAGGTAAATTCGGTGGCAACGAACTTCACCCCGAGTATTTTATACTCCCTGGCTTTTTCCCGGCATTGCAGCAACGCTTCTTCTTCTTTTCTTTGCCATAATTGCCGAACCAACAAATCCCGCGGTGTGGCTTTTCTCAAAATCGGTTTGATATTTTCCCCTTTGGTTTTTCGACTTTTATCGAGTTTGACAACCACTCTGCCAATCTGCTTGCCCCGGCTTGTTTCTACAATGACAAAATCATCAATTTTGACCTCCGGAGAGCGCGTGGCATCAAAATGATAAATTTTACCGATTTTTTGGAATCTTATTCCGATTATTTTTGTTGCCATGATTCAATTCTACCGCATTTTAAAAAAAACAGGTTCTGCGAAACATGAATTCACAAAACCTGTTCATTTCACGAATAGAATAACCTATTTCTTGTCAAACCCGACAAGATTAATCGGTATTCTGTTTTCTTGTTTCAGCGCCGCAACGCTTACCATCGCAGCCAAATCCTTTGCGGCTTTTGTCAGCGCTTTGGCAACAGGACTTTCCGGGTGCGTAATGACTACCGGCTTGCCGCTATCGCCTCCTACCCGCACCAGCGGATCCATCGGTATCGACCCGATATAGGGTACGTCGGCTTCACCGGCAAGTTTTTCGCCGCCACCGCTGCCGAAAATATCCATCTTCGTACCATCCGGCAATTCCAGATAGCTCATGTTTTCGATGACACCCAGAATGGGCACGTTCAGTTGGCGGAACATTTCAAGCCCTCGTCTGGCATCATCCAAAGATACCTGTTGAGGCAAAGTAACAATCACCCCGCCGCTGAGCGGTAAGGATTGACACAGACTCAACTGTGCGTCCCCTGTTCCCGGAGGCAAATCGATGATCAAATAATCCAGTTCGTCCCACGCAACATCGGTGAGAAACTGCCGGATAGCAGAATGGAGCATCGGTCCTCGCCAAATCAATGGCTGTCCGGGTTTCACAAGGAAGCCGATTGAAATCATTTGTACGCCATAAGCTTCCGCAGGCAGCAATTTATTGTCTTTTGTGCCGGGAATTTTATCGACGCCCATCATCGTCGGGATGTTCGGCCCGTAAATATCCGCATCGAGCAAACCGACTTTTGCCCCTTCCTTTGCCAGTGCAACGGCGACGTTGACTGCCACTGTGCTCTTCCCGACACCACCTTTCCCGGAAGCAATCGCAATGGCATTTTTCACAGGAACTTTCAACAGACCGCGTGTTCGTCCGTCAGCGGGCACTTCGGCATCAAGTTTGACATCAACGGCTTTCACGCCTGCAACTTGCCTGACGGCTTTTTCCGCATCATTACGCATCCTGTCTTTCATCGGACAGGCAGGAGTTGTCAAAACAATACGAAAGCTCACCTTTCCGTTATCAATCTCCAAATCCTGGATCATTCCGAGCGTCACCAGATCCTTATGGAGGTCCGGGTCCTGCACGGTACGCAATGCGTTTAATACTTGTTCTTTCAGGTTTTCTTTTTCAGTCATTCAAATCATCCTATCACATTCTTCCCTGATGGGTTATGTCCGTGAAGCTTTTCTGGCATTTTTAGCGGCGGCAATTTCTGCTCTTGCTTTCTCTTCTGCGCCAAAATTTATCGGCCTAATCGAAGCATAATAGGAAACCGGTTTGAGCAGTTTTTCCTTATTGTAGATATTATTAGCGTGCCTGTCGTAAACCGCAATTTCATAATCATGGTCCATTTTGATTGCATCGAATGGACAAAACTCGGCACACAAGCCGCAATTCATGCACAAATCAATATCGATATAAAACTCCGCGGGTTCCGGCACAGGTCTCCCTGTTTTCGGGTTTTTCGTCCTTTCGATCCAGATACATTGTGACGGGCATACTTTGGAACAAATCCCGCAGGATGTACACCGGATTTCCTGCTCACCGTTTTCGTTTGTGTCGTACAACAAAAACGGAACAAAACGGAACTCTTCCGGCACCGGAACTTTTTCTTCCGGGTATTGAATTGTAAAAATACCACGGGCATTCTTGCTCATCCGGTGAGCAATCCCTTCTTTCGTATGATACCGTTTTTTGCCCCATTTCCAATCATCCAGATAAGTATCAACCAGCCTTTTCAGGGTAACGCCCAATCCTTTGATTATTCCTTTTCCATACATTTTTCTATATCCTTATCATCGTGATGATTATCTGTCCGTTTCACCCAATACGATATCAATCGAACCGAGGATAATGATCGTATCTGCGACTTTGTCGCCTTCACACATTTTGCTCAACGCCGTTAGGTTGATAAAGGATGGTGCGCGGACATGATACCTCCAGGGATTGGGTTTTCCGTTGGAGACAAGATAAAAGCCTAATTCGCCCTTTGGCCCTTCAACTCTTCCGTAACTTTCGCCGGCAGGTACCCGCACCTGATATTGCGGTTTTCCGGCAACGATGGGTCCTTCTGGCATTTGGTCAAGTGCTTGTTGCAAAATCCGGATACTCTGGCGGATTTCCTCAAGCCTGACAAGGTAACGATCATACACATCACCATGGTAGCGCACAACCACATCGAAATCGAAACGGTCGTAAATCCCGTAGGGATCCGCTCGCCGGACATCATAGGGTACGCCGGATGCCCGCAAAACAGGACCGGCAGCAGAATACGCAATCGCTTCTTCCGGCGTCAAAACACCAATGCCAACACTTCTGACCTTGACAATCTCATTATTCGTCAAGTACGCATCCAGCTCATCAATTCTTCGTGGCAGCCGGTCGAAAGCCAAATCCCGCATCTTTTCATAGACACCTTGCGGCAAATCTCTGGCAACACCACCGAACCGATAATAATTGCACATCAACCGTGAACCGGCCGTAGCCTCGAAAATGTCCATGATTAATTCACGTTCTTCCAGTGCATACAACATTGGCGTAAAGTATGCGCCCAGGTCGTTCAAAAATGTACCGATTGCAAACAAATGATTACTAATCCTGGTCAATTCAGCCATGATCACCCGGATGTATTCCGCCCGTTCAGGGGGTTTGGCTTTTTCACCCAGCAATTTTTCGACCGCGAGCACATATCCGAAATTGTTACTCATCGAGGAAATGTAATCCAACCGGTCAGTAAAAGGAATATTCATCAAATAAGTATTCCGTTCACCGATTTTCTCGTGGTTCCTGTGCAAGTATCCCATGACCGGTTCCAAATGTCTTACGGTCTCCCCGTCGAGGCTGACAACCATCCTGAAAACCCCATGTGTCGAAGGGTGTTGAGGCCCCAAATTGACAATAATCTGTTGAGTATCCAGGTCTTCTTGCTTTTGCAGGGTTTTAATCCCCGCATAAACGGCATCTTCACCAACCGGCGTCCATTTTTCGGGATCAAATCCTTCCGGATAGGCAACATTCTTGTGATACGGGTTGACATCCTCTGCCCGATGCACCGCGCTTCCCTTTGGCCAGCGGGTTTTGTACGGTTTATGCTCATCCTCATAATAAGGTTCATGCCAGTCTTTCCGTAGCGGGTGTCCGGCAAATCCTTCCCACATGAGAATTCGTTTCAGGTTAGGATGACCTTCGAAGCGCACACCCATCAGGTCCCAGGCTTCTCTTTCCTGAAAATTGGCGCCGGGAAAAACAGAAGTCAAAGACGGTACAACAGGGTTTTCTCTTGGTACGCGCACCTTGAATTCCAGATACCCCCCGCCAGTCGATTTATAGGCATGATAGACAACTTCCATCTTTTCTTCCGGCAAATAATCGACCGCAGTCACAGAAGAAAGATAATCGTAGCCTAATTTATCACGAAGCGTCGTCGCAAATTCCTTAAGCTTGTTCGTTTCTACGATATATCCCGAATATCCCTGGCGTTCATCTTTCTCCACCTTGATATCCCGGAAATTCTCATTCAATCCATTGCTAACCATATTTTGCTCTGTCATGATTTGTATCCTTTTATCTCAGCATCTACCGGCTTTTGCATCCTATGCCTGATTAGCATGATCTTTTGCTTGCATTTGAGGAAAGTCTCTCGGATCGATTAAATCCGGACCAAGGATCGGAACAGGGATTGCTTCGATGGGTTCCCGCTGGTACCAGCGCACAGTTTTGATCGACTGTTTTTCGATCATTTCCTGCAATTTCATCAACCCGTGCAATAACGCCTGAGGTGTCGGAGGGCAACCGGGAATATAGACATCTACCGGCAAGAATTTGTCTACACCTGAAACCACGTTGTATCCGTCTTTGAATGGGCCGCCCCCGGATGCGCAAGCGCCCATCGCAACAACATATTTCGGCTCCGGCATCTGGTTATACAAACGAACAATCTGCGGAATCATTTTTTTGGTAACCGTCCCCGAAACCAGCATGACATCCGCCTGCCTCGGGCTGGGCCGCATAATTTCCATCCCAAAGCGGGATAAATCGAACCGGCTTGCCGCGGTACAAATCATCTCGATTGCACAACAAGCCAGCCCAAACATCATCGGCCATGCAGAATATTTCCGGCCCCAGTTATATATTTTATCCAGCGTCGTGATTGCAACAGTGCTTTGCATTTCAGGAGGTATATCGTACCCTTCGTTATTAATCCCTTCAGCCATAAGCCTGCTCCTTTTTTATTATCAGATTAATCGTATCTAATGAATTATAATTTGGTTCGGGATCCTGTCAACCATTACTTAAGTCAATATTCATTTGCTTAATTCACTTTCTTGCCTATAATTCCTCTAACAGCATGCACCAAAGCATGTCATTCCCGCGGGATAATTAAAATGGATTCAACGAAAAAACAAATCATCCGGTATTTACAGAGCCGCAAATCCGCCACCGTCAAAGAAATCAGTGAAGCGCTCCATTTGACAAAGGCAAACATCAGGCATCATCTGAACAATCTCATTGAAGACGGCAAGATCGTAGCTTGTGAGGAACTGTTTTCAGGGCATATAGGTCGCCCTGCCAAAAAATTCTGCCTGTCGCTCAGCGCACAACCGAACAACTACATGTCAGTTTGCCATGCAATCGCCAAACTCTTTTCTCGTCATCCGGCATTGTCACAAATGCAAGAGGACTTTTTGGAAGCCATTGCCAGTGAGCTGCTCCCCGGGGAAGACCATCAAACACCGTCCCCCGTCATCTCCCGTTTGAACCATGCAATCGCAGTTTTCAATACGAACCATTATGATGCTCATTGGGAAGCATCCCGAAATGGTGCAATCATCGTATTCGAGCACTGCCCCTATTTACAGTCCGCCAGAGAGTTCGATTTTTACTGCCGGCTGGATAAGCTGCTGGTCGAAAAGTTTTCCGGGCACAAAGCCATCCCCCGGCAAACCATCATCGACCGCAATCAATCGGGAATGCACAAACAATGCGTTTTCACCCTCGAATAACCCGGGCGTTCCACGGACTTCGTTTGCATCACTCCACAGTGACAGATTTTGCAAGGTTTCTGGGCTGATCGATATCCAGTCCCTTTTCCGCAGCAATGTAGTAAGCCAGCAATTGCAGCGGAATGATTGTTACGACCGGGTTCAGCATCCAGGGACACACCGGCACATTGATGATGTCATCCGCCAGACGTTCGATTTCGTCATCTCCGTCTGTTGCCAGTGCAATAATCCGGCCGCCACGTGCCTTGATTTGCTCAATCTGGCTAATCATTTTTTCATACCAGGGATCTTTTGTCGCAATCACTATGATTGGCATTGTCTTGTCAATCAATGCAATCGGTCCATGCTTCAACTCTCCCGCCGGATAACCTTCCGCATGAATGTATGAAATCTCTTTAAGTTTCAAAGCGCCTTCATAGGCCGTGGGCATGTTGATCCCTCTGCCAAGATACAGGCAATGCTGCATTCCGACAAACTTTTTACTGATTGTCATGATTTCATTTTCCCGGCTCAGACAAGTCCCCACCAAATCAGGCAGCAAACGCAAATCATCGACAAGTCGTTCCCTGGTTTCAGTTGAAAGCGTACCCCGCAAGTCGCCCAGCAGAATTGCCAGCAGATACAAATCAACCAACGGCGCGGTATAAGCCTTCGTCGAAGCCACCCCGATTTCCGGGCCTGCCTGCATGGAGATGTAGCCATCCGCCATCCGCATTGCCTGCGATCCGATTGCATTGACAATCGACCATAGAACCGCACCGCTTTCTCTCGCTCCTTCCATTGCAGCCAGCGTATCTGCTGTTTCACCGGACTGACTGATTGAAATCACAACAGTTGCATCATCGATAATCGGGTCGCTGTAACGCATCTCGGAAGCAATCAGCACCTCCGTCGGGATTCTCGCAATCTTCTCAATCAGGAACTTGCCAACCTGCCCGGCATACGCCGCTGTACCGCATCCGGTCAGAATGATTCTGTTTATCCGCCTGCCAAAATCCCGCTCGACCAACAAACTGTCGAAATGCACTCGTTTTTTCTGAAAATCAACCCTGCCGGCAATCGTATCGATCAAAGACCGGGCTTGTTCATGAATTTCTTTAAGCATGAAATGTTTGTATGCACCCTTTTCAGCCGATACCGGATCCCAGTTGATGCGCTGAATTTTGTACGAAACGCTTTCGCCATTGAGGTTGACAAGCTTAAATCCATCCTTGCGAACAATTGCCATCTGGTGTGATTCAAGAAACACCATATCACGCGTATGCTCCAAAATTGCCGGCACGTCCGAGGCAATATACATCTCCCCCTTCCCCACACCAACGACGACACCGCCGGCATTCCCGACGCGCGCAGCGATAATTTTATCCGGTTCGTCCTTCGAAAAGACAACCACACCATGAGCACCGTGCAATCGTTGCAATACGCGGCTCACTGCATCAGCAATCCCCATCCCCTGAGACAACTCGGCTTCGATCAAATGAACGATAACCTCCGTATCCGTTTCGGAAGAAAACTGCATTCCGGCATTTACCAGTTCCTGCTTTAATTCCGTAAAATTCTCCACAATCCCGTTATGGACAATGACAACGCCCCCGCTGCTCCCGAGATGAGGATGAGCATTGGTTTCATTCGGAACGCCATGCGTCGCCCAGCGCGTATGCCCAATTCCGATGTTTCCGTCAAGCTTTGCGCGGGAAACTTTCCCGAAAAGGCCATCCAGCTTTCCGGCTACACGCAGCACTCTGATAACACCATCCTGCAACACTGCCAGCCCCGCGGAGTCATACCCGCGGTATTCCAAACGCTTCAACCCATTAAGAATAACAGGCGTCGCATTTTTGGGTCCGATATACCCAACAATTCCACACATAACGAAAACCCTCCGTATGATTTATCTTTTGTTTGATGAACCCCGCTATCGCTCACCACGCTTCGTGTTTTTAGCCTTGCAGTTACCTGCAAGTTTTGTACACGAAGTTTTTCCGGAGGGAGTGTATCAGGTTGTGGTCAAACCCGGATGGCTTCCGCTGATCTCTCGATTTTCCCGGTTCCGTTCCTGCTTTTCAAACCGGTTAACCCGCCATTGCTGACAGGAACCATCATCCTCGTCAACCGGCACGCTCTTACTTGCCGGCCCATGCGCTTCCATTCCCTCGATGTTTTCTTTTTACTCCTCTCCCCTGGACACCTCCTTTGATAATGATAGTAATTATTTGTTTTCCAAGTGTTTTCGGAATTATAACCTATGAAATCAAAACAAGTACAATCCGGATTAAGATTCTCTTACCAAATTCGAACCATTCTCAGGATATAATGTATTAACAAAACTGGTATAATCACGCCCAGTATGTTTCCTACATAATAATAAACCAGGAGGACTACTTGGTTCCCAATCCTCTCAATTGGTTGCTTAATCTTTTCACGCTGGATATTGGAATAGACCTGGGTACTGCAAACACACTGGTCAACGTATGCGGAAAAGGGATCGTTATCAACGAACCGTCATGGGTAGCAATCAACAAAAGAACCAAAGAAATTATCAAAATTGGCTCGGAAGCCAAAGAAATGGTCGGGCGGACCCCTACCAATGTCGTTTCAATCCGTCCGTTGCGCGATGGTGTCATTTCGGATTTTGAAATTACGCAATCGATGCTCCAATACTTTATCGAGCTGGTTCATCGTCAAAATTTCAGCCCCGTTCCCAGACCGCGGGTCGCTATTGGTATACCTGCTGGTGTCACCGAAGTTGAAAAACGGGCAGTTTTCGATGCAATCATGTCGGCAGGCGCGCGGGAAGCCCATTTAATCGAAGAACCTGTTGCCGCAGCAATAGGCGCAGGGCTGCCGATTGACAAAGTCATGGGCAGTATGATTGTCGATATCGGCGGTGGTACATCGGAAGTGGCAATTCTTTCGATGCAAGGCGTTGTCGTCTCCCGTTCCCTCAGAGTTGCCGGAGACGAACTTGACGAGGATATCATCCAATACATCCGCAACAAATACAACCTGCTCATCGGCCAGAGAATGGCGGAACAGACCAAACTATCCATCGGCTCTGCTTACCATCTTCCGGAAGAAAAAACGATGACAGTGCGCGGCAGAAATTTGGTAACCGGCCTTCCGGAAGCGTTGGTCGTTTCTTCCGTGGAGCTTCGTGAAGCCATTTCCGTTTCGTTACAAACCATTATCGACACAATCAAGGATGCACTTGACGAAGCCCCTCCCGAAATCCTGGCTGACCTGCTCGACACCGGCATTTGTCTCGCAGGTGGCGGTGGCCTTTTACAAGGTTTGGATGAACGCTTAACGGACGAATTGCATATTCGCACCTGGGTTGCAGAAGACCCCATCAGTTGTGTTGCACGCGGTGCCGGGTTGGCTCTGGAAAATATCGACAAATGGGGGTCGTTGTTCGTTGGGCTGGAACGAGGCAGCACAAGCCACACATAGCCCTTCGGTTCATCAAATCGGGCACTCCCCTTTTATTGGTCAGGCAATCCGGTTTTCCAGATAGGTAGTCATGCCAAAATCACCCTTTAACTTCTTTCGAACCTTAGCTTTAATCCTGCTCGCAATCGGTCTGATTGCGCTGGGTTTTAGCGGCTACCTAACACCGATATCGAATACTATCGTCAAGCCTCTTGTTCTTCTTCAAACCAAAATATCGGAACAATATACAACCTTCGCCAAACGCATTACCACCCCAAAAGATATCGACGTCCTCCTGAATAAGAACAGCGAACTCGAAGCAGAAGTTTCCAAATTACAGGATAGAATCATCTTGCTTCAACAACAACTTTATGAATATCAGGTTCTTTCCGCATTGCTCGATTTCGCCAGAGCGAACCCTGAATTCCGCTATGCGAGCGCCAGCGTTATCGGGAAAGACCCCAGCCCCTTCCTTCACTACATCATCATCAACCGGGGTTCTGACGACGGGCTTCAACGCGGAATGCCAGTTGTTTCGGAAAAGGGATTAATCGGGCGAATCTCCCACGTCATTCCTCAGGCGGCACGGGTTCAATTGATCACCGATCCCGGCTCGAAACTCAATATCAGAATTCAGCCGTCCAACGTCGACGGTATTTTAACCGGTTCGATTACGGGAGACCTGGTGCTGGACTTCATCCCGCAGGATGCAGTCATCGCAGCCAATGATCTTGTCCTGACTTCCGGCCTCGGTGGAGATTACCCGCCCAATATTCTCATCGGGCAGGTATCCGGTGTCAGGAAACAGGATTATGCGCTCTTTCAAAGCGGTTCGGTTCAACCGACTGTCGATTTTTCCAAACTGGAAATCGTCCTGATCATTACCAACTTCCAATCCATCGACATCTCGCCGCTTCAATCTCCCAACATTCCGTAACCAGACAAGCATATGAGCAGCTTTATTTCCATTCCGATATTAATACTATTGCTGATGTTGCAAACATCCGTCATCAACCGGATTCCGTTGCTTCATGGAGTGCCCGATGTATGCATGCTGATGATCATTGCCTGGGCTTTGGTTGCCAAAGACAAATCGGCGTGGTTTTGGGCTCTTGTCGGAGGGCTGCTCGCAGGGTACGTATCTGCCATGCCAATGATTGTTTTCCTTATTTCTTACCTTTCGATTGTCGGGATTGCCCTGTTTCTCAACCGTCAAATCTGGCAAAAATCCGTCATCTCCATGCTTTTACTCACATTCGTAGGCACCCTGATTACCCAATCACTTTCTTATCTGGCAATCACACTAACCCATGCCATCATACCGCTCGGTGAAACACTGAACCTGATTGTCCTGCCCAGTCTGTCGCTGAACATGCTGCTGGCAATCCCCGTTCTGACGATTACCCAGGATATTGCTTCCTTCATTTTTCCCCAAGAGTTGGAACCATGAGCCGAAAATCGGAAATCCTTTCCAATAATATCCCCGCCTGGAGGGCATACAGTTTTCTCGCGGTTATCTTTCTGGTGTTCACCGTGTATATCGGCAAACTTCTGAGCATCCAGTTATTTGACAGAGATAGCTGGATTGCCTATGCGGAAGACAACCGTATCAACGAAATTAGTATTCCCTCGCTTCGCGGGGTAATCTACGACAGAAACAGATACCTGCTTGCCAGAAACGTTGCTTCCTATAATGTCGTCATCACCCCGTCCAAACTTCCGGATGAGGTCGGTGCCATTCAGGAAATACTTCGACAATTGTCAGCATTAATCGACGTTCCTGTCAATCTCAACGAGGTTTCTCCGGAAAATCCATATGTCCCTTGCATATCAAAACACGGGATTGCCCAAATCGTCAATTATGGAGAAACAAGTGCCCCTTTCGAACCGGTAAAAATAAAATGCGACATTGACCAGAAAACCGCAATGATCATCCTCGAAAAAACCACCGATTGGCCCGGCGTCGATATTCAGGTCGAACCAATCAGAGACTACCCGACAGGATACATCACCGCGCCGATTGTCGGTTTTCTGGGCCCAATCTCCGCCATCAATGAAAAATACTATCGCGCCCGCGGGTTCGTACCAAACCGTGACAAAACGGGATATGCGGGTGTCGAACGCTACTTCAACACAATTCTTTCCGGCAAGCCCGGAAAACGCGTGGTCGAGGTCGATGTTGGCGGGCAAATCGTTCGCGATATCCGCCCGATGATCGCCCCTATTCCCGGCGAAAATCTCGTTCTCACGATCGATACACGCCTTCAACATGCTGCGCAAGGCATTCTCAAAACCGAGATCGATGACTGGAATCGTTATTTCGGTGAACTGCGCATGACCAGCGGCACGGCAATCGCAATGAATCCGAAAACAGGCGAAATTTTGGCAATGGTCAGTTATCCAAGCTACGAAAACAACCGCTTTGCCCGCCTTATTCCCTCCTACTACTACACACAGCTTCTCAAAGACGTTCGCGACCCCCTGCTGAACCATGCGGTCGGAGCAGAACTGCCGGCAGGTTCTGTCTTTAAAATCGTTACCGCTGTCGGCGCACTCAATGAAAAAGTCGTCACTCCCGACCAGGTTATTTCCACCCCCGGCAAAATCAGCATCACCGAAAAATTCACCCCCAACGACCCCGGTTTCGGCAGGGACTTCGTGGACTGGAATCGGGCAGGCTTCGGACATCTCGATTTCATCGGGGGAATTGCCAACTCCAGTAACGTGTATTTTTACAAACTTGGAGGCGGTTACAAAGACGAAGTACCGGAAGGTTTGGGAATTTGCCGTTTGGGAACATACGCACGCGCACTCGGTTATGGAAATTATCCGGGGATAGAACTGCCGGACGAGGCGGACGGGCTGGTACCAGATCCTCGCTGGAAACGTATCACTCAGGGAGAAAACTGGTCTATCGGTGATACCTATATTGCCAGTGTAGGCCAGGGGTTCGTCATCGCCACCCCCTTACAGGTGCTGATGTCTGCATCGACCATCGCTGCCAACGGCAAACTGATGCGTCCGACCATCATTCGCGAGATTACAGATAATCACGGAAACGTAATTCGTTCCTTCCACCCGGATTTGAAATGGGATATTACCAAAGACCCGGTGATTGACGTGCTGAAAGACCCCAACAGCCCCGGAGGCTGCGAATCCAAAATTACCGGCAAGAAAAAAACCGTAGAACCATGGGTGATTCAAAAAGTTCAGGAAGGTATGCGTGCGGCGGTTACCTACGGCACATTATCACATGAATTCGAAAAATTCACCAACATCGCAGTCGCCGGTAAAACCGGTACGGCAGAATATTGCGACCAATACGCCAAAGAAAAAGGATTATGCAAACCCGGAAACTGGCCGTCCCATGCCTGGACCGTAGCATTTGCACCTTACGACAACCCTGAAATCGCTGTTGTTGCTTTCGTCTATAACGGCGGAGAAGGAGCAAGCGTAGCAGCCCCTATTGTACACAGAATCCTCGAAGCGTATTTCAAATTAAAGATTATCGATGCGAACTCTTCCGCTCCATAATCGCCGCAATAACGTGCTTTTCTTCAACCACCATGCTATAATCAAATGAAAGCGATGGAGAAAACAAATTTACCTCATCCCAAAAATATATCCATCAAGGGTATCAAAGACGGTTTGATCATCAAAACCAATGGCGGAAGCTGGCGCTCCCTCAGGAAATCCATTCTCGCGCACCTTGAACAGCAACAGGAATTCCTCAAAGGTGCTCAATTGGCAGTGGATGTCGGAGAAACTATCATCCCGGCAGCTGACCTGAAAAAGTTCAAAGATCATATCGAAACTTTGGGGATGGAACTCAAAACTGTCGTGAGCAGTTCTCCGGTAACCGAAGAAAGCGCCCAGGCACTCCAACTCGCTACAAGAATCTCAGAGCCGGTTGCCAAAACAAATTACCGGAATCACGCGACAGACCTGGCAGAGGATGCAATTCTCGTCCACAAAACATTGCGATCAGGAACGCGAATTCAGTTTCAGGGACATGTAATTGTCATCGGCGATGTAAACCCCGGAGCAGAAATCTTTGCCGGAGGAAATATCGTAGTTTGGGGAAAACTGCGCGGCACTGTTCATGCCGGGGCACAAGGCAACAAGGATTCAGTCGTTTGTGCACTCGATCTTTCCCCAACCCAGCTTCGAATTGCTGATAAAATATCCATTGCACCGAAACGCAAATCCAAACCGAAACCGGAAATAGCAAAACTCGTTGACAACCGCGTCATTGCAGAAACCTGGAAACCCTAATCCGGAACGAACAGATATCAATTTTAATTCTTGGAAAATTCAATCGGAAAAATTTATGACAGGTAAAGTACTCACGATCACATCAGGAAAAGGCGGCGTTGGAAAAACAACCATCACCGCAAACGTTGGCGCAGCATTGGCAAATCTGGGCAAGAAAGTCGTCTGTATCGATGCAGATATCGGGCTTCGTAATCTCGATGTCGTTCTGGGCCTGGAAAACCGGATTGTTTATGATCTGGTAGATGTCGTGGAAGGCAGATGCAGACTACGTCAGGCAATGATCAAAGACAAACGCCTTCCGGAGCTGTTTCTCATCCCCGCATCCCAGACAAGGGACAAATCGGCAATTTCTCCCAGTGATATGGTGCGTCTTACAGACGAGCTGAGAAAATTCACCGACTGGATTCTAATCGACTCACCCGCCGGAATCGAACGCGGTTTCCGAAACGCCATCTCACCGGCAGACATCGTTATCGTCGTAACGAACCCTGAAATTTCAGCCGTAAGAGATGCAGACAGAATTATCGGTATCATAGAAGCGGAAGAAAAGGGACCTGCCCAACTGGTAATCAACCGTCTGAACCCCAATATGGTCAAACGCGGTGACATGCTTTCCATCGATGATATCGTCGAACTCCTCGCCATCGATTTACTGGGCATCGTTCCGGAAGACGAGCAAGTTATTATCAGCACCAACCGCGGCACACCAATTTCATTGGACGGCAAAAACTCCGCAGGACTGACCTTGCAAAATATTGCGAAACGATTAACCGGAGAAGATGTTCCTTTCCTCGACTTATTCGCCAAGAAAGGATTGATGTCGAAAATTTCCAGGTTAATCCGCTCCGGGGGTGAATGATGAGCAACATTATCAGCCGATTTTTCGGGAAGGACCCGGATAGCGCCTACGTAGCCAAGGAACGCCTTCAAATGGTTTTGGTACACGACCGGGCAAACATTTCCCACTCAGCCATCGAACAGTTGAAAGATGACTTGATTCAAACAATTGCCCGCCATATCGACATCGATGCTTCCAAAGTCCGCATCGAAATCGAGAGCGCAGGACGCCAACAACGATTAATCGCTGATATTCCTCTCAAAAAGTCATCACGTAAACACCGCTAGAATAAGTCCTTTGGAAAACCATGCATAAAATATCATGGCGGTATTTTGATTTTTGGCTATTGGTTGCCATTGTCATCTCGACCATCTTCGGGATAACAATGATTCGTTCGGCAATTGCCGGCAACATCGAGCTGGTCGCTCAAAATACCGTACAAAAACAAATTATCTTCGCAGTCATGGGATTGGTTGTCCTCATGTTGATGGCAGCAATCGATTATCACTTTCTCGCTGCAATCAGTCGCATTCTGTATATTGCCACCGCGGGGTTGCTCTTTGCGTTGAACTTGTTCGGGAATGCCATGTTTGGTTCTGCACGCTGGTTTCGTTTAGGCCCCATTCTCATTCAGCCCTCCGAACTTGCAAAAATCGTCATCATCATCGCCCTTGCAGACTATTTTTCCCATACCAAAGCGGAACGAAACCTGCTCTGGATAGCCAAAAGCCTGCTCATCGTAATGGGGATGACCATCTGGATCATCATGCAACCGGATTTAAGTACTTCCATCGTTATTTTCGTCATCTGGTTTGCTATGCTTTGGGTTGCAGGTTTACAAATCAAACACCTGCTCATCGCCAGTGGTGTCGGGATTGTTGGCGGAGGATTAGGCGTATTATTCCTGCTGATGAACTACGACCCGAACAAAGAAACGGGGTTCATCAAACCCTATCAGGTAGAACGAATTATCAACTTTTTCTTTCCCGATAAAAACGCAACGCACGGCGCTATCTACAACGTCCAGCAAGCCCTGGTTTCGATTGGCTCAGGCGGCTGGTTCGGGAAAGGCTACGGAAGCGGTTCTCAGGTGCAGCTCAGGTTTCTCAAAGTCCGGCATTCCGATTTTATCTTCTCGGCGCTGGCTGAGGAATTCGGATTTGTCGGTACCGTACTCGTTATCCTGATGCTGCTTTTTGTAATTTACCGGGTTGTCCGGGCGGCAAGACTTTCCAGCGATACATTCGGTGCATTGCTTTGTTACGGTGTTGCAACTCTGCTTGCCTTTCAGGGAATGGTGAACGTAGGGATGAACCTCAACATGCTGCCGGTAACCGGATTGACGCTCCCGTTCATCAGTTATGGAGGCTCATCATTGCTCTCGCTTCTGTTGGGAATCGGGTTGGTGGAAAGTGTCATTTTAAGACAAAAGAGCCTCGATTTTTAATTTTCCACATTCTTTCGAAAATTCCTGTTTTCCGCCTTATAATTACGAAAATCGAAAACAGACATAGGAAAGCACATGACAAACAACAATGCAAAACCCGCCCGCGTCCGCTTCGCACCATCCCCGACAGGAATGACGCATTTGGGCAGCGCACGCACGGCATTATACAATTATCTTCTCGCCCGCCAAACCCGCGGGCAATTCATCCTGCGCATCGAAGACACCGACCAAAAACGCTACGACCCGAAATCCGAAGACGATTTAATCAGCAGTCTGCGCTGGCTTGGTCTGGAATGGGACGAAGGACCGGATATTGGCGGACCTCATGCACCTTATCGACAGTCCGAACGCAAAGCCATTTATATGAAATATGCCCAGCAACTCATCGACAACGGCTATGCCTATCCCTGTTTCTGCACCCCCAAAAGACTATCGGCGCTGCGGCAGGAACAACAAAAAAAGAAAGAAAATCCAAGATACGACCGCAAATGCCGCAATATTCCACTTGATGTTGCCGCCCAACGCATTGCCGATGGCGAACCCCATGTTATCCGCTTCAAAACCCCGTTGAGCGGGTCGATTACAGTTCACGATCGCCTTCGCGGGGATATCACCGTCAACAATAATCAACTCGACGACTTCATCCTTGTGAAATCCGACGGTTTGGCGCTTTACCACTTGGCTGCCATGGTCGATGACCACTTGATGGGCATCACGCACGTGTTCCGCGGCGAAGAATGGCTTTCCACCTTTCCCCTTCACGTCCACATATATCATGCCTTTGGCTGGCAGGAACCGGAATGGATTCACTTGTCGGTCTTTCTCAACCCCACCGGCAAGGGCAAAATGAGCAAGCGCTACGCGCAACAAATGCGGCTGAAAGGAAATTCCATCTTCATCAAAGACATTCGCGAATCCGGTTACATCCCTGAAGCAGTCATCAACTGGATTGCCATGATGGGATGGAGTTATGATGACAAAACCGAATTCTTCACGCTGGATGATTTAATAAAACATTTCTCCATCGCCAAACTCAACCCGTCCCCTGCTGCCATCGATTTCAAAAGGCTGGACTATTTCAACGGCGCATACATCCGCAAGCTCGCCCCGGCCGATTTGATACAACGTCTTTTACCGTATTACAAAAAAGCCGGCATCACTGTCGATAACAATACCCTGGAAAAAATCATTCCCATCATTCAAGTCAGACTACATACGCTCGATGATGCACCGGAGATTTCCGGTTTCTTCTTCGTTGATGAAATCCACCCGAAACCGGAAGAACTTATCGGTAAGAAAATGACCGTATCCGAATCTATCGACGCTGCTGAAAAAGCATTCGCGTTGCTATCGTCTTTCGATGCGTTTTCGCACGAAACTCTGGAAGAGCCGCTGCGGGAATTGGCAAGCGACCTTGGCTTGAAAGCAGGTCAGCTATTCGGTATTCTGCGCGTTGCCGTTACCGGCCAAAAAGTCAGCCCGCCGCTGCTCGAAAGCATGGAAGTGTTAGGCAAAGAAACCGTAATGAAACGGCTCAGGAACGCCATCGAAATTCTCCGCTCCCTTTTATAAACGACAAACAAAACAGGGCGCATAAATCTGCGCCCTGTTGATAAATTAACCGGTAAGCGTGGCTACTTTTTGTTCCTGATTTTTGCCCAGGTATCACGCAGGGTGATCGTCCGGTTGAACACCAGTTTGCCATCCCCGGAATCCGGATCGACACAAAAATACCCCAGACGCTCGAACTGGAACGTTTCTCCGGCGGAAACCTCCGCTAAAGACGGTTCCAGCTTACAGCCGGACAACACTTCCAGCGAGTTCGGATTCAAATAATCCAGATAATTCTCACCATCTTCCAGATTCATCGGATTTTCTACGGTAAACAGCCGGTCATACAAGCGCACTTCCGCATCGATTGCATGAGACGCTGAAACCCAATGAATGGTACCCCGGACTTTCCGCCCGTCCGGTGCATAACCGCCTCTGGTCTCAGGGTCATAAGTGCAATGAATTTCGACAATCTCGCCGTGCTCATCCTTGACCAGGTCTTGGAACTTGATGAAATATCCATAGCGCAGCCGCACTTCACGTTCCGGCGCCAATCGGAAATACTTCCGTGTCGGATTTTCCATGAAGTCTCCACGCTCGATGTAAATTTCTCTCGAAAACGGCACTTGCCGTACCCCCATTGTCTCATCTTCCGGATTGTTGATTGCATCCAGCAATTCTTCTTTGCCTTCCGGATAGTTCATGATAACGACTTTGACAGGACGCAGCACAGCCATTCTTCGCTGGGCTTTCGTGTTCAAATCTTTGCGGATATGATGCTCCAACAAAGCCATATCGATCATACTATCGTTTTTGGCAATTCCAATTGTCTCATTAAACGCCCGGATGGCTTCCGGCGTGTAACCGCGCCGGCGCATCCCCGAAATCGTGGGCATTCTCGGATCATCCCAGCCGCTAACCAGCTTTTTGTTGACCAGCTCGATTAAGCGCCGTTTGCTCAACACGGTATAACTGATATTCAATCTGGCAAATTCGACCTGCCGGGGATGAAAGATCCCCAGATTATCAAGGAACCAATTGTAAAGCGGACGATTGTTTTCGAATTCAAGAGAACAAAGCGAATGGGTTATCCCCTCAATCGAATCACTTTGCCCGTGAGCAAAGTCATACATCGGGTAGATACACCACTTGTCCCCCGTGCGGTGATGCCTTTGATGCTGAATCCGGTACATCACCGGGTCGCGCAAATTGATATTGGGGGCAGCCATATCGATTTTTGCCCGCAACACTTTTGCCCCGTCCGGGAACTCTCCGGCGCGCATACGCTCGAACAAAGCCAGGTTCTCTTCCACAGTACGATCCCTGTACGGGCTGTTCTTTCCCGGTTCCGTCAAAGTACCGCGATATTCCCTGATTTCCTCTGCCGAAAGATCATCGACATATGCTTTCCCGTCACGAATAAGCTTCAATGCGTATTCGTAAAGCTGATCGAAGTAATCCGAAGCGTAATACTCCCTGTCTTCCCAATCAAAACCAAGCCATCGGATATCCCGTTTGATTGCATCGACATACTCGACATCTTCCTTGCTGGGATTAGTGTCATCGAATCTTAAATTGCATTTCCCCTGATATTCCTCAGCAATCCCGAAATTCAAAATGATTGCTTTTGCATGGCCAATATGTAAATAACCGTTTGGCTCGGGCGGGAATCTCGTATGCACTTCCTGATATCTGCCACTGGCAAGGTCTTCGTTGATAATTTCACGGATGAAATCTTTTGGTTTGTTCGTTTTCATTGGCTCCATTCTAAACGCTCCAGTTATTCAATACCTTCGAACTGGTATTTTAACATACTAATTGATTTCCAATACGACAGGATACTGTAACAATTCCATAAAAGAATGCGAACCAATGTGTACGGCAACCTATCATTGACGCCCATATTTCCTTCGCGTATAATTCCTTGGCTGGGGAAGTGCTGGAATTGGCAGACAGGCGTGACTTAGGATCACGTGCCCTCGGGCGTGTGGGTTCGACCCCCACCTTCCCTACCACATATCCTGATATTCCCATTGGGGTATATCAATCGAAGGTATCTAACTATCCTGCCTGAAATGACGGGCATCTACGAGGCGAAAAATTGAATATCAAAACCGAAGCACTGGAAAACCATCAAGTAAAACTTATCGTTGAGTTCGATTCCGATACCCTGAACAGCGCAAAACGAAAAGCTGCCAGGAAAATTGCAAAGAGAACGAAAATTCCCGGGTTTCGTCCGGGGAAAGCACCCTATGGTGTCATTGTAAAACATGTCGGAGATTCTGTTGTTCTCGATGATGCCATCGAGATTATTGTCAACGAACAATACTCCGAAATCATCAAAGAAGCCGACATCGACCCGTACGGAGCAGGGTCTCTCGAAAAAATCGCCTCCCTCGACCCGCTAACACTCGAATTCGTCATCCCGCTAAATGCCGAAGTTACCATCGGTGACTACAAAAAAGTACGCTTCCCTTACGAACCGCACGAAATTACCGAAGAAGACGTTACCGAAGTCCTTCTCTCGTTGCAAAAACAAAATGCTATTGTCAAAACCGTTGACCGTGAAGCCCAAAAGGGAGACCTTGTCCGCGTCACCCTGAACAGCAAAAGTGCAAAGGAAGAAGAAATCGACAAAAAGCACCTCTTCGACGATTACCAAACATCCATCCTGATTCCGGAAGACAGCAAAGAAGACGAAGATGAAATCCCCTTCCCGGGCTTTTCTCTGCTGCTCGTCGGTATGAAAGCCGGAGAAGAGAAAACCGTACAGCACACCTTCGACGAGACCTACACAGTCGAAGATCTGCGCGGCAAACAGCTCGAATACCAAATCAACGTTGACACCGTCCAATCCATGGAACTTCCCGAACTGAATGATGAGTTTGCTCAGACACTTGGGGATTTCGAAACTATCGAAGACCTGAAAGCAAAAATCAAAGAAAACCTGATTACCAAAGAAACACAGGAATATCAGGAGAATTACGATCAAAAGGTCATCGAAGAAATTGTTTCGAATTCCGAATTCAAATACCCGCCCCAAATGCTTGACCGTGAAATCGAAGATTTCAAACACAATTTGTCACAAAGGCTCAGTCAACAAGGTATCACTCTGGATTTATACAAAAAAATCCGCGGGATGAGTGAAGAGGAATTTGATAAAGAAGCCAGAGAAGCCAGCGAAAAACGGTTGAAACAATCTCTTGCTATCTTCAAAATTGCAGAAAACGAGAAAATCGAGGTCGACAAAGAATCCGTCAATCAGGAAACAACCCAGACAATTAATTACCTGGCGAAGTCTCTTTCACCCAAAGAAGCCAAAAAAATCGACCGCAACAGACTTCTCCCGAATGTTTATACGAACGTCATGATGGACCATCTCACCCGCAACACAATCGAATGGCTCAGAAAAATGGCCAAAGGTGAACTCGAAGTTGTCGAAGAAGAAACCGAAGAAGCCAAAGAAGAACCCGGTGAAGTTTCAGAACCGGTAACAAAAGAGAAAAAGGCAACCAGGAAAAAAACAAGCGCTGCAAAATCCGCAAAAACCGTCAGGAAAAGCAGCAAAGCAAAAGAAAAAGTCAGCGAGAACAAAGACAAAGAAAATGAAACCAAAGAGGCATAGTCCGCTGCAGGAATCCCCTGCACACTGGAGCATGAATATGAATCCTTCCAACTTGATCCCCATGGTCATCGAGTCATCCGGCAGAGGTGAACGCGCATATGATATTTTTTCGCTCCTGCTCAGAAACCGGATAATTTTCATTGGGACCCCAATCAACGACCAGGTAGCCAATGTCATCGTTGCCCAACTACTTTACCTGAACAAGGAAGACCCGGAATCGCCCATCCAGATGTACATCAACTCTCCCGGAGGGCAAATTTACGCCGGTTTGGCAATTTACGATACCATGCAAATGATATCCAACCCGATCAGCACTGTTGCTGTTGGTATCGCCGCATCCTTCGGCACCGTATTGCTTACTGCCGGCACCAAAGGCGAGCGCTATGCATTGCCTCATGCCACTATCCATTTGCACCAACCGCTTGGTGGCGCACAAGGGCAGGCTTCGGATATCGAAATCCAGGCTCGCGAAATCCTGCGGCTCAAAGCCCGCCTCAATGAAATCCTGGCAATGCACACGGGCAAAGACATCAAGCAAATCGAACAGGATACCGAGAGGGATTACTGGATGGATGCCGAGGCGGCAACCACATACGGACTTGTCGACAAGGTTCTCGAACCACCGGAAAAAACCAATTAAGTCCGCACTATCCTGGTTTGAAAGCCGGTTCGCGAAAGATGCTGACCGGCTTTTTTATCACAAGGTTCCGGAAAAACCAATGAAAAGACGGAGATAAGGCATGGTTGAAATTAATAACATCATCCTGGATATGGATGGCGTCCTGTATACCGGCGAATTGCCCATTGGCAATCTGGCGAAGATTTTCGATGAAATTCGCAAACGCAAGTATAAATTGATGCTCGCAACCAACAATTCGACACTTTCACCCGATTCATATGTTGCGAAATTAAAAAAATTCGGCGTTTCCGTCAAACCGGAGCAAATCATCAACTCTGCCGAAGCAACAATGGAATACATCAAAACACACTTCCCCGAACGCAAGAGAATTTTCATGGTTGGGGAAATCGGCCTTTCCAAAGCAATCCGGAAATATGGTTTTCAGCAGGATGATACAAAAGCCGATATTGTTGTTGTAGGATTAGACCGGGAAGTTACATACCGGAAACTGGCAAAAGCCTTCACCTTTTTGCTGAACGATGCTATCTTTCTCGCTACGAATCCGGATGTAACCATCCCGACATCGAACGGCTTGGCACCGGGGACAGGTTCGATACTTGCAGCACTCGAAGCAGCCATCGGTAAAAAAGCAATCATCATCGGGAAACCGGAGCCAATGCTTTTCGAAATTGCCTTATCCAGAATCAACGCAAAACCCGAAAACACCATTGTTGTTGGAGATCGTCTGGAGACGGATATCGCCGGCGGTAATGCATCCCGCTGCAAAACCGCGCTTGTCCTGTCCGGCGTAACCGATCGGGCATACGCTGCACAATCACCAATTCGACCGGATTATATTGCGAAAAGTCTCGAAGACCTGCTCTTCCGCGTTTTGGCTGAAAATGTTTGAAAAAAACTGCATCCTGGACCTTGACTATCAAGAATTGAGTGCGCTGCTCAAATCCCAAGGATTTCCCGCCTATCGCACAAAACAAGTCTGGTCCGGGTTATATCAATCGCTTTGGGCAAGCCCGGATGAATTCACCAACTTGCCAAAGAAACTCACCCGTTTTCTAGATGACAACCTGTCATTCGAGTGCTTGCAGCCGGTCAACCGCCTAATCTCGAAAGACAAACAAACCCAAAAGATTCTCTTCTCAGGGAACAACGGTGCAGCAGTGGAAACCGTGCTGATGCAATACAAAAAGCGCAGAACCGTTTGCATCTCTACCCAGTCAGGATGTGCAATTGGCTGCAAATTTTGTGCAACCGGGCAAATGGGCTTCAACCGCAATCTATCATCGGGTGAAATCATCACACAGGTTTTGTATTATGCCCGCATACAAAAAGAACATCAGAAAAAGTTGACGAACATCGTCATCATGGGTATGGGAGAACCTTTTCTGAATTATCAGGCAACGTTGAATGCAATCGACAGGCTAAACCAGCCTAACGGATTCAACTTTGGTGCACGCCGCTTTACGATTTCCACCGTGGGCATCATACCAGGTATCGAAAAGTTTACTTCTGAAAACAGACAAGTGAATCTGGCTATCTCGCTTCATGCTGCTGACGACGCATTGAGAAGCTCACTAAT